>CAJULF010000007.1 GCA_910587135.1 uncultured Oscillospiraceae bacterium
CACTCTGCCTTACACGCGGACTTGTGACCGCCGTTGGTGGCATTAAGGCGGGCGCGGGCGCGCCCGTTTTTTAATCCGTCCCGAGAAATTCCTTTATATCCGCCTTTGCCCGCTCATATCCCGCCGAATTTCCCTTTTGCACGCCCTTGTTATAAGCTCTCAAGCGTTCCAGCTCATTGCGCCTGCGCCCCGCGCAGTATCCTATCACCGCCGCCATGACCACAAGCAGCAGCGCGACCGCCATAACGATTATTATCCGCGGCGCTCCCAGCGCGTATATCGAGCCGCTTATTATCATGGTGAACATCGCGCCAGCCCCGAACAGCATAAAGCACTCCAGAAAATCCCACAGCTTCATTTGTACAGCTCCTTTCGTATGTCAATGATTGTTTTTTCGGTATGTCTGTCTTGTATAACCATTACCTCCGGCGTGTCCTTTACAACAAGCCAGTCCCCGCTGTTGTGACCGGAGGCTTGCATCAGCTTTTTCTGCCTTAATGTCGGATTCTTTCCGTGTTTCATGAGCGCACCGCCTTTAATGCTTTTTCCACACCGTCTATTCTCGAACCGATTGCCTTAGCGGTAGCAACAAGCCCGTCAAAATCATAAGTCTTGATATTGTATGCCTGTGAAAAAAGTCTTACAGCTCCGCGCAAACCGAGCTCACCATTAGAGATCGCCAATAAAAACCTCAGCGCGTTGTCCTGCCCTTCAAGCAGCGGAAATATCATCTTTATGTCCGCCATGGATAAGTCTGTCGTTTTAAGCTCCTGAAGCTGCCATCTTCGGTTATTTGTCTGCTTATAGTTACCTTTGGTCTTAGCTCCTTCCATTCGCTCCACTATTCCGTCGTTTCCGACAAGCACCACCCCGCAGGTTTGCGCTTTTCCATCGAATTCGTCAGATATTTCACGCAGTGCTTCGATGGCGTTAAACGATAAGTGCTGAGCCTCATCTACTACTATCAGCATACCGTCGTGCAGCTTGGCGGTTATGCTTGCGTAAAGGTCGTCTATCGCCTGAGTCAAGGGTATGTTTAATTCCCGGGCTATTTTCTTAAGAACCGCGCGTGTTCCGCGTATACACGCCCCCGCGGTTATCGCTATGCAGCTTGTGGGGTTGTCTTCCGCGTATTTCATGACCGCTTTTGTTTTCCCTATGCCCGGGTCGCCAACTACGATCCCGAAGCCGCCCATTATCTGTATGTTCCTAATGGTCTGGTACGCGAGATTTGACGTGCTGATGGGCGCATATCTTACGGGCTTGTAATTCTTTTCGGCGGCGCTTTTCACCTCAAAATATTTGTCCAGCATATCGAAATATTTCTCCAGCTTGCCCCCATATGTACCCTTGCGAAGCGGTGACATCACCTGCTCTGGAACGCCCGTCAGCCTGCACAGCTCCGCCTGCGAAACACCACCCTTAATTATCTGCTCAACCTTTGTGAGAAGTTCCTTCTGCTCCTCGTTATATTCGACCTGCTTTTTTGCCTGTTCCTCCATATTATCCGTCCTTTCTCGCGGCTTGCGCGTTTGCCGACATAAGTTCTATTATCGACGTTATCTGTGTTATGTCCCTCAGCTGTGGGTGCTCTTCGATCTCCTCCTCGGCAAACACGGGCGTATAGCTTGTCGGCTGTATGATGCCGTTGCTTTCCTTTATTTTCCTATTGAAACGCTCAACGGCTATCGCGAGCTCGTCGATACGCTTGTTGTGATCCACTGCTCCGATAATTCCGTTCTTGACATTGAGCATTGCCTTTCTGACCGCGGAAGTCCTTTTGCCCATATCCTCGAAATCCTTGATATTTTCGGTTATATAATCCATCATCAGCTCGTCGGCGAGTTTCCATGTCCACAGATACTTGTCAGTCTCCATGTCGTAAATTCTCGCCTCTCGCGGGTCTGACGGATCATACCGTATATACACCGTTTCATTTATGTGCATAAGCGTTTCCTCGCCGTAATACCACAGCTTATCGCCGCATATGGTTATAAACACGCCGTTACGCTTTATCTTCTGTGCGCGGCTTATTCGCTTCAGCAGCAGATCGAGCGTATGCTCCGACGCAGGGCGGCGTATCTCGTCGGGCGATTTCTTTTTCATACTCTCGTTCCATACCTGCATACGTGTCATTCCCTCAAAACCCTTTGCCTTGCCGCCGTATGGGTCTTGATTATATTCGCCGTCCATGTATGCGTCTATCAATGCCCGTATCTGCTGATCTTCCGGAACGATCCCGTGCTTTATTTTGTATTTGTAGCTTTCCGGTCGCTCCAGCACGTTACCGCCGAGATAGGTAGGAATTTCGCGGGCAAAATGTTCCTTGAACGTTCTGAACATTCGCTCAACTGCCTTTGCGTCTGCATTTCTTGGGTTTGCAAAGATTTTCCCTATGCCGATCCGCTCCATTATGGTGGCGGGCCGTTCCTCCTTATTCCAGCTCTTCCGCGTCCTGTGACCGCGTCCAGCCAGATCGTGACCTGTAAACTCAGAGCCGTTATCCATATAGACCTTTTGAGGAAATCCGCACCGCAGAACGCCGTTTCGGAATGCCAGCAGTGTGTCCGAAACAGACGGGTCTTCCGTAACGTGCCACCCCACAGCCATACCCGAAAAAGCGTCCATAAACATTGTCAGATATAGCCTATGAAGTTTTCCGTTTTCGCCTTTTGATGTGAAATCGCAGGTGTAGTTATCCGCTACCCATATATCGTTGGCGTGCAGATCGTCATAGATACGGTCAACATACGGCATACAATGGTCGTCAAAATATTTCTTTCCCCTACGCATAAGCGCCGTTTCACAGAACGGTATCTTTTCCGCCTGCCGTCGGAACGTCCGCTCCGAGGGTATATCCGCGTATTCCTCGGGGTAGTATTCCCGCATATATTCCAGCGTTTTCGTATAGCAGCGGCTTACCGTGCGTTGATTTTCCTGCAGGTATATGTACAGGAAATAATCCCATGCTCACTTGGGTATGCTTGTTTTTCCCTTGTTGTGCCCGCCGCGGTGGTCGATAAGCGCCTCAAGGTCGCCGTTTTTGTACGCTTTGTATTTGCGGTAAAGTATGTCGGCGCTTATATTGAGATCGGGATACCTCAGCTTCTGAGCGCCTATAAACATCTCATCAACCTTGCATTTACCGTATTTCGCGCCGTTTCGTTCACGTTCCGCGAGCCATTCCTGAATAAGCCCGCTCCAGAACGCGATCTCGTCACGCTGCTCATATGACAAGTCCGATAAGGTGATCTGCCGCGAATTAAAGTCGTCGTTAAGCTCTTTTTCAGCCTTCTTTAACGAGGCTTTAACAGCGGGCTCAAGCCCCAGCTTGCGCCGCTGCTGTTCCTCCCATTTCAGCTGGAGCTTCTTGGATAATGCCGTGAGCGGCACGAGATATTCAATACGATTATTAGTAGCGTCTTCTTTCTCGGTATGTTCCAATTTCCCTTGATGTACCAACTGCTGGACATATCTCAAACTGCACCCCTTTAACTCCGCAACCTCAGCGGTAGTCAAATAAGTTGTCAAAAATATCTCTCCTTTCTGAAAAAAGTATTGACAAAAGCTCTCGGCTCTGATATACTATTTATCAGAGCCTTTCAGTTCGCTGTCCAAAGCGTCCTGTATGTCGTGCAGAAGCGACTGTGCCGTTGCGATCAGCTGTCGTTTCTGCAGGGGCTCTATTTTTTGTGCCTGTTCGCCCCCCGAGATGTATGAATACATCTCCATGAACCACGCAACCAGCAGATCGCGGGTCACGCTGTCGAATTCCTCTTTTGTCATATTTTCACCCCTTTCCCGATCTGCCATCATCAGCGCGGGTAGATCATTTCCCGCGGACGGACAACGCCTTTCGGCGCTGCCCGTTTCGGCTATATTGCTTCTTTCAATTTTACAAGCTCGTCCAGGTGAGCACCTATAAGGTCGCATATCTCTTCTTCAGTCGCGCCTTCGGCGTTGATACCGTAGGAAAACAGCAGTGCGTGAACAAGCTCGTGGATCACGGTCTGTCTGCGGAGCGGCTTGTGAAGCTCCTTGTCAATATAAATTTCGCATTCCCTGAAATATGTAATGCCCAGAATGTTTCTTTTGCCGTTCTCATCGGTGAGCTTCGGGCTGTCGCTTTCCACAAAAAAGACTTTCCATTTCAGCCCGTTGATTTTTACCGTTTTCATCTATCTGTTATTCCTCTCTTGCTTAATGTAGTCGATAGTTTCTTTAACCGAATTGCTGAGATATTCCCAATTGACCTCGACACATTGTGACAGATAGTCTATTTTTATGGGAATAGCTCCTTGCGCTTTAAGCCTGTCCAGCTCGCCGCACATCTCGTCAACCATCTGCGCCGCCTTTGTGACCGCCTCTCGCGCCTCTATTATACCGCCAAGACACTCGCGCAAAAGCGCTTTTTTCCCCTTTGACACGGCGGTATCCTCGGTGAAAGTAATATTCACGTTATCCTCAAACCACTCAAACGCTCTCGCGCAGAAATCCCACTCTGCTTCTTCGCGCTCGTTGAAATAATGCCCCACGCAAACACCCTCGCCATCATCATCGACCGTCCACACCACAAAAGGGTTTGGTGCAGTCTTGGATTCCGCAAGTGCAAACCCGTTTGCCGCCGCAATCACCTTGTAACCGCCGATTTCCGTTCCTATGTTTATCATTTCGACCTCCTGTTCCGTTTTGCAGTCGATTGCAAAACTTGTTTTTTAAGTTCTTACGCAGTCGCGCGGATCACAGAGCGTTTCGCCGTAGGTCATGCCCTCCGTGCCGGGGATAATGTCGTCGAGGCTGACTGTCCGCGGTAAACGAGACTGCTTTTCGCGTTCTAATCTCACGCTGTTTTTCATTGCTTTTTTTGCAATCGTCGAAAAACTAAAACAGTGAATTTCGGGACGCGCAAACCATTTTTTTACCGCCTGCAGATATCCGATAGCTATTATGTCATACCATTCGTCCTGTGAAAGACCTGCCCAATTGAGAAACCAATAAACCAAACCGTGTTTTTTAGCCGCAAACTGCTGTTCCTCGTCCGTTAGGGGGGCATTGATATCGGGGCAGCGAACCCGATGCACTCCCTCTGGAAGATAAGCCGGATCAAATCCCAAAGCAACAAGTCGCCTGCCCGCTTCAACTGATGGAAAGCTTGTTCCATGCTCGTAGTTTTGAATCTGACGACATGATATGCCGCTTTTTTCAGCTAACTCTTTTTGAATCAGCCCGTTCGCCGTACGCCACTCTCTGAGCAGCCGCGGAAAATCCTCTTTTGCCATAACGCCCTCCTCAATCCACAAACGTCCGCCTGATGTAGTCGAACACCCCGAAAAACTCTCCGTTGACGAAAACGTTGCCTATCGTGTCGGTGTTGGGAGTGATCTCAAGCTCCCGCGGCGTGATCCCCAGCGCTTGAAGCGCCGCTATTATGATTGGCTTTTGTCTTTCAGCTTCATAAATTTCCTCCTGTTGTATTTACATGAGCCTTTTTCGATAACGACATATTGCCGAACAACTGGCTGCGATCCCATGCTCGCTGAGATAATCCTTTATATCCTCATAGCTGTATCTATCCGAGCGGATCATATCATCTACGGTCTGACGCACTTCCAAATCTACTCGTGATATTTTACTCATGGCTTTTCGCCGAGGTCTGGGCGTCGCCATCTGAACCGTCCGAAAATCATCGAGAGGGCTGCCGTCAAGCTGTAAAATCGGTATAATTTGTTTTATAACTGCTGTTGCGACTGCCGTCGCGGTCTTTGCAATAAGTTCCTCAACGTTCCCGACGTACCCGCCGCTGTGTCTGATGGACGGAAGCACCTCGTCAAAGACCCACCGCTCGAACTTCTCCGCCTGCGGCAGCTTCGAGCTGACTATAAGGCGGTAAAGGTCGCCTTCGGGTATGTAGTTGACGGTCTGTGTGCCGCCGTTGGTGGGGGTGACCGTTTTGGTCACCCCTTTGCAGTACTTGCGCACTGCCCGCGCGGGATTTTCGTAACCGAGAAGAGCGGCACACTGTGTAGCAGGAAAATATTCCTTGCTGTCAATCAGCATAACCCCCAGCTCGCCAAACTCGGTACTGCTGAAAACCTTTAATTCGTTCATGATATCTTCCTCCCTATCATCTCGTCGGTTGTGCAGTGGAACAGATCGGCGGTGGCAATTACTACCCGCATAGATGGGATTTTATAGCCGGATTCATAGCTGTCCACGTTCTGGCGGCTTACGCCGATCCGCTCGGCAACCTCCGCTTGGGTCAGATTGTGATCCTCGCGCTTGCGCCTGAGAATTTTACCAAACTCCATAATACGACCTCCTTATGCTGTTATTTCCGCCGCAAGAGCGGCAAGATATGCCAAAAGCTCGTCGATCTCCTCCCGCCGCTCCGG
The DNA here is from genome assembly GCA_910587135.1 of uncultured Oscillospiraceae bacterium. GTDB lineage: Bacteria > Bacillota > Clostridia > Oscillospirales > Ruminococcaceae > CAG-115. Next base: position 6,393 of record CAJULF010000007.1, read on the forward strand.
CGCGTAGGGTTTCTCTGGCGCTAATTCGTCCGCGCCCAACTCTAATTCGTCAAAATCCAATGTATTTACCTCCTTGTATTTTTTTCCGCTTTATGGTATAATTGAAAGTGGATAACTATACCTTTCGTTGCCCCTGTCGGGGACACTTATATTATAGTACTTTTAAAAGTACTTGTCAAGAGATTTGGTAATTTTAAATACACTTTGTGAAAAGTATACATTTTTTAGTGAGGTGATTTGTTTGTTTTATAATAATTTGAAAGCTATATGTGATAAACAAGGGCTTAAAATTACTCCTATTGTTTTAGAATGCGGTGGAAACAAGGGCTCCTTAAGCGGTTGGAAGAACGGAGCAATGCCTAATAGCGATATTGTAATGAAGTTAGCGGTAAGATTAAACGTACCGACAGATTGTCTTTTATTTGGAGAAAATTATAACTCTTTATCATTATCCGAATCTGAGAAAAAACTAATAAAATGTTTTTCTTCTCTAAATGATTTCGACAAATGCAAAATAATAGAACGTGCTGAAACGCTCACCGAGCTTGCCGCCGAACGAGCGGCACAAGAAGCTGAAAAAATCTCCAAAGAGAAGAAAAAGACGGTTGAGAAATCTAAGCCTATCACCATCGCTCCTACCGCTGATGAAGCGCCGGAACAGGACGAGGAGCGGCTGATTGAAATTCGCCATAGTGTTTACAAGGTATCAGCAGGGTGCGGATTTGAGTTGGACGAAGGCGACAATTGGGAAACAATAGAGATTTCCGACACTCCCGAAGCTCGTCGCGCTGACTATGCCCTGACAATAAGCGGCGACAGCATGGAGCCGGTTTATTATGACGGTGACATTGTTCTGGTTAAAATGCAGGATACTGTTGAGATGGGGCAAATCGGTATATTTATCCTTGACGGAAGTGGTTACATAAAGAAATATTGCGGCGATCACCTTGTTTCCCTCAACGAAGATTACGACGATATACCATTATCTGATTATGAAGATGTACGCTGCAGCGGCAGGGTTATCGGTCGTGTTTAAAAAGAATTTGAAGAAAAAACGGAGCGGCATTCACTCCAAAAATGCCACTCTTAATTTATATTTTTAATAGTATAAAATTTTGCACAAAGAAATAGTAATGATTATTATTTTATGACATTCATATCTTGTCAACGAAGTTGTTCGTTGACAAAGCTTTTTTGTTCGTTGAGTTCGTTGCTAAAATAATACATTTATGTAAATTTTATGATTGGTTTTCACTTTACCTCAAATCTTGTTAGAACGCTCTGCAAAGCCATTTGAACGTTTTTTGAAGAAGTTTGAACATTTTTTTGAAGACACTCCATAAAATTCTCATGTGTGCATTTATATAACAAAAATGCCCGAAAAGTTTTTGACAACCTTCTGGGCATGATTTTATTTTATTCCACTGTTTCAAGTCTAAAAAATGGCTCTATAAAGCCACTTTCGGCGCGTTTCCGCATTTTTCAAGCCTTTTTTAGGCTTTTTTTATTTTCCGCATTCTACCTGTCAAATAACACGGGAACATCCTGCGTGGGCGGACGGTGGCTTTTGGCTTTCAGCGCCCTCCCAACCGCAAAATTCAACAAAACCGATTATTAAAAACGGTAAAAAGTTGTTAAATATAAAAATCCCGCGACAAACTTTTCCTGCTTGAATTTATGGAAAAAGTATGTTATAATAAATACGGTTTCTTGGAAAAATATTCTTTTCTTTAAGGAGGGTATTTAAATGATCGATAGGGATTTACTCAAGAGGGATTTTCAGGACAATCTCGCGGAGCTGTCAGAGGAGGGCGCAAAGCCCACCGCTCCGCAGCTCCACAACGCTTTGGCGTCGGCGATAATGAAGCAGGCTGTCCCGATAATGAAAAAAAGCGCGCCGAAGGGTCGCTCGGCAAGCTATCTTTCGGCGGAGTTTCTGGTGGGACGCGCCGTGTTCAACAACCTGCTTTGCTTAGGGCTTCACGACGAGGCGGAGAAGCTGCTTAACAGCGCGGGCGCAAGCCTTAACGACCTGGAGGAGATAGAGGACGCGGCTCTCGGAAACGGCGGTCTGGGACGTCTTGCCGCCTGCTTTCTCGACAGCGCGGCGGCTTTGAAGATGCCGCTTACGGGCTACGGCATACGCTATAAATACGGTCTGTTCCGTCAGACCATAGAGAACGGATTCCAGTGCGAGTACGCTGACGACTGGACAAGATTTGGCGACCCATGGAGCAAAAGAGCAGATTCCGACGCGGTAACCATACACTTTGCGGCGGGTGACGTCAAGGCTGTTCCCTACGATATGCCGATTTTCGGGTATAAGAATGATTTTGCGGGAACTCTGCGCCTGTGGGAGGCCGAGCCGGTAAATCAGTTTGACTTCGGCGCTTTCAACCGTCAGGACTATATGGCGGCTTGCCGTGAGCAGATAGAGGCGGAGAACATCTCCCGCACGCTCTATCCCAACGACGACGCGCGCCCCGGCAAGCTGCTCCGCTTAAGACAGCAGTACTTTTTCAGCGCCGCTTCTATCGCGGATCTTATCAGAAAGCACCTGCGCGCGGGCAGAAAAATCGAGGATTTTGCGGAATACAATTCCGTTCAGCTCAACGATACCCACCCCACCATAGCCATACCCGAGCTTATACGGGTGCTAACCGCTCAGCACGGGCTGTCCTTTGACAAGGCGTTTGAGATAGCCCAAAAGACCTTTAACTACACCAACCACACCATCATGGCTGAAGCCTTGGAAAAGTGGGGGACAGATATCATGGAGGAGCTTATCCCCGAGGTGTACGGCATAATCATGCGCATCAACGAGTATTTTATCTCCGATATGTACCGCCGCGGCTTGCCGAGAGAGCGGATAGACAGCATGAAGCCCATAAGCGGCGGAGTTGTCCATATGGCTAAAATGGCTATTTATTGCACAAGCGCGACCAACGGCGTGGCGCGTATCCACACCGAGATACTCAAAAACGACGCCCTGCCCGAGTGGTATTCTCTGTACCCCGAGCGCTTTCAGAACAAGACCAACGGCATTACTCCCCGCCGCTGGATAGCTCTCTGCAACCCGAAGCAGTCTGAACAGATAACCGAGCTTCTGGGCGGCGAGAGTTGGATAACAAATCTTACCGAGCTTAAAAATCTTCTAAAATACGCTGACGACAAACAGCAGATGTCGCGCTTTGCGGATATCAAGCACAGCAACAAAAAAGCTCTTGCGGAGTATATAGCCGCTCACGAGGGCGTTGACATTGCTCCCGACAGTATTTTCGACATACAGATAAAGCGTCTGCACGAATATAAGCGTCAGCTGCTGAATGCGTTCAGTATCCTTTATATCTATTACGGCATAAAGGACGGCAGCATAAAGGATTTCTACCCCACCACCTATATTTTCGGTGCGAAATCCGCTCCCGGATATGCCCGCGCAAAGGCGATAATCAAGTTTATCAATGAGATAGGAAAACTTGTAAACAACGATCCGGAGATAAACGGCGCGATAAAGGTGGTATTTGTGCAGAATTACAATGTTTCCTATGCCGAGAAGCTGGTGGTAGCCGCGGATATTTCGGAGCAGATATCCACTGCGGGCACCGAGGCGAGCGGCACGGGCAACATGAAATTCATGCTTAACGGCACGGTCACTCTTGGAACCTATGACGGAGCCAACGTCGAGATAGCGGAGGAAGCGGGAATCGAAAACAACTATATCTTCGGTGCGAGGGTAGAGGAGCTTGCGGAAATAATGCCGAAGTACGACCCACGCGAGATCTACGCGAACAACAAAAAAATCTCCGCCGTGGTGGAGAAGCTTATCGACGGCACATTCTCCGACGGCGGCAGCGGTGCGTTCAAGGAGCTGTACTACTCGCTGCTTGACGGCGCGAGCTGGCACAAGCCCGATAATTATTATATTCTCGGCGACCTTGAAAGCTATGTCGAGGCTAAGCTGAAGGCTAACGCCGATTACCGCGACCATAGAGATGAGTTCCTGCGCAAGTGCTGGATAAACCTTTGTTGCTCGGGCAAATTCAGTTCCGACAGAACGATTGAGGAATACGCAAAAGATATCTGGAAGATACAGCCCGACAAATGATCACTCGCCCCGCGGGAGAAAGCCCGCGGGGATTTTTTGTACGGTTTTTCCTCTTTCGGCTTGAAAATCTCGGAATAATGTGTTATACTATAATAGTATAAGTATGCGAGAGTGCAAGTATATGGGTTTATGAGTGTGTGAGTAAATTTGTAATTTTGTAATGTTTGAAAGGCGGTATATAATGCAGGTAGTTGCTGTTGTGGGCAGACCCAACGTGGGAAAGTCCACTCTTTTCAATAAGCTGGTGGGAAAAAGATTGTCGATAGTGGACGATACTCCGGGAGTCACGCGTGACAGGATATACAGCCGCTGCGAGTGGCTGGACCGCGAGTTTATGCTTATCGACACGGGCGGCATAGAGCCAAAGACGGATGACGTGATACTCGCGCAGATGAGGGAACAGGCTATGCTCGCCATAGAGAGGGCGGACGCTATTATTTTCGTTACGGATATCACCACGGGAGTTACCGCGAACGATATGGACGTGGCGGCAATGCTTATGAAAAGCGGAAAGCCCGTGGTGCTGGCGGTAAACAAGGCGGACAGTATAGGCGAGCCTCCGCCCGAGCTGTACGAGTTCTATAATCTTGGGCTGGGCGACCCTATATCGGTTTCAGCGGTGCACGGTCACGGCACGGGCGATCTGCTGGAGGCGGTGTTTGAGAATCTTCCGCCCGACGAGCCGGACGAGTACGACGAAGACTCAATAAAGGTAGCGGTTATCGGAAAGCCCAACGTGGGCAAATCCTCACTGATAAACCTTATCGCGGGCGAGGAGCGCTCCATTGTTTCGGATATAGCGGGAACGACCCGTGACGCGATAGACAGCGAGGTAACACGCGGAGAGGACAGGTACGTCTTTATCGACACCGCGGGAATGCGCAGAAAAGCGAAGATAAAGGAAAATATAGAGCACTTCAGTATTTTGCGCGCGCTGATGGCGGTTGACAGAGCCGATGTGTGCGTTATAATGATAGACGCCACTGTCGGCTTTACCGAGCAGGACAGCAAGGTTGCGGGATACGCGCACGACAAGGGCAAGCCGAGCGTTATCGCGGTAAACAAGTGGGACGCGGTGGAGGACAAGACGGACAAGACAATGCGGGAGTTCACACATAATCTGGAAACGGATTTCTCTTTTATGAGCTACGCTCCGTTCGTGTTTATCTCCGCAAAAACGGGGCAGCGTGTGGACAAGCTTTTCGAGCTTATCAAGTCGGTAAAGGAGCAGCATTCCCGCCGCATTTCCACGGGCGTGCTCAACGATATGCTCAGTTACGCCACTTCGCGGGTTCAGCCTCCCTCCGACAAGGGAAAGCGGCTGAAGCTGTATTACATGACCCAGGCATCGACAAATCCCCCGAACTTCGTTGTGTTCTGCAACAACAGGGAGTTGTTCCACTATTCCTATCAGCGCTATATTGAAAATCAGATACGGGAGACCTTCGGGCTGGATCGGACGCCCATAAAGCTCACCGTGCGCGAAAGAGGCGAGTAAATGCGGCAGATTTTAAAGGATTTTTACAGGGCGCATATTTCGCTCCTTATAAGATATACGGTAATTGTCGCAATATGTATAACGGCATTTCTTATTACGGGAGTTTTCGCGCGGGATAACACCCGTATCCCGGGTATTGTCATAACGGCTTTTCTAGGGTGCTGCCTGATATGGGCGGCGGCGGATATTTTCATTGTTGCCCCGAAAAAATTCAGGGACAAACTGGGGGAGATTCCCGAGGGGAGCGCCGCCGAGGTCGTTGAGAATTACTCCCAAACATATAGGATAGGCGTTCATAAATTCTATAAGGAAAACTGGATAATATTTTATTCCTATCGCCGTATAAAGCTTATGAGATACGACGAGATACGCTCGGCGGATTTAAGGCGAAACGGTATATTTCTGAGGCTGTGCGACGGCAAAGAAACCATAATTACCCTCAGCCCCGGTGAAAGCGGTGAAATGCTGATGGCGGCGATAAAGGGCAGGAACGGGAACATAAAGATAATGCTGAACGGTGAGCCGGCGCACTTTGCGTCCGAACCCGACGGCGAAGAAAAGGACGGAAAGGAAAACTGACAATCATGGTTTGGATATGCTTTATAATAATGCTTGTCGTGCCCTATCTGCTCGGCGGGATAAACACCTCTATAATAGTTACAAAAATAAAAACGGGTAATGATATCCGCTCTATGGGCAGCGGAAACGCGGGTCTGACAAACACCCTGCGGACGCAGGGCAAGGCAAGCTCGGCGATAGTGCTGCTGGGCGACGTGGCAAAAGCGGTGCTGGCTGTGCTGGCGGTAAGGCTTGCGTTCAGGTATATTGGGGGAGTTGACACGGCGGAATATTCCTCGGAAATGAAATGGGTGGAATATATGGCGGGATTTATGGCGGTCGTTGGTCATGTATTCCCGATATATTACGGATTTAAGGGCGGAAAGGGTGTTCTTGCCGCTGTTTCCGCGATATTCACTCTGGACTGGCGCACGGGTCTGGTTCTGCTGGGAGTTTTTGTTATTCTGGTGGCGATAACCCGATATGTTTCGCTTGGAAGCTGCGTTTCCTCGGCGCTGTTCTTTATAAGTACGTTTGTGTTCGGGAAAGTTGTTGACAATGACCCCGCTGCGCTGATAAACACCTTTATAGCCTTGTTTATGGGCGGACTGATAATTTATATGCACCGTGGAAATCTTTCACGGCTCGCGCACCATACGGAGAAAAAACTTGGGGAAAAAACAGTCGGGAAGTAACGGAATTCCGACCGAAAGGAGCAAATCATGGCTAAGATAACGATACTCGGCTGCGGCTACGGCACGGCGCTTGGAGTGCTGTTCAGCGGCTTCGGGCACGAGGTGGTGACCTGGACAAAATTTGAGGAGGAAGCGGAGCAGCTCCGCCGCGACAGGGAGCACAAGCGGCTTCTTGCGGGCGTAAAGCTGCCCGATAATCTCGGAGTTACAACAGACCCAAAATCTGTTTCGGGCGCGGATATAGTGATAGTTTGTATCCCCTCGCCTTTTTTCCGCGAGGCTGTGCGCACCGTAAAGCCGTATATCGACAAAAAAACCGCAGTGGTAAACGCCAGCAAGGGTCTTGAGGAAGCCACGGGCTGCCGGCTTTCGGAGATAATACGGCAGGAGCTTCCCGAAAACCCGACAGCTGTGCTGACGGGACCCTGCCACGCGGAGGAAATAGCGCGGTTCGTGCCCACTACGGAGGTGTGCGCCGCCTATGACTCCAAAACCGCGAAATATATACAGAATACGCTTGCCTGCGAGGTATACAGAATTTACATCAACGATGATGTTACTGGCTGCGAGCTGGGCGGGGTGCTGAAAAATCCGATAGCGCTGGGCTGCGGAATAGCCCGCGGAATGGGTCTGGGCGACAACACGGTAGCGGCACTTATGACAAGAGGAATGACGGAGATAACACGGCTTGCGGTGGCTCTCGGGGCAAGCTGGAAGACCTTTACGGGCATGGCGGGTCTTGGAGATCTGATCGTTACCTGCACCTCGCAGCACTCGCGGAATTACCGCGCGGGATATCTTATCGGGCAGGGAGTTCCCGCCGCGGAGGCGGTCGCTCAGATCGGCACGGTCGAGGGATATCTCAACAGCAAAACGGCTTTCCGGCTTGCGTGTGAGCATGATATCGACACTCCCATTATCGAGCAGATAGTGAACGTCTGCTATAACGGCAGCGATCCTAAAAAGAGCATAAGCGCGCTTATGACAAGAGAGAGCAAGCACGAGCGGGAGATGTTCTGGCTGGATTAGAGGGGCATTGTGTACGCGCGGGAGAGGGACGCTCGCAGAGAGCCGCAAAGCGTACGCGCAGGTGAGGGGCGTCTGCAGAGAACCGCAAAATGCCCGCGCATCTGAATTTCAAAAAGGTCGAGTTCACCGAAGGGCGAACGATGACCGGTTCCCGCAGCCGCTCGTAAGGAGTGAGCGTAAGCGAGCAACTGAGAGTGAGTGCGGGAATTTTGAAATTCTTTAAAATCATTTAATCCTCGTCAACATATATTAACAACTTCTCGTCAATATATATCAGCCTTTTGTCGGCGAGAACCAACGGGATCACAGCCCGTATCAATTTTTTTGGAGGTATGGAAATGAGAAGTGAAAGAGAAATGCTGGAGCTTATAATAAATACGGCAAAGGAAGACGAGCGTATCCGCGGGGTTATCATGTCAGGCTCGCGGGCGGATACTCACGCGCCCAAAGATATTTATCAGGATTATGACATCATATATTTTGTAACGGACGTCGCGCCGTTCTGGAACAATACCGCGTGGCTGGAGGAGAAATTCGGCGGTATATCGCTGCTGCAAACTCCCGAAATTATGAGCCTTATCCCGCCCGACAACGACGGGAGCTTCGTTTTTCTTACGATTTTTGAGGACGGCAACCGAATTGACCTTAATATAACAAGCGACCCCTATATAGACGACGGTGAGCCTGTAATAGTGCTGCTGGACAAGACCGGGGAGCTTTCGGGAATAAAGCCGCGGGAGGACTTCTGGTATATAAAGCCGCCCGCGGAGAAGCTGTTTCATGACTGCTGCAACGAGTTTCACTGGTGTCTGAACAACGTTGCAAAGGGAATAGCCCGCGACGAACTTCCCTATGTTATGGAGATGTTCAATAATTATGTGCGCAACGGGCTTAATATTATGACGGACTGGTATATCGGAGCGGAAAATGATTTCAAGGTGTCGGCGGGAAAAATGGGGAAATATTACAAGAAATATCTTCCCGAGGAGCTTTACAAAATGTATGCCGCGACCTATTCCGACAGCGATTACGATAATATATGGAGAGCGGTTTTCACCGCCTGCGCCCTGTTCCGCAGACTGGCGGAGGCTGTTGCGGAGAAATTCGGCTACACATATAATATATCCGAGGACGAGAATATAATTGATTATATGAACAAGGTCAAAAATAATTTGTTGGGAGATTAAGGAATGCAGCAGAAACTACCCTCAACCATAAACGAGCAGATAGCGAAGCTCCGCGAGCGCGGGTGCGTTATCGAGGACGAAAAGCTGGCCCGGGAAACGCTGAAATACATAAACTACTTTCGGCTTTCAAATTATTTCGCACCCTTTTCGGTAAGCAAGCAGCGCTATGAGGACGGAACTACCTTTGAGAAAATTCTCCGCATTTACGAGATGGACCGAAAGCTCAGGAGCATACTTATCGCGGCTCTGGAGGAGATCGAGATTGCTCTGCGCGCCGCGATATCGAATTATCATGCGCTGAAATACGGCGCTTTGGGATACCTTAACGCATCGACTTTTGATTTCAAGCATAACCACAACAGCTTTATGTCAAAGATAAATTATCTTATTGAGGCTAACGATGAGCGGGCTTTTGTAAAGCATTATAATAAAAAGTACAGCGGCGCTTTTCCGCTTTGGGTGGTGATGGAGCTTTTCAGCTTCGGTACGCTGGCGTTTTTCTACAAGGATATGCACAACGCGGATAAGAAAGCTCTCGCGTGGGATTTCTATCATTGTTCACCCTCGGAGATGGACAACTGGATATTCTGCCTGAACGAGCTGCGCAACTACTGTGCGCATTACAACAGGATATATGGCAACACGTTCCCGGTAGAGCCGAAAACCCCGCGTGATTTTGAGCCTGAGCTTAAATCGGACGCTTTCGGGTATATAATGATTATGAAGCAGCTCTATCACAACAGGGTAAACTGGAACGAGCGGATCGTCAAGCCGCTGTCAAGGCTGTTAAAGAAAAATGAGGATATAATAAGGCTTTCGGATCTCGGCTTTCCCGAGGATTGGGCGGAGCATATCGCGTTTGTTGAGGAATAATTTTTGGGGGACAGTTTTTCGGGGTGTATGCGAAATATTGTCCTCTTGTGTTAGGCGGTGTTGAGGGGGAATGCCCTTGTGAAGCGGAAGGCGGCAGATGTGGGGACAGCCGGTCTCCACACACCCGAATCAAAAAATTAAGAATTGCTTGATTTTTTGATATGGAGGGAAAGCTCTTGTTCTCCCTCCAAATCTCCTTTAGCGCCTCGCTTACGCTAAAATGTGTGGCTCTGCCCCACACCCCGAAAGGGGCGCTGCCCCTGCACCCCGCCAAAGGGTCGCGTCCCTTTGGAATCCCGATTCCGCGCTTCGCGCGGGGGATTCAAATCGTCAAAAGCAATTTAATACAGAACAACGCAATAATTGAGCAGTCGGAGGAGTTGAAAGCAGACATAAACTGACCGCCCACGCATGAATTTTCCGCAGCTTGTAGAAAAAGCCTAATGACAACGCAATGTCGGCGCATTAAATTTCAAAAAGTGTCGGAATTTGCGAAGCAAATTCCGACCGGTTTCCGCAATCGCGCGGAGTGAGCGAAGCGAACGGCGCGTGATTGCGGAAATTTTGAAATTTTTTAAATAATCCGCTTTAGGGCAACCTTTATATACATGCTGACATTTGCGGAATGGCAAATGTGTACGGTTTACGCAGTCGCGCAGAGCGAAGCGGCGCGTGATTGCGGAAATTTTGAAATTTTTTTAAATAATCCGCTTTAGGTCAACATTTATATACACACCACCACAACTTGCAAGGCAAGCCGTCGTGGCGCGGAAAATTCTTTTAAATCAGGAGGATTTATGGAGGACAAATTTAAGAAGTTCATCGCGACAGGCGGCAAGAGCCGCGAGGAGATAAAGAGCGATATAGAAAAGCTGCTGCGCAAAGAGGTGGACAATGCCGTAAGATCCGCACAGGAGGAGATACGCAAAAAGATAGCGGAGGTCATCGAGGACGCGAAAAAGCACTCGGAAAGCGTTCCTCAGCCCGAGAAGATACCTTCCCGCGAGCAGAAAGAGATTATATATTATAACGCTCCCAACCGCGGGATATCCGCGGACGAGATAGCCTTTGCCCCCGAAGCTCCCGATTTCAATACCGACGCGGATAAGGCTATAAATGATAAAATAACCGAAATGCGCGGGCTTAATGAGATATTTTATAACGGATATTTGCTTACTCAGTGCGCCGAAATAAGCATTGTAAAGCAGGGCGAATTTATGGCGGAGGTTACCGACGATTTCGGGCGGCGGGCTTTCTGCGGTATATCCCGTCCGATATACGGGGCGCTCTCAAATCCGCAGCTCCGCACATATTTTACTTGGAGAACGGACGTGAGGAGAGGAGTATATCTCGAAACCGACAGAGCATACATCACGCTGTACTGCTACGAGCTGATGAACAAGATAGGTGTCATTTCCGCGGCAGACGCGTTCGGGCGGCTTCTGGCGGTGTGGGAGGGCTGCCGCGGATTTGCGGGCTGGCTGGATGATGTCATGCCGCGCTGGCTCAAGGATTATTATGCCTATAACGACCTGAGCGGGCAGTATCCCGATATCGGCTCATGCTTTCCCGTTAAAACGGAGGGTTTCAGCAAAAGCGTTTCGGGGCTTTACTGCAAGGATTATGCGGGTAAGCTGAACTATCTTATGGAAAATTCCTCGTATAAACTGGGCGAAAGCGTGTTTTTCAGCGACATCACAAAGCCGCTGCTGGACTGCGCGGTGGGAGCGGCGCTTGCCGCGCTGGACGCTTATTTTCTGGCGCGGGATATCTCCCTGTTCAAGCTGATTTGCGGCAGAATGAAGCGCGATTACACATGGACGCCCTTTGCGGGAGCGTATGTAAATCTTGACAGAATGGACGGTTTCAGACAGGTTCGCATCAGCCCCGTGGAGCGCTACTGCGTAAAACGCGGAGAAGCGGCTCTGGAGCTTTTCGAGCCGTCCCCCTACCGCGGATTTATCGGATATGTGTTAAAGAGCATCGAGTCGGTGCTGCGCAGGCGGACAGGCTTTCAGCACAAAATCACGCCCAATATAAAGATGGTTTTAAACGACTTCCGCAACCGCGACAAGCTGATTGATGCGGTCAGCGCTCCCGAATTCGAGCGGGCGATAACCGACGCGGTGAATGTCTGGTGCGATAAAAACGGAATATACCCCGCCAAAAAGGCGAAGAAAAACTCCGCCGAGGAAGAACCGCGGACAGCTCCCGTCAAGGTGGATATAGATATCGGAAAGCTGTCTGCGATACGCGCGGAGTCGGAGGAAACGGCAAAGAAGCTGATAGTGGAGGAGTATACCGACAGCGAGGAAACGGTTTCCGAGATAGCGGGCAGGATAAGCGATGAGGATTTTTCGGAGAAAGTCGCGGAGTATTCCGAAACATCGGGAGCCGCAGGCGGCTGGGAGGGTCTTGCGCAGGCGCTCTCGCCGCGGCATATAAGGGTCATATCGGAACTGTTTAAGGGCGGGGCTGAGCGCTATTGCCGCGAAAACAATATTCTCCCCGAAACGGTTTACGAGGAAATAAACACATTGGCGCTGGATTGCGTCGGTGATGTGGTGATAGAGGACGGACAGATAGTTCAGGACTATGAGGAGGAATTAAGACGGATTGCGGACAATCAGGAGGTGTGAGGAATGATATGCGCGGCGCTGTTGATGATTGGCAGCGATTCGGACAGGGAGCTGGTAGAATCGCTGTACGAACGCTACGAGCAAATGATGTACAATGTTGCGTTCAGCATTCTGCATAATCGTGCGGAAGCCGAGGACGCGGTACAGACATCTTTTGTGCGGATCATTGATAATCTTCAGAATATTTTTGAGAAAGGGTGTCATAATCACGCGGGCTATTTTGTAATAATAGCGAAGAACGTTGCGATAAATATGCTCAACAAGCAGAAAAAGCACCCTATGGAATCCATCGACGAGCATTATGAGCTTTCGGTGGACAGCTATGTGGAAACGGAGCTGCTTTCGCGGCTTGGCGCGGATGAAATTTCGGAGGCGGTAAACTCGCTTTCCGAGATTGACCGCGATATAATGTATCTTAATCTTTATGAGGAGATGCAGGCAAAGGATATTGCGGAGCTGATGGGTATGCAGCCCAACACCGTAAGCGTACATATTTATCGTGCCAGAAGAAAGCTCGCGGAAATTCTGCGGGAAAGGGGTATGGATTATGAATGAATTTGAGAAAACTATCGGAAATGCGCTTGCGGATAATGTGAACGAGCAGTACGGCGAGTTCTTTGACGTTGAGAGGAAGCACAGGTTTTCGTGGTCTTACAGAAGAGCGCGCAGAAAAAATATACTGTCCGCCGAAAAAACGCGCAGGGGCAGACCGATACCCGCTATGTCCCCTTTGTCCTCTTCGTTTTCCATTCCCATTATGAAAGGTGTCCCGCTGAAAAAGCGGGTCGCCGTTCTTTCAATAGCAATTATGATGGCGGTAGGGCTTGGCACGGGAGTGTGCGCTTCCATTGCCGCGGGCTTGAAAAGGGACAGTGTAACGCAGGAGGATTTCAGACTTAAGTCGGTAAGCATGGAGGGCGCAAAGAGATTTATAGAGTATGAATACTATATTCCCGAGATACCCGGGGGATATTATCTTGAACAATATTATGGGAATGAACTCGGTATAAAGTTTTTGCATACCTCTTATGACGGAAATCAACAAATAGATTTCATACAGTCCACAAAACACACGGCTATGTATTTTGACAACGAAAATTGGGACAGTATAGAAGATGTTATGGTTGGTGATAAATATGGCAAGCTTATTATTTCGGGAAGAGTTGTAGACCTTGTATGGGACAATGGGGATTATATTCTTGAGATATTCTGCACTGTTCCCGCTGAAGAGGCAATTCGACTGGCTGAATCAGTTCAGCGACGTGACACCTTCTCGGAAGGTTTTGAGTATATTAATCCGAGTAACGCAAAGCCATCGGCGTAATCTCCAAAATATGCTCATGTTTTTGTTGAAGATAAACAAATTTTGCCGAAACTTTGTTAAGATTAAAAAAAAGATGTCACAATAGTGCGGATAATTGTGTTATTATTATAGCAGATGGTACATCTGCGAAAAAACAAGAAAGGAGATGGTAGATATGTTTAAACGATTTTTGTGTGCGATTACGGCGGCATTGCTTTGCCTTGCGCTCCCTGTAACGGCAAATGCCGAAGCGGTGTTGGAGGGAGTAGTTGCCGAGGAAATAACTCCAAGGTATTCTGACACGATAACTCCTAAAGCCGATTTGGTCATTAGCGGCAGTAATGCGACCTGTTCATGCAGTGCAAACGGCACAACAGATATCAAGAGCATTTCCGTTGTAATGACGCTGGAAAAGAGCGGGCTTTTTGGTATTTATTCCGCGGTAAGCGGCGCAAAATGGACTAAAACGGCGAGCGGCAGAAGCATTTCGCTTAGCGGTTCCGTGGACAATCTTTCAAGCGGAACGTACCGTGTAAAGGCGGTTTTCACTGTAACAATGAAAGACGGCAGTACCGAAACCATCACAGAGTACAGTGCTACTGAGAAGGCGGGATAAACTATCCCCAAACCGCAGTTTGTGAGCGTTTTCTTCATTAAATAAGTTTGAAAGTCAAATCAAGCTGCAAAAATCTGACAGCTTAATTTTTAGCTTGCTCACAAATGCGGGAAATCAAATTTGTGTAGAACAGAAAACATAACGGAAACTCCGTGGAGCGGATTCCACGACGGAACAGGTGGGGTCGAACGCCCCGAACAACACAGGGCTTTGTGCTCTGGCGATTTTCCGTAAGGAGGAAAATATTATGAAAAAAACTTTTAAAAGAACAATGGGAATGGCAATGGCGGCAGTTATGTCCGTTACAATGGCAGGAGTTATGCCAGCGGCGGCGGAAGTGGAATATCAGTTTGATGATTATCTTGAAAGCTATTTTGAAACATCATTGCCTGACTGGTTACTTGAAAATGGGTATTCCGCTGATGAGGAATATTATGTAAGCTATCCTGTTGGATATGGCGACTATTCTTCGGGAGAAACTGAGGGAGTATATATTTTCATCTTTGAAAACGACAGTATCATCGGCAAATTGAGAACATACACATATGATGGAAACGATTATGTTGTTTTCGACCAAAGCATTCCCGAGGAAGTACAGGCTATGTATGACAATGGTGAGGATATTGCGATAACGGCAGATGGAGACTATACGTTTGTGGTATCCGAAACCGACAGCGTGGCACTTGACGTTGATGACTGCGTTAAAATGGATAAGCCCGTGGAGCTCGCGGCAAAAATCGACAAGGCAAAAGAGGTTTTTGTTGCAGACCCCATTCAGGCGTATTCGGCTTCATTGGGTAACTATACCATTAAGGGAATTGAATTTAAACAAAATGTGCAGGTAACCAACGAATATGTAACCAATGAGTTTGTTTTGTGTTGGGAAGCTTGCCTTGCCATGAAAGTCAATTACCTTAAAGGTACAAATTTAGATGCAATGGATGTATACAAGGCAATAGGGTGTCCCGACCCGCATGACGGCAGTGTAATCAATAATCAAAAATATATTGATACCTATGCGATGTATGGTGTAACAATTGATTGCTATAACAAGACCATTCCGACAAGCACGCTTCTTGATGAACTTCGCAGCAATAACCCCGTCGACTTAAGTGTTGATGATTTAAATAATAAAAATTTATCTCACGCTATTCTTTTAAAAGGTATACACGTTTATGATACCCACACTGATTTCTACATTTTGGATCCGGACTATACATCTCATTATGGTGAGGCTACGGTGACTGTAAAAGGTCTGCCCAATACAACGCATGAAAATTTTGTGTATAATACGGCATATAAAAATCATTCATATAAGTGGAAGAAAACTCGATATTGATATGTTTTGAAGTTAAATAATCTTATTGGCTATAGCTTATAATTTCATTCCCGACTCTTGCCTTTATGAGCGGGGTCGGGATTTTTTTGAAGCATGAGGAGGTTAGCGAATGAACAAAAAACTTGCAATTGTAAGTTTGTTGCTTGTCCTGCTGCTCACAGGCTGCACAGATGATCAAAAAACGTTTTTGAATAATGTTTCGGACAATGCTTTTCAAACAAAAGAAACGAGCAAAGAAGTTAATGCTTCAACCGAAGAATTAGCAACAGAAACAGAGGATAACTCCGTTCTCATCTCACCGTATCCCTCGCTGATGTATAACGGTACGATTTATGTCTATCTTGTTTACAGCGCCCAGACGGAACTTGACGGAAGATATTGCGAAGTAGATGGAGGTGAGGACGCGTTTGTTGACGCAGAGCGCATGAGAAACGAGTGCGATTATATAGGTGAAAGCATACCGAACCCCGACAATTACGCAAGACCCGATCAAGAGCTTGAAGTAACATGCTCCGATGAGGTATATGAACTGTATAAAATCGACGAAAATCAAGTGCTGTTGTATTCTACACGGGATTTGGATATACCGGAAAGCTGGCAGAGCATAGCGGCTGTTTATCCAGGGACTTTCCGCAGACATTATATTCTTATCAGAAACGATAAATATGATGAGCTTTCCGGTGATTTGCAAGCACAATATTACCGCCTTAATGAACGCTTTCCCAACACTAAGTCCGAGAGCCGAACAAGTGCGGTTATCGAAGAGGCGAAGCCGGAAACCTCATCGCTCTTCACCAACTATGTTCTTGATGGAGCGGAAAATCTTTCCATAAATGGAGAAGTGCTTGATTCTGCGGAACTTGCGGAATTTGAGTATGATGTTCTCAGGCTTGAAGATTATAAACCCGAGCTAAGCAAATTTCTTAGTGTGTCGGGTTTGACCGAAATAGCGGAGCAGTGTGCTCGCGGATATACACTTTTAAGGTTTTTCAGTACTGAAAATTTAAGCAGTGGGATTTTGGATGAGCAGTCGTTGGAAACACTTTCGCAGCTTAACATTGCGGCACGTTCGCCAAACCGTTTCTATGCCTCGGGAATATCGTATGACAGCTTTATAAACTCCTACCTTGACGTATTCACTGTTGATGCCGCAGAGCGTGTGTTTTCAAGATTTCCGAATTTCTGCTCATATAAAGAACAACTGTGGTTTGCCGACTGCGCAATGACAGGAAACGTTGGCGATGTCCATGAGGAATATGAACTGATAACGAATTCCGACAGCGAGATTCTGTTAAGATGTACGGTGTACTCCGTAGAGGTCGGAGAGCCGCCGGAATACGATCCCGATAAACGCGACATCTATAAAACCTATATGCTTGATTACAAATTTGTTAAGACAGCCGATGGGTGGCGGGCTGATGAGTTCCCGATTTACAGCCGAGATTTGGACGGAGTCTTTCCCGAACAGGGGTAGTTGCCAATTTTAAGTGCACAAGTGGAAAAAGGCTTTGAACAGCAACAATTTATGTCGGCATCATTTTACAATAACTTTAAGGAGATTCTTATGAAGTGCGTATTAAAAATTATTGCAGTGCTTTCCCTGTCTTTTTCCGTTTGCGCCTGTAAAGGAAACCCCAACGACAATTATTTGTCTGACGATGTTCGGCAGACATCGGAGAACATCACTGCTGAAATTGACAGCGATGTTATTGTTAGTGATGCGGATAAAATCGAGTTTTATGGTGAGACAGCCTTTGACAAATCAGCATTGGGCAGCTTTGTGTATGACAGTGTGGTGGAAAACATGAAAATCCGCTCAGAGTACAACGGTTTAAATATTCTTTCAGCCGAAAATGCGGAGATTTATGACTTATATCTCCGTTCGCTTGCGCTAAGGGAGATTGTGTTCAGCCACGGAGAGGAATTTCCTGTCGAAAATTTCGGTGAGGACTTTTTATCTTTTGACAGTCTTCCGCAGATATTGGTTAATGATTCATGTTATTGTTGCTCGATGGTCACCTATGACAGCTTCTATAATGCTCTAACAGAGGTGTTTACAAAAGAAGCAGTTGATAAAATGCTGGAAATGGAAAACCGCTCACTATATGAATACAATGGAGCGCTGTGGATAACTGTCGGAACAAAATACATTGACACAAAAACCATACATGAGGATTACTCTATAGAGAAAAAAACCGATTCGGCTTTTGATATAGCTATAACCGCATATCTTGTTGAGGATGCGCGCGATGAGGAGTTTGAATATGCTAATGCAGATGCATACAAAAAGCAAATATTCCATTACACTATACTTAAAACAGAGAACGGTTGGAGAGTTAACGACTTTCCGGTTTACAGATTTTATGACGGTGATATGCGTAGGATACAAATAGCAGATTTATACGCAATATAACAATTCTAAAATATTATCACTAAATCCATCAATTATCTTACAACACAAACAAAATTTATGTATAGATGGGAATTTCAAAATGAAAAAGCATTAATCACAACAACATTTTTATCAACGATCCTCCTTAATTTTCAGTTTGTTCACAAATGCGGGAAATCAAATTTGTGTAGAACAGAAAACATAACGGAAATTCCGTGGAGCGGATTCCACGACGGAACAGGCGGGGCAAACGCCCCTAACAACACAGGGCTTTGTGCTCTGGCGATTTTCCGTAAGGAGGAAAATATTATGAAAAAAACTTTTAAAAGAACAATGGGAATGGCAATGGCGGCAGTTATGTCCGTTACAATGGCAGGAGTTATGCCAGCGGCGGCGGAAGAGATTGCCGAAAACGTTATAACTTTCAACGATGTGTTGGAAACGTTGTCCTATCATCTTACTGCTTACTATGGTGTTACTGGAGATGATTATTACATTGGTTCTGAAATTCCGAGCTATTTGGTCATTGATGGAGAGGTTGAATTTTTCAACGGAACATTATACTACCCCGTATATTGCGAAGATGAAGCTGTTGGCGTTTTTTATGTGTACTTTGACGATGATGGCGGCGCAACATTTTCCTATACGGATATGCTTGCAGAGCAGTTAGAAGAACTTGCTCCGACAGATAATTACTGCTTGTTCCTTGATGAGGAAAACGAGTATATTGTTTCGGAAACTAAAACATATAGCCTTTTGGACAATGATATACTGTTTACTTCCACAAACGCTGAAAAAATACTTGTTCCAAGTGCTGTAAATATGACGCGAGCAGCAAGTTCTAAGTCCTTGAGTGTTCCTGTTTGGAATCAGACACAAAACGGAACTTATTACGGACTTTGCTGGGCAGGTTCTATGTGGTCTATCGGAAAGTATCTGACTGGAATTTCGTCATACACACCTTTTACAATCGCAGACGAAATGGGTATAGGTTATTGGGAAGGCGCAAATAGCTCTGCTGTAATAACTGGTTTCAGCGATTTGTACGATTTAAGTGCAAAAAGAACAAGTAAACCTACCAATGCTCGAATAATGACATATATCAATAATGGCACGCCGATTTATATGAGTATGGATGGTGACGTTGACAATAAGGGACATGCGATGGTTTTGAGAGGGTATACTGATACGGATACCGAAAATACCTTCGTTATTATAACCATGGATCCTTATGGAGGAACTACCAGAACTATGTCCAGCAAAACCTCAACATATACTATCAAATATTCTAATGTAACGTATACATGGAATAGTGCAATTGTTCCACAGTAATATTAAACTATCATGTCTATTACAATTAGACCACAGTTCACATAAACGGTAGGAACGGCTTATCGTTTATGTGAACAAAATTTTACATGGAGGTACCCAAATGAAAAAAATCACAAGCATTCTTTTAGCGATCGTCACAGCCGCATGCACGGCGGTAAGCGCTTCGGCGGCGGGCATAAGCACGAGAACAACTCTTGGCAGGCTCAAAAGCGTAACGACCGATAACGAGGTATCGGTGCTTAGCAAAAGTGTTTCTATATCCAAAACCCTTGACATCGCGAACGGTGAACTTCTGGCAATTCCGAGCGGCAAGACCCTGTTTTTGAAAAGCGGAGCGAATATCGACGGCGACATTTATGTTGAAAATGGCGGAAAGATAATCTTCAGCGACGGGGAGGTAACGATAAACGGTTCGCTTGTTTCCGACGGAACAGTCACGATAAAGTCCGCTGCAAGTGCTTTGGTATATGGGAATATTTATGTATCGTCTCAGGGAACGCTGTCAATAGGCTCCGACGAAAAAGTTGCCGTGAGTGAAAGCGGCAAAATAGTTTGCATGGGAAAAACGAACAGCAAACTTCTCGACATTGCAACAAAACCTATAGCGGCTGTGCTTAAAAGCACTGATATTGCCGGCAGGGCAATCAAAACAGAAGCTATGACGGATAATTTTGAAAGCGTCATTCCCGATCCCAACAAATATTACGCCGAGAGCGAAACCCCAACAGGAGGGGTAACCTCAACGCTGTATATGTTTTTTGACAATGGTGTATGCATCAGCGCGGGTAAAATCGGCAGCCAAGCAAACAGTGAAAATTATTCATCGATTTGCGGTGTCAGTGTGAGAAATGCCAAAATAGCGATAAATGCTCTCTTTGATACTGTGTGAGACCATGTAATCAGCGTATCACAGCAAATTAAACGGTAATTTTTTATATTATTTGCGGTTAATTTCATGTTCATATGTAGTTGTGGTTTTATGACGACACCGCTCACGACGCGAGCGGTGTCATTTTATCAGTAAGGAGAAAATATGAAACGAACAAATTTTTTCAGTATACTTTTAGCTGCTCTTCTGTTCACAAGCTGTGCCAACCGCAGCGAAGTCGGCAGCGTCCCATCAACCGATATATCGGAGAACGCTGCGCGTATGTGGACGGATAGCCAAAGTGCGCGTAAAACGGAAATCATACCCTATAACGAGGATTTTGCCAAGGAGATTTCGGAAAAGGCGACAGAATTTTATATGCCTTTAATGAAGGAGTGTGAGGAGCATGGGCAGAACCCTGAGGGTGCGCCTCAAATGGATATTAAAATAGGCGGAAGAGATAATCACCTTTATACGGGAAAACTCGAAACCTATCCCCGCGCCGACGGAAATTTTTTTGTTGTAAAACCCTACGGTCATGTGCAGGGTGATATAGGCTATTTTGAGATATATTTTTTTGACAATAACAGCCGCGCAATGATAGGCGTTTGCCCTTATGTTTCCTATACTTCTCTGTGTTGCGACGGCGAATATTTTTACTATATTTTTAAGGATAAGCTGTGCCGCATATCGGAAGACGGTGCGGTTGACGAGATCGTTGATTTTGAGGTATATAACCCCGAGGACACCGACGACGAGATATATCCGTCCGTCATGGATATAGAGGCGGAGATGGATGGCGATACGCTGAAGGTCACCGCGGGATTTTACTGCGGCTCGGATACCGCTTCATATTATAAAACAAATACCTATATTATAAATGTAACGGATTTAAGTGTTGAGCCGCAAATCGGAGATTTATATGTAACGGAGAAGCAGCCAACAGGCACTGCTGTTTCCGCGGACAGTCTGCCCGAAATCGTTATATCAAATAAAGCAGATAATTCGGAACAAAATTTCAGTCAGAACAACGGACATACTTTTAATTAAGCCATCACAGGTCAGTTGAAGATTGATGAATATATTCATATTTAATACGACCCTCCGAGCCATAGAGCCCGGAGGGTTGATTTATGTCTTTTTTTCGATTTTCGGATCGATGTGCTCCGCCGTAAAATTCTCGACGGGAATAACATAATCGTCCGTATCCTCGGGCAGTTCTTTTTTCTTAAGCTTGCCCGTAACAAATTCCGCGAACAGCAGATAGAACACAGCGAATACGGGAGAACCCAAAATCATTCCCGGTATCCCGAACATTCCCCCGCCGACGATAATGGAGATAAGCACCCATATAGCAGGCAGTCCCATAGTTTCGCCGAACAGAAGCGGCTTGATAAGGTTGCCGTCGATCTGCTGAAGAACAACTACGAAAATCGCAAACCAAAGCACCTTTATCGGGTCGACAAGCAGAATAAGGAAGCCGCTTGGAATAGCTCCGATAAACGGACCGAAGAAGGGAATCAGATTGGTCACGCCGCACACTACCGCGATAAGCGTAGCGTAGGGCATACCCATGATAACGCATCCAACCTCCATTGCGGCAAATATTATAAAGGAATCCACAAGGCTGGAGCCGATGAATTTGGTGAATATCTTGTTGCTCCGCGAAAAGGTGCTGAAAATACGCTTGCAGCGGTCAAACTTGAAAAGAGCAAAGAAAATTTTCTTAACCTGCGCCAGCAGCCGTTCCTTGCTTAACAGGAAATAGATAGCGATAACCAGACCGATTACAAAATTCTTTGTGCCTGTGAAAACCGCCGAAACCACGTTGAAAATCCCGCCGGTAACGCCGCCTACTATACCGGAGGCATAAGGCGTGACATATGCGGTAAGATTTTTCATAATGTCGTTCAGGTCGTCGAATTCATCTGAAATGAACGTCGCTATCTCAGGATTGTTTTCAAATATTGCCTTTAATTTGTTTTCCAGCTCGCTGAAGTAGTCGGGAAGACGGTCCACCAGATCAAGAACACTCTCGGAAACGCTGGGGACTACCGCCACAACTATACCCACCATAACCGCCAGTACAATAATGTAGGCAATAATTATGGAAAGCGCTCTTGCCAGTGTCTTGCGCCCCTTAGCCTTTTTTTCGGGAGATTTCTGCCGCTTTTTAAGCTGCTCCGTGATTATGTTGGGACTTGAAACTCTCGAAAGCCGCTTGTCCACCAGATTTTCTTTGGGCGGAACAGTTTTAAGCTTTTTAAACACCTTGTTCTCAAAAAGCATAACCAACGGGTTTAGTATATAGGCTATAACTATACCCACAACTATTGGCGCGATAACCGACCACACTTTGGAAAATACGTCGGCGAATGATTTAAACTTAAATACGAACACCACAAACAACACCGCTATCGCAATAACTACGATGCAGTATGCCGCAATGGTGGTATACTTTTTATTCCATTCAATTTTCAAATCCGATTCCCCCCAATTATCATTATTGTATAGTTTACCATATTATGCCTTTCTTGTCAAGGATTTTTCGGTAAAAATTGAGTAAAGCTTTTTATGCCGGAACCTCTACCATACATTGAACTGCTTCGCGGGACAGGCGTTGAGCGGTCATTGGCATGGATATTCAGTCATTCAGCGCCCGCTTGCCTATATCATTACGGTAATGGGCTTTTTCAAAAGAGATGGTATCCACCGCCGCATAAGCCTTGCTTAACGCGGAGCGCAGATCGTTCCCTATGGCGGTAACTCCGAGAACCCGTCCGCCTGAGGTAAGGAATTTCCCGTCCTCTATCTTAGTACCGGCGTGATAAATATACGCCTTATCGGATTGTCCGTTTTCGTCCAGACCGCTGATGACCTTTCCCGTTTCGTATTTTTCGGGATAACCTCCGCTTGCCATAACAACGCAGGCACAGGACTTATCGCTCCATTTTATATCCAGTCCGTCCAGACGCTCTTCCCATATCGCGTCCATAATATCCACGATATCCGTTTCCAGCAGCGGCAGCACGACCTGAGTCTCGGGATCTCCGAAGCGGCAGTTATATTCGATGACTTTTGCGCCGTTGGGAGTAAGCATAAGCCCAAAATACAGACAGCCCTTAAAAGGTCTGCCCTCCGCCTGCATGGCGGCAATGGTGGGCTTGAATATCTTCTCCTCGCACTCTTTCTTAAAATCCTCGGTATATCTGGGGTTGGGAGCTATCGTTCCCATGCCGCCCGTGTTAAGACCCTCGTCGTTGTCATAGGCGCGCTTGTGATCCATAGAGGATATCATGGGTTTTACGGTTTTTCCGTCGGTAAAGGCGAGCACCGTGACTTCCGGACCCGTCATAAATTCCTCCACAACTATCTCGCTGCCCGATTTGCCGAACTTCCCGTCCAGCAGCATAGACCTTACCGCCGCCTCAGCCTCGGAAAAATCCTTTGCGATGATAACGCCCTTGCCAAGCGCCAGTCCATCGCACTTGATGACCGCGGGATAGCTGTTGCGCTCCTTGATATAAGCGACAGCCTTGTCCGCGTCGGTAAAGGTCTCATAGGCAGCTGTGGGGATATCGTATTTTTTCATCAGCGCCTTTGAGAACACCTTGCTGCCCTCAAGAACAGCCGCATTCGCTTTCGGCCCGAAGGTTCTGAAGCCCGCTTCGTTAAGCCTATCCACCATGCCCAGCACCAGCGGGTCATCCGGAGCGACAAATACATAGTCGGGCTTGAGCTTTTTTGCAAGCTCAACCATGCCGTCAATATCCGTCGCCTTAACGGGGAAGCATTCCGCAAGCTTAGAGATACCTCCGTTTCCGGGAGCGGCATAAATTCCGTCAACCCTCGGCGATTTTGAAAGCGCCGTAATTATAGCGTGCTCACGGCCTCCGCCGCCTACAACCAAAATATTCATTTTAATAATCCTGCTCCAACGGGAGCGTTCTCCTTTCGTTTGTCGTTAAGGTAAATCTTACTTTTTTATTATACCTTATATTGAGGGATTTTGCAACTGTATTTTATTGATCTCCCATATTTTTATATTTTTTTCGATCTCGGCAAAAACAGTGCCTTCAAACGTTATGTGGCTTGGGCATATGACGCGGTAGGACTTGGTTTTGATGCCCGAGCTTACGGTAACGGTAATTCCGCGCCGAATACCGAAGAATTTCCGCTCCTCGCTTATGACCGCGTTTATCTCGGAGTAGTAAAAAACATCAGCATACTTTTTTCCGCGCATAACCGTGAATCTGTCTTTAGAGGTCTGAAAGGTGAGCTTTTTCCCCCTGAAGAAAATTACAAAGGCGGCGAGCGAAGCGAACCCGGCGGCGCCGGAAAAGGCAAAAACAACAATGGGAACATACCATGTGCCACCGCCGCCGAAACGCCTTGTAAATGCCATGATAAAGGTCACCGCCACAAGCGCGATGGTTATAAGCAGCTCCGTCCTGTCATCGAAAAAAGCGGTGCGGTATGTGTTGGTGCGCGGAATAATTTCATCGTCGCCGATGATTTTATGTTCAATATTCATCGGGGTCATAGCTCCTTTTCATGAATCTTTCGGGATCGGGACTTTGGTTCTCCGGGGCGTTGGTAAGCCGCGCGTTGCGCATAAGGTAGTAAAACGGCGTGTTGGTGGCGTCAGTAAAAATGCGGTTATCCCCGAAAATAAAACGGTACGTGTCCGAAACGTATCGGGTCTCAATGGTAACGATATACCCGCGTTTTTTTCCTAACAGCCTGAACTCCTCGAATTTAATGTCGGTGATATCCGCGTAGTAGTAGCGGCGCACCTTTTGGCGGCGGCTTATCACAAACGCATCCTGTTCCGCGATGAAGCTGTAGTTTTTCCCGTAGCATATCGCGCTGAAAAGGCAGCTCAGAACTATACCGCCCATGCATACGGCGCTGTAAAGGTTGTCAAACAATTTTACGATGTCGCTTGTCACCGAAAATCCGAATATCCCGAAAAGCGTCAGTGCGGGTATCGCAGTAGCCAGCAGCCAGACAAATTCCATTTCATAAGCGCAGCGGAAATGACCGCGCCGAATCTGGATATTGCTTCCTTCGCGGGCGGCGATAAGTTCCGGGTCGGTTACCGTCGCGCCGACGGCGGTGGCGATATTGTTTTGCGCCGCGGGTATCTGCGCGGAACTCACCGCAGGCATTGGGGAGACGGGGAAGTTTATCTCCCGCACGGGGTTGGGGTTGATGTAGATACCGTCCTCGGGTCTTTTTTCAAGCGATACCTTTTTGCCGCTTCCCGTGATGCCGAACGTTTCCGAAGCAAGCCGCGAGCGCTCCATAGGAGGTTTGGCGAGAGATACCTTTTTCCCCGGCTTTATCTGCGGGTATATTTCGTTGTCGTTATTCAAAGTCGCTCCTCCTGTCATTTTTTATACTAAGGCAACACCGCACAAAGCCCGCGCTTCGCGCTTTATACGCATCTTGCTTGCATATTTTCCGTCATCTTGCACAAGTTCTCCTTGGCGGGCGTCAGCCCGCCGGCGTCGACCTTGTAAAATCTGACGAAAAATCTGGCGGCGCAATCTGCGCACAAGCTTTGTGCGGTGTTGCCTTAATGTTGAGCGGAGTGCAGATAAGATTTGCGGCAAGCTTGCTAATAGCACAAGGAGTGTTGACACAGTGATTGGCGTAATATTGTCGCAAAGATGTCTACACGTTAATTATAAATCAGTATGGTTGTCGGTTTCTGCCGCGTATCCCTTGCGCTCTTTCAGAATATGAAAAGGAAACTGCTCGGGGCTGCGCATATTTTTCGCACATCTGTAAACACATTGATATTTGTATTTGCGGTACTTTGCGGTAACGGTCACATACTCGCCTCTGTGGGGAAGCATCTTTCTGTATGATACCCCCTCGATATCCACATAGTAAAGCGTATCCGTCAGGATTTTATCCTTCCCCTTTTCCATATAGATACGAATTTCGCTGTTGTCCGCCTCGTACAGAAACTTTTTTCCGCCGAGGATAACTCTTACAGCGCCCATGCCCACGCAGAAGAACACTGCGCTGTCCATAAACAGAGCCGCGATATACAGAAGCGCCGAGACCTGCGGCGCTACTATGATATTGTACACGACAGCCCAGAGTACCACGGTTACCGCTGCCGCCGCCGCGACTAACAGCGGCTCGCTTTTGTATCGGCAGTAGAAGCAGCCTCTTGCCTGAAACCCGAATCGCTCCTCATAGGAGTCTGTAAGTCTTACGGTGCCCATCCCTCCGCCCCCTTATCCTCTCCGCGAAGTCCCGCGCGCTGCTCCAGAATATAAAAAGGCGTTCCCTCCTTTGAGCGGTCCGTCATCATTTTGGTAAACACAAGCCGATATTTGGCGATGCGGTAGGGGGTACGTATTTCCACAAGATAACCCATGTGAAACAGTGATTCATAGTAGCTTACCTCCAAAACATCGCGGTAATAAAAGGTGTCCACGATCTCGCGTCTGCCCTTGGCTTGGGCGCGGTATATCACAAACACCTCGCCGTCCGCCTCATAGTAATAATCCGCACCGTGAAGCAGGATCACCGCTCCCCACGCCGCGAAAAAAGTCCACGCCGCACCAAGCGTTACCACCGAAAACAGCCGCGCGGTTGAAGCGGAAGGGTCCATCCAGCGCCCGAAAACAGACACCATTGCGGGATTGTCCGTGACCAGAAACGTGATTCCCAGCGCCCATAACGCGCTCAGCAATATAAGCATGGGGTTTGATAACCCCGAGGAACAGGTGAATTTCCCCTGCTCCCGAAATCCGAATCGTTCCTCCTGTGCCGTCATTTTTCCCATATAATTACCTCCAAAATGTAAATCAATACGTTATTGAAAAGCGTTTTATGTGCGCGGTCGGTTGTCAGCGGTCAGCTGTCTATCCCGCTAAGATCGCCGAACAGCTCCCGCGCGTAGCCGTCGGTCATGCTGCAAACGCAGTCTGTGACAAGCAGCAGACGGTTGTATGCCTGCTCCGCGTCGCTTTTTCCCTCGGAGCATTTGCGGCATATACCGCGGAAGCTCTCCGAAAGCAGCGACATCAGGTTTGCGTCTGTCATTCGCTGCTGCTTCGTGCCGAAGCGCAGCGCCGTTCCCGTTATCTTTTCCAACAGCAGATTCATCATAGCGTCCGCCGAAAGCTCTGTCTTCAGCAGCCCCGGAGATTGAAAAGCGTATCGGTAAGCTATGTCGCTCAGCGCCTCGGAAACCACCCTCATAGGGGAAGCCGCCAGCAGTTCCTTTTTGAATTGCCCTGCCATAATTGCCTCGTAGTTGTTTACAAACGCGTCCGAAGCGGCGTAGATAAGAGCGCTCTGCATATTTACCGTCCAGCGCTGCACCGCCTTTTTTTCGGTAAGCGGCAGACCGCGCTTCTGCGCCGAGTCAAGGCAGTGGCGCAAATCGTCAGCCGCCCTTTTCAGAGCCTTCCGCTCCTCCTCATTTTCGCATTTGTTGAGGAAATCGGGGCTTTCTATTTCCGCAAGAAGCTCCGTAAAGCTGATGAGCTTCTTGATCGCCGCGTCCTCGATATCCGCGGTCTTGTAGGCGATATCGTCCGCGCTCTCCAGCAGAAAGGTAAGAGGATAGCGGCAGCCGACAGCCCCCGTACAGCCCGTGATATCCTCGAAGATAGGCTGCTCCGCGGTAAAGTATCCCATCTTCTTGTCTTTGACATTCCCGCTGTTTTTGTCGATTTCAAGAGAGGATACGGGATATTTTATTATGGTATTCAGCAAGGCATAGGTCAGATTCATGCCGTTTCCCAAGTCAATAAGGACGTGCAGCTTTGTAAGCACCCTCAGCGCCTGCGCGTTGCCCTCCAGATTGAGAAAATCCCCCATCATCTGCTCCGTAAGCAGTTCGGTAACCGGCTGTTCCTTAAAATACAGCTTGGGGAAATTCTCCTTGAACCATTGCCTTATCGTAAACTCCCCGAAGTGTCCGAAAGGCGGATTTCCTATATCGTGCACCAGCCCCGCGCATTCCAGTATATCGCAGCAGCTCTCGCGCACGGTGTGATCCACCCCCGGTACGTTCTCCCTTATCAGCCTGCGGAAAACAGTGTCCCCCAGAGAGCCCGCAAACGAGCTTACCTCAAGGGAGTGCGTAAGCCGTGTCCGTACGAAATCCCCCCTGTTCAGCGGGTATACCTGTGTCTTGTCCTGAAGCCTGCGGAAGCTGGGACTGCCTATGATGCGGTGGTAGTCCTTGCGGAATTCCGAGCGGACGTCCTCCGCGTTGCTGCTTACAAACTCCCTGCTTCGCCTGCTGCAAAGCAGTTTGTCCCAATTCATCTGCATAGTGAAGCTCCCTTCTCCGCACAACAATACTCTAAGCGGAATAAAATATATCGGGACGAAAAATCCCAAAATGCGCATAAACCAAAAAAGTAAACGACAGCTTGTATAATAAAGTCCGAAGCAGCGCAGTGCCGCCGCATGAAGTTTCAAGAAAAATGCCGGGGTTAGCGCGGCGATGATGTGATCGGCAAAATCATTGCATTGCGGTTTGCGTAAAACCGTATTTGCCGAGCGGCAAATGCACGGCGGGAAGTTTTTAAATATCAGCTTTAGGTCAATCTTAAAATACAGCCTTGGCTCAACCTTTAATGAGGGGCTGTCTGAAAAGCCGCATATTGCACAATTTCGACTGACTTCGGGCGCTTTCTGCGTCAAAATGCTCGGAATACGGTAGTATTCCTGCGCTTTTTCCCTGATGTCACCGCACATTCGGCAAAATTGTGCAAAATTGCTTTGTTTTCAGATACGCTTCAGAGCTGTGAACCTGTCATTTTATTCCGCCATATCTGAATAACGGCAATTTTGAGTGGCAATACTAATTCCGACAGACAAAGGCGGGTTATGAGGAGCGCACGGCGCTCTCTCGGACATAGTAAAAAACAACGAAAGGAATGGTATGAAAATGTTAGTGAAACGCGGAGAGATATACTACGCGGATTTAAGTCCCGTGGTCGGCTCGGAGCAGGGCGGGGTCCGTCCGGTTCTTATAGTGCAGAACGACGTAGGCAACAAGCACAGCCCCACGGTGATAGCCGCTGCGATAACCAGTCAGAAGGAGAAATCAAAGCTTCCGACACATATCTCCTTAAACGCCTCATCCTGCGGTCTGGCAAAAGATTCTGTGGTATTGCTGGAGCAGGTACGTACATTGGACAAAAGGCGCTTGAAGGAGCGTATGGGAGAGCTGGACAACGACGCTATGTCCCAGGTGAATAACGCGTTGTCCGTAAGCTTTGGACTGTAAAAATCAATAAATCTGAGGCAGGAGGCCGGAAAGGCTCTCCTGCCTCTTAGAATATGTTCGCATAGCCGCCCGGCGCTTGTCTTGCGGCAAATTTTCCGCCTTTCTTCGCCGGTTTTTCTTGATGGGCTGACTGCGTTGAGCCTGTACATACAGCATGGCTGAGAAAAATATGTTTCGCAACAGCCTGTAAAAAAGCCTGTTGACAACGCAATGTCGGCGTATTAAATTTTAAAAAGTCGTGCGTTCGCAAACGCGCGCGGTTTCCGTTAGGCATGCGGAGTGAAGCGCAGCGTAACGGAGTATGCCTAACGGAAATTTTGAAATTTTTTTAAATAATCCGCTCTTGGTCAACCTTTATATACAGACTTATGCGAAAAATATGTTTAGCAGTCCAAGCGTTTCGGGCTATGCGGTCGGGCTCTTACTTTCTGGGCTTTGTACCAAGAAGCGCGAAAAGCAGCCATTGTCCCGCCGCGAGCATAGCCACCAGAGCCGTAATAAGTATCTGCGCCGTGCCCCACTCTTCCATAAACAGGATAACAACAGCCAGCGCCGCCGTAAGTATTACGGCGTTTCTTAAAAAGGCTTTTCTGTTTTTGTTCATGATTCCGACTGTATCCTTTTAGCCATAACCGTGTTTTTCATCAGCATGGCGATAGTCATCGGACCCACTCCTCCCGGAACAGGCGTGATGTACCCCGCTTTTTCGCTAACCTCGTCAAATTTGACGTCGCCGCAGAGCTTTCCGTTTTCAAGGCGGTTTATCCCTACGTCGATAACCACCGCGCCATCCTTTACCATATCGGCGGTCACGAAGTTGGCGCGCCCTACCGCCGCGATAAGTATATCGGCGCGTGAGCAGACCTCGGCGAGGTTTTTCGTTCTGCTGTGGCACACGGTCACGGTTCCGTTTTCGTGCAGCAGCAGCATTGCCATAGGCTTGCCGACGATATTGCTGCGCCCTATTACCACACACTCTTTGCCGCTCACGTCCACGCCCGTGCTGTGTATAAGCTCCATACAGCCCGCGGGGGTGCATGGCAGAAAGGCGTAATTTCCTATCATGATACGTCCGACGTTTGACTCATGGAAAGCGTCCACGTCCTTCACTGGCGAAATATGCTCTATAATCGTCTTTTCGTCGAGCTGCTTAGGAAGCGGCAGCTGCACAAGTATTCCGTTAACCTTTGCGTCGCCGTTTAGGGTATCGATAAGCTCCAGAAGCTCCGCTTCGGTGGTATCCTGCGGCAGAGCGTATTCATACGATTTTATCCCGCAGAATTCGCATGCCTTTTTCTTGTTGTTTACATAAACGCGGCTGGCGGGGTCGTCGCCCACTATCACCACCGCAAGCCCTATGTCAAGACCATCGCGTGCAATATCGTCCCTGACCTGTTCCTTGACCGCGGCGGAAACCGCCTTTCCGTCAATAATTTTTGCCATATTTATTCCTCGCTTTCCTTGCTGTCTTCTTCCTCGCCGTCTTTCAAAGGTTCTTCCGCTGCGCTTTCGGATTTCACAGCGTCCTCCCCGTTTGGGTTTATATCCTCTCCATATCCCCCGTCGGCATTGTCCTCGCTGTCGGAACCTTCCGAATCGTCGGCACCGTCCGCTTCAAGCTTTATATCCTCCGCGTCCCCCGCAAGAATGCTTGGCGCGGACTTCTCCTTTGCGGCGAGCTTGGCGGCTTTTTTGGCTTTGGCGGCTTCCTCGGCGGCAATGTCCTTTTCGGCAAGCTCCTTGCATGCTTCGGAGTTTACATAAAGAGGTATATTCTTCTTTTCGGTGACTATCTTGAACACTATCAGCAGTATTATAGCCGCCGCAAACGAAACCGCCGCCACGATCTGTGATATCCTGACGCTGCCAAGCATAAGGCTGTCGGTGCGAAGTCCCTCAATGAACGCTCTGCCCAGACCGTACCAGCCGATATACAGCAGTGCCACTTCCCCGTCGAAGCTGCGCAGCTTTTTGGAGTAAAAATGCAGAAATACAAATCCGACAAGACACCAGACGCTCTCATAAAGGAAGCAGGGGTGAACCAGCGCTCCCGCTTCTACCTCCTTGGAGATTATATCGCCCGTCATGCCGAATATCCAGTCGGGGTCGGTGACCGAGCCGTAGGCTTCTTGGTTGACGAAGTTGCCCCAGCGTCCTATGGTCTGCCCGATAAGAAATCCAAGCGAAGCCAAGTCGCACATGGCGAAAAAGTTGACCTTGCGTATCCTGCAGGCGGCAAATCCTACCAGAAAAGCTCCGATAATTCCGCCGTAAATGGCAAGTCCGCCATCGCGTATTCCCGTAAAGGTTGTGACAAAGGTGTAGTTTATCGGCGAGTTGGGGTCGAGGGTGGTGAAAACGCAGTAGTAAATTCTTGCGCAGAGAAATCCTCCAATAAGCGCCGCGAACACCACGTCGAAAACCCTGTCCTTGTTAAGTCCGAATTCCTTGGTGCGGTGCATAGCGTAGAAATACGCCAGAACCACTCCTATCGTGATGAGCACCCCATACCAGTAGATAGGTACGCCGAAAACCGTAAAGCCTCTGTAATAGTTGATTGCCACGCCGCCGAAGAGATTCGGAAATTCAAGCTCGATTTCCGTAAACTCCGAGGCAGCCGTACTGATTAAAGCTGTCATTATTTCTTGTGTCCTCCGTAAGGGATTTATGGCAATACCTTACAAAGCCCGAAGAGCGGTATTTGTGCGGTGTTGCCTATACTTGATTCATTCGGTCGGCATTATGACCGACAGGCAGACGTTTGTTTCGTCCAGCGCAAAGAGCTTCTCCAGCAGTCCGTCGTAAGTCATCGTTGCCAGAGTTTCGTACCCCGAAAATGGAGAAAGTCCCGCAAGCGCGGAGCTCGTCAGCGTTCCGACCATTCCGTTCACGTTGTTGCAGCCGAATATACCGTTCCCGTACATTGCTTTTTTAACGCGGCTGAATGTTTCCTTTGAGGGAGGATCGGCTTTGAAAGCGCGTATCTCCTTTTTTACCTCCGAAAGAACGTAGTCGGGGTCGTCGCTCTCGCCCATTATCATGGGGAGCATATAGCCCCTGCCCATAAACACGCTGTCGCTGAATTCACTGTTTATCATTCCCTCGCTTCTCATTCGGTTGTAGAAATCCGAGGTGCTTTCAAACATTATCTCAAACAAAGCGTTGTAATACTGATATTCCTCCAAAGCCGCCTGACCGTCCGTATCGGGACGCTTGAAGCCGATAGCGAAAAGCGGCTTTGAAACGGGCATGCGCGTTTCCGTGCGGCTCTGTACCACGTTGGACGGCTCAGGCTCGCACACCGTCCTGAACTCCACACGTTCCCTCTTTTTAAGGCAGCGCTCGCAAACCTCTATTACGCTGTCGGGATTGAAATTTCCCGCGACGCATAAAAACATATTTGAGGGATTGTAAAAGGTGTCATAAACGTCATACAGTATCTTGTCGGTTATCTCGGCGATACTCTCCGCCGTTCCCGCTATGTCGGTCTTGATGGGATTTTCCTTGTATACCCCCTTGAGCAGCTCCATTATGGTGCGCCAGTAGGGACTGTCCTGATACATGGTTATCTCCTGCTCGATTATGCCGCGCTCCTTTTCAACGGTTTCGGGGGTGAAGTAGGGGCTTTGCACAAAGTTCAGCAGTATCTCCAGATTTTCCTCAAAATGGTCGGTGCAGGTGAAATAGTATACGGTGTGGTCGTAGCTTGTACCGGCGTTGCAGGAGGCTCCCGTTTTCGCGAAAAGCTCAAACGCGCCCTTTTCCTCGCTCTCAAACAGCTTGTGCTCCAGATAGTGCGCCGTGCCGTCGGGAATGGTTATCTTCACGCCGTCCTTTACATAACAGTTATCCTCCGACCCGAAGCGTACCGAAAACTGCGCGGTAACGGTGGAAAAGCCTTCCATGGGGCACATGAACACCGTTACTCCGCAGGGGTGGACATATTTTATGCAGTCCTCGTCGATTATATTGCTGTGTATCTTCTCGGTCATTCTCCCGCCTCCTCTCCGCTAAGCGTGAATACGGTGTCCAGAGTGTACATCTTGCAGACAGCCTGAACCCTCTCCGCAGTAACGGCGCGTATTTTCTCAATATATTCCTCGGGAGTGATATACTCCTCGTCGTGAAGCTGCCCCATATACCAGTTGGCAATGCCGCCTACGGTATCGTAAACCGCGGGTATTCCGTCGATGACCTCCAGCTTTGCGCACTCCAGTTCCTCTTCGGTAACTCCGTTTTTGCATACGTCCTCTATTTCCGCGAACACAGCCGCCTGAGTGCGCTCCGCGTTCTGCGGCTCAACTCCCGAGTATACCAGCAGTTCCTTGCTCAGACGGCGCGTAACGCTGCTGCAATAATAGCACAGCGACTGCTTTTCGCGTATATTCTCAAAAAAGCGAGAGGTGGTCATTCCGCCGAGTATCATTCCCAGAAGTATGTTTGCGAATCGGTCGTCCGTATCGGGCGCTTTGAAATACATTCGCGTGATAGCCTGCTGCATGGGGAATTTTTCGGTGACATACTTTGGCTGTGGTTTAAGCGCGCTGGGTTTTGCGCATAGTGAACAGATTTCGCCGCGGTCTATCCCCGCAAAAGCCTCGCCGAGGATCTTTTCGGTCTCCGCGAAATCGCTTCTTCCCGACGCGTATATTTCAATATGCCCGCGCTCCAGCATTCTGCGGTAAGCCTTGTAGGCGCTTTCGGGCGTGACCTGCTCCGCCTGCTCGTGAGTTCCCTGAATAAGCTCGCTTGCCGGCTCGCCCTCATAGGCGATCCTTGCGCCGCGGTATCCCGCAAGACTGCGCTTGTCGTTTATGACGCTGTCGATCGAGTCGATAAGCTCGGTTCTCATAAGCCGTGTTATCTCCGCGTCGAAAGCTCCGTTTTTGGCATTGGGGCGGAGTATACATTCCGCGAGAAGCCGGCTGCCCTCGCGCTCCAGCTTTTCGCCCTCCAGCGCGAAGCGGTCGTCGGGAAGCCATATGCTTACAGAAGAATAGCGGCGTCTGCCGTTGAAGTCGATCTTATTTTCCAGCCACGCGCCGTAAAGCTCCATACAGTAGGAATGGAGCTTCTGCCTGCTTGGGTACTTTTCACAGCAGTCCGTCAGCAGATAGGGAACTATCGCGTAGTCGGAGCGGCTTAAGTCGTCGAAATCGGTAATGAATGCGACGTTGATGTAGTTGGACTTGAACCGCTTATCAACGATGCGGTTAAACCATATGCCGTCGCCGAGTTGTTTTCTCTCGAAAATTTCAATCAGTCCTTTGCTGTTAGAATTCAGAACCTGTCCCCATAGCCCTTAACGCTTGGGCTGCGAAGCAAATTTTGTTGATATCAAAAAAATTCGCGGGCATACCGTATGCGCGCCGTGAATTCTTGACGCGGGAGGTGCGCTGAGCGGCTTTGAAGACAAGTTGACAGAGGAAAGAGACAGGCAAGGGCAAGACCCGGCAGGTCTCCTTACTTCTCGCCTCTAACTTCTTTATACTATAGTATAACATATTTCATTGTCAATTTCCATAACTTTAATGTGAAAATTAGAAAAAAACGCAAAAAAAAGAGCCGTAACGGCTCGGTGCGGGATAACCCGCGAAAGAAATCAAATTATTATGTGTAGAACAAAAGAAAGGAGACAACTAAACAAAACAAATAAATGGAGGTTCCATCTTTATTTGTTCAATTATATTATACATTGTCTTGTTAGTTTTGTCAATAAGGTTTGAAAAAGTTTTTGAGTTTTGTGCAATTTTTACAGTTTTGACACGCGCTGTTTGACGTGAGATTGCATAAACAAACACAAAATTGTAATAAAATGTAATAAAATTCGATAACAATTACTGTTACTGTGTGTCATTTTTGACATTTTGTATATGTTTGAACATGATGTAAATGTCATTTTGACAATTGATAAGGGACATTTGATCAAAAAATCGAGATAGACGGACTGTAAATTTGCACGTGATTGTCAAAAATTGTATTACCTACAAACCCACAGGCTTTTTTTCGTTAAAATTCACAAACAAAAAAGTGTTGAAAACCTACCGTAGCCGTGGTATAATAGAGTAAAACGATAAAAACCATAGTTGGAACAGCTGAAGTGCATTACTATTTAATGCGGCGAGAAGCGCGGCGCTCATGTCAGACCAACATAACGCCCGCGCGGTAATTTTCCGTAAGCCGCTGTGTAAAGAGGAGCGAAGCGGGGTTTGTGCAACAGTTGCGCGGTTGTATGTGGTATTGTGTTGCTTTTTGCGCAAAACTCCGCGGAACTGAGCTTTCACGGCAAAACAGCGCGAATGCCGCGAAGCGGCCTCGCAGCGGTGCGGAAAATTCAAATTTACTAAGGAGAAAAAATGAAGATTTCTACTAAGGGGCGCTACGCGCTCAGAATGCTGCTTGATCTTGCGCAGCACTCAACCGAAGGCTCGGAAGCGGCGGGGCAGTATATCGCGCTTAAGGATATAGCCGCGCGTCAGAACATATCGAAAAAGTATCTGGAGCAGATCGTGCCGCTGCTGAACAAGGCGGAGCTTCTGCGGACCAACCGCGGATTTCAAGGGGGATATCTTCTGGCGAAGCCGCCGGAGAAATACACTGTCGGCGAGATACTTAGGGTGACTGAGGGCAGCCTTTGCCCTGTGAGCTGCCTTCGGCAGGACGGAGCGGCATGTCCGAGAAGTGCGGACTGCATGACGCTTCCCGTGTGGGACGGGCTGTATAAGGTTATAAACGAG
Source organism: uncultured Oscillospiraceae bacterium (assembly GCA_910587135.1). Lineage (GTDB taxonomy): Bacteria > Bacillota > Clostridia > Oscillospirales > Ruminococcaceae > CAG-115. The sequence goes on from CAJULF010000007.1 coordinate 42,838, forward strand.
TATCTTGACGGGGTAACGCTGAGGGATATATTGGATCAGTCCTCGGCGGGAAATAATTTCAGCATTTAGCCGCGCAGCAAAGCAACGCCGAAAAAGAGCAACATTTCGCCCACGCAGGAAATTTTTCGCAAACCGTCGGAAAAGCGTAATGTAACGGAGCGCAGCGAAGTGGAGTGGAGCTTTTACGGCGAGTTAGCGCAAACGACGCATAGCGTCGCTTGCAGCGGTGCGTAAAATTTCAAATTAAAATAAGGAGTTCGATTTTATGATAAAGGATATACAAGAGCGCATAGCTCAACTTAAAAAGGAAAAGGACGTCTGCATACTGGCACACTGCTACCAGTCGCATGATATTCTGGAGGTCGCGGATTATGTTGGCGACAGCTTCGGGCTTGCGCAAAAAGCGGCGAAAGCGGAGGCGGGGACGGTGATGATGTGCGGTGTGCGCTTCATGGCGGAAACCTGTAAGATATTGTCGCCCGAAAAGCGCATTCTGCTTCCTAAGAGCGACGCCGGCTGCCCCATGGCGGAACAGCTTGACGTTGATATGCTGGCGCAGCTGAAGGAGCGCTATCCCGACCACGCGGTGGTGGCTTACATAAATACCACGGCAGAGCTGAAAACGCTCTGCGATGTGTGCGTTACATCTTCCTCGGCGGCAAAGATCATCAAGAACATGGACGCGGATAAAATACTGTTTATTCCCGATTGTAATCTGGGCGGCTACATAGCAAAGCAGGTGCCCGAAAAGGAAATAAAGCTGATAAACGGCGGCTGTCCTACTCACGCTAAGATAACCAAAAGAGAGGTCGAAGCGGCAAAGGCGGCGCACCCCGAAGCTCTGTTTCTGGTTCACCCCGAGTGTATTGCGGAGGTGACGGCGCTTGCGGATTTTGTCGGCAGCACAACCGAGATCATGGATTACGCTAAGGAAAGCGAAGCGAAATCTTTTATTATCGGAACGGAAAACAGCATCGTGCAGCACCTCGGCATAGAGTGTTCCGATAAGAGGTTCTATCCGCTGTCAAAGGATCTGGTGTGCCACAATATGAAACTCACGACAATAGCGGACGTGCTGCACTGCCTTGAGGGAACCGACGGCGAGGAGATAGCACTCGACGAGGATATCCGTCTTGGGGCTAAGCGCTGCATTGACGAAATGCTGAGGCTCGGCAATGGATAAGCGGAAGGCACTGATAGCCATGAGCGGCGGCGTGGACAGTTCCGTCGCGGCGGCGCTTATGCTTGAAGCGGGATTTGACTGCATAGGCGTTACCATGAAGCTGCATGGCGGTGGCGGTACATATTCCGAAAAATCCTGCTGCACCGCTTCCGACGCGGAGGACGCGCGCGGGGTCTGCGCAAGGCTTGGCATGAAATATTATGTTTTCGATTTTTCCGCGGACTTTGAAGAGCGGGTCATACGCCGTTTTGCGGAAGCCTACGAAAACGGGCTTACGCCGAATCCCTGCATTGACTGCAACCGTTTTCTCAAATTTGACAGACTGTACCGCCGCGCGGAGGAGCTGGGCTGCGATTTTATAGTTACGGGACATTACGCGCGGATAGATTTCGATGAAAAGAGCGGACGGTGGCTGCTGAAAAAATCCCTTAATGCCGCCAAGGATCAGACATATGTGCTGTATTCGCTTACGCAGGAGCAGCTTGAGCATACCCGATTCCCGCTTGGAAATTTCACGGGCAAAGAAGAGGTAAGGGCACTTGCCCATAAGCTCGACTTGATAAATGCCGCCAAGCGGGACAGCCAGGATATCTGCTTTGTTCCCGACGGTGACTACGCGGAATTTATACGGCGGTACTCGGGTAAGGATTACCCACGCGGCAGCTTTGTTGATAAAAGCGGGAATGTTCTGGGGGAGCACAAGGGAATAATTCACTATACCATAGGTCAGCGCAAGGGTCTGGGGCTGTCGTTTCCCGAGCCGATGTATGTCTGCGAAAAAAATACCGCGGACAACACCGTAATCCTCGCACCCGAAATGGAGCTGTATTCCCGCACGCTTATCGCGAACGATTTCAACTGGATATCCCGCGAAGGCGCTCCCGAAAAGCCGCTGAGAGTATGGGGCAAGACCCGTTACAGCGCAAGGGAGGCTCCCGCATATGCCGAGGCTTCCGCGGGCGGAGTGAAAATCACCTTTGACGAGCCGCAGCGGGCGGTCACCGCGGGACAGGCGGTGGTGCTGTACGACGGGGATACTGTCGTAGGCGGAGGTACTATAATAAAGACCGAAAACGGAGGAAAAACAACATGGTGAACATTGGAAACGAATGGGACGATTTACTTGCTGACGAGTTTAAAAAGGAGTACTACCTTAAACTCAGGGAATTTCTGAAAAGCGAATACAATTCCAGACGCATCTATCCGCCTATGGACGATATCTTCAACGCGCTGCGCTACACCCCTTACAGCAGTGTGAGGGCGGTTATTCTGGGGCAGGATCCTTACCACGGCGCGGGGCAGGCGCACGGGCTGTGCTTTTCCGTTAAAAAGGGAGTCGCGCCGCCGCCCTCTCTGCAAAATATTTTTAAAGAGATCAATACCGATCTGGGAATACCCGCGCCCCATCACGGGGAGCTTACCGATTGGGCAAAAAGCGGAGTGCTGCTGCTCAACACCACGCTGACCGTACGCGAGGGCATGGCGAACAGTCACCGCGGACAGGGCTGGGAAATATTCACCGACAGGATAGTGGAGCTGCTCAACGAGCGCGAGCAGCCGATAGTGTTCCTGCTGTGGGGCGGGAACGCGCGCAGCAAAGCAAAGCTGATAAAAAATCCCGCGCATCTGGTATTGCAGTGCGCTCACCCAAGCCCTCTGTCTGCCTATAACGGATTTTTCGGCTGCAAGCATTTCTCAAAGGCAAACGAGTTCCTGCGCGAGCATGGAATGTCGGAAATAAACTGGGCGATAAGCGACTGATATAAAGGCAGCACCGCACAAAGTCCGTGCTTCGCGCTTTGTATGCATCTTGCTTGAATATTTTCCGTCATTTTGCACAAGTTTTCTTTGGCAGGCGTCATCCCGACGGCGTCGAGCCTGTACAATCCGATGAAAAATCTTACGGCGTAACCTGCGAACAAGCTTTGCGCGGTGTTGCCTAAAATTTACGAAAGGGGAAAACGGTATGCTTGAATATTGTGTTTGCCCCAAGTGCGAGCGAATGATAATGCTTGACGGGGAGTTCCCCTCCGGCTTCTGCCTGTACTGCGGCACGCATATTTTGTATGCGGAGGCACGGGAGGAGCTTCTGGAGGGATTGAAAACCATTATCCCCGACGAACTGGTTCTTGAAGCCGACCTGAGCGAGCTTATAGAAGAGGACGGCGCGGGCGAGGATTCCTACGGTGTTTCGGAGTGCCGTGAGGAGGCTGACAAGGGTCATGAATATATGGGCAAGTGGGACTTTGAAAAGGCGTTCGCCTCCTATTCGAGGGCGCTTGAGTGGAGCCCGTTGGATTTTGAGAGTATGTGCGGGCGCATGACCGCGGGAATACTTCGCCTTAAGGACGTGGAGCAGTGGGAGGGCTATTTAAGCGACTGCATAGCGCTTATACGGTCGCAGGCAGACTGGAACATGGCGCAGAAAGCGCTGGAATATGCCTTGGATATAATGAGAAAATTCCTGTCAAAGGGCGGAAGATTTGTATCGCCGCACTATACGAGGGGATTTTTCGGTAAGCTGATGGAGAGCTTTCCCGTGTTGCGCAAGACCGCCTGTGATATATTCGCGCATTGCCTTAACGTTGCATACGCTCCCTTTACCGACGCGGCGCGTCTGGACCATGAAACCACGCGCTTTGCGGTGGGAGATTATCCCGCCGAGCAGATAAAGGAGTACCGCCGCGGAATGCTGCTTGTTATACGGTATCACGAGGACAGTCACATAAAGGAGAGCCTGTGCCGTGCTCTTTATGTTTATGACAGAGCGGTGTGGCTGCGTAATAAGGATATTGCACGCATAAACGACGCGATAGAGCTTTGTGAAAGCGTGACCGACGGCAGCTATCCCCCGCAGGACGTTAAAATAGTGATAGGCGCGATGTATGATTTTCTTATGATGGGCGGTCTGGAGCAGAATACCACGCCGCGGGAAAAGCGCCTGTTCCTGTCAAGAGTGTATACATACGAGCAGGTGAAAAGAATGGAGCGCTTTTTCGGCGGGTATCTGTTTTTTTATCAGCTTTACGGAGAAATATATCTCATGCAGAAAAAATCCTCGCCGCTGTCCGCGGAGTATAAGCGTATACAGGAGAAGATAAAGCGGTTAAGTCCGTAGCTTATCGGCAGGATAAAAGGGAGGGATTTCGTAAAGAACGGGAGATCAGTATGACAGTAAGATTCGGTTCCGATGATGACAAGAGGAAAATATTCGCAAAGCGTCCGCAGGCAGCCGGATTTTTTTCGGACGACGGATACTTTGTCGTGGCTGAGAATGACGATGATATCGCGGGATTTGCTGCGGTGTTCGGCAGGAAAATTCCCGCTCCCGTAGAGGAAACAGAGGCTTTCATAAATCTGATAGAGGTTTTCGAGGAGTATCAGAAAAGCGGAGTTGCTTCAATGCTGGTGCGGCATATTGCCGAAACGGAAAAGCCGAAAGGCACATATCAGGTCAGAGCGTACTGCGAAATCTCAAACGCCGCTTCTCACGCTTTGTGGCGAAAAAACGGCTTTGGGATATCTCCCGTAAAAATGCAGGACGGCAGCATAGCGGGGTCATTCGTAACGCTGATTCTTTAAAGTCAGATTTAAATGAGGCGCACAAAATGGAAAGCCCTTGAAAAACGATAAAGCTTTCCGATTTTGAGAATCATATGAGGCTGAATACCGTAATGCAGTTAAAGGCGCTTAACGATATTATGAAAAAACAAGTTGGATACTTATACGGCAAGCAGCGTTATGGTTTTAGGCGTAGCGGGCGGTAACGGTCTTGAAAATATCGATGTAAAAAAATACTCCGCTGTTTACGGCGTAGATGTAAATTCCGATAAGGAGCTGGGGCTGACGCATATTTTTCTGCTGACAGATAACAATGTACCGGCATATGAGTTTTACAAAAAGTGCGGATTTTATGAGCTGAAAAGAAATGCAGCTTTTGCCAAAGAGTTGTAAGAGTCTGTTTAACATCGTCCGAAGCATAGTCTTTACCCGTTTTTCCGCGCCGTACTCAGGCAATTTACAGTACATCTGCGAAAAATTGCCGCAGTTCAACGCGAAAATCCGGGCAAATCCGGCACTTCTCCGGGTACCAAACAAGCTCTAAAACAGGCTTCAAGCGGCATTCTGCGAATTGAGCCGCCGCAGCGCGAAAATTCAAATTAAGATAAGGAGAAAATCATGGCTAATATTGAGAAACTCACCCGCGAGTATGGGAAAGTATTATGGACGGGCAAGAAGTGCATTCTCGGAATGCCGATATCGTTCACGCGGTATATACTTACGGATACGCGGCTGATAACGCGCGTCGGATTGCTTAATTTAAAGGAGGACGAGGTTGAGCTTTATCGGGTGTTCGATAAGTCGGTTAGCCTGTCGCTGGGGCAGAGGATAGTTGGCTGCGGGACGATAAAGCTGCTTGCCAAGGACAGCGACACGCCTGTAAAGGAGATGAAGTCGGTGAAAAAACCGCGCGAGGTAAAGCGCCTGCTTGACGAGGCAATTCATGTGCAGAGGGATAAATACTTGGTGCGCGGCAAGGATATGGTGGGTGTGAACGTGTCGGACAACGACAGCGACGGCAGCGGAATACTTGACGATCCGGAACGAGCCGAATGCCGGAATTGCACTGAATAAGGAAAAAATCCCGAAAAAACAGAAAAATCTTTCAAAAAGCACTTGAAATTTAATCGGTAATGTGGTATAATTTTAAGGTATGATATACATAGAAATATAAATTGAATCGGCTGAAATGCCTTTTGGAGGAAAACAGAGAAATGGGAATTTTTGAAATAATAAGCGCGATAATACTTATTGTCGCTTGCGTGTTTATTGTAATAGTTATATTGATGAAAGAAACCAAAACCCAGATGTCCCAGACGATCTCGGGAAACAGCTCCGACAGCTTCTATCAGAAGAATTCGGGCAGAACCAAGGAAGCGATGCTTAACAAGGCTACCATAACGGCTGCGGTTGTGTTCTTTGTGCTGGCGGTAGCGGTTAATGTCATCAATGTTTATTTCGGCGGCTCCAAGGATAATATAGATTCCTCGTCAAATTCATCGGTTTCCGATGAGGTGAGCAACGTGGACGATATGAGCGGCATTGATCTGGCGGGAACAGCCGAGGGAAGCTCTGTCGCAACAGGCGAAGCGGGCGGAACAACTGATTCGGGCGCTTCGGGCGAGGACAGCTCCTCAGCTCCGACTACGGCGGAGTAAAAATAATGCTGATTCGGACAGGCATCAACGCCTGTCCTTTATTGTATATTTACGGGAACGGAGCAGCGGCAGAAAGTAGAACTTGTTCTCATAGCCCGAAATGCTTGGATAACGAAGCAAATTCCACGCATTTTGAGGCGGTTTTTCGCAGGCGTACTGTATGTGCGTTAAGGCAACACCGCACAAAGCTTGTGCGCAGATTGCGCCGTCAGGTTTTTTGTCAGATTGTACAAGCTCGACGCCGGCGGGCTGACGCCCGCCAAGGAGAACTTGTGCAATATGACGGAAAATATGCAAGCAAGATGCGTGCAAAGCGCGAAGCGCGGGCTTTGTGCGGTGTTGCCTTAAGAAAAACCAACGAAGAAAGGTGTGGAATTTGCCGTTAGACAAGCGTTGAGCGGCTATGAGAACAAGTTCTTATAAAAGCGGGCGCGGCGGGAAATAATAAAGGTTATAGGAGCGCCGCTTAAATTTTGAAAGGAGAAGCGCTCACGAACGGAGCGGAGAGTTATGAACAAATTTAAACGTCACATTATTTTAGCGCTGTATCAGGCGGGCGAAGAGGGTATGACCCGAAAAGAGTACATCAAGAAGTACGAACTGTCCAAAAAATCGGTCAAAAAGCTGGACGATTACCTCTCGGAGATGAAGAAATACGGGGACATAAGCTGCAAAAAGGAACGATGGCGGCTGAAGAACGTCGGAATGTATTTTGAGGCTGTCGTTACGCGCGTATCGCAGAAATCGGGCTTTATAACCCAGCAGGGGGATTGCCCGACGGAATATTTCGTGCGCGGGCGCGATCTGTTGGGTGCTGTCCCGGGGGACGTTGTGCTGGCGAAAATGGTTTCCAACGCGGATATAGACCTGCACCATTGCCCAGAAGCAACGGTGCTGGAGATCTTGCAGCCGAGCGATATGCTGATGACAGGCGTAATAGTCGAAGAGAACGGCAAGCTGCTTGTGCTTCCCGACAAGCTGTGCGGCGAGCCGCTCGGGATATCGGGCGGAAAAAAGGGTCTTGTTGTTGGAGAAAAGGTGGTATTTTCCGTCAAGCACCGCGGAGAGCATCATTATGAGCATATCGTATCCGTTGAGGACTCGTTCGGGTCGTGCGAAAACGCGCGTGCGGGAGCGGAGGCGTATATGGCGGCGAACGGACTTCATACAGAGTTCCCCGATGAGGTGCTGTTTGAAGCGTCGAGGCTGAATATAGACGACCCCGACCCCGATGAGGCGGCGCGCCGCCTTGATCTGCGCGGCGAACCGATTTTCACCATCGACGGCGCGGACACCAAGGATATCGACGACGCGATAAGCATTTCCCGCGCGGAGGGCGGCTATAAGCTGGGCGTGCATATCGCGGACGTGTCACATTATGTAAAGAAGGGCAGTAAGCTTGACGAGGAAGCTTTTTTCCGCGGAACGTCCATATATTACGCGGACAGAGTGGTTCCTATGCTCCCCAAGGAGCTGTCAAACGGGATTTGCTCTCTTAACCCCAACGTCGACAGGCTCGCGTTCTCCTGCCTTATGGAGGTAAGCGGTGACGGAAAGCTGCTGAAATACCGTTTTGAGAAAACGGTGATACGAAGCCGCGTAAAGGGCGTGTATTCCGAGGTAAACAGGATAATAGACGGCACGGCGGACGACGGGATAAAGGAGAAATACGCGCGGGTAATCGACAGGATACCCGTGATGAGGGAGCTTGCGGAGATACTGGAAAAGAACAGGATAGCCCGCGGCGCACCCGAGATCGACACCACGGAATCAAAGATAATAACCGACGAAAACGGCGTATGCGTTGACGTAAAGCCGCGCGAAAGAGGTGTGGCGGAGGGTATCATAGAGGAGTTTATGCTGATGGCTAACAACGCGGCGGCTGCTCTGGCTATGAAAGAAAAAATCCCGTTTGTGTACCGCGTTCACGAAGCTCCGCCCGCGGATAAGCTGATAGCGCTGAACGAAACTCTCACGGCACTTGGGGTAAATCCCGAGGGCATAGGCGAGAACTCTACCGCGGCGGATCTTGCGGGAATTATCCGAGAAAACAAGGACAGCGAAAAGTACACCGTTATCAACAGGATAATACTGCGTTCGATGATGAAAGCAAAATATTCCCAGGAGCCGCTTGGACATTACGGTCTTGTAATGCCCGAGTACGCGCACTTCACCTCTCCGATACGGCGCTATGCGGATCTGTCCATTCACCGCATACTGACGGATTACGTGTACGCTTTAAGCACTGAGAAGATATGCAAGCGTTACGGCGATTTCGCTAACCGCGCGTCGCTTCAAGCGTCAAACACCGAGCTTTCCGCGATACACTGTGAGCGCGAGTGCGAAAATCTGTATATGGCGGAATATATGAAAGGGCACGTCGGAGAGGAGTTCAACGGCTTCATCTCGGGAGTAAGTCCATCGGGGATATTTGTTGCGCTGGAGAACACCGTTGAGGGAATGATACCCGTAAGCTCGCTGCCGCTCGGCGAGTACGAGGTAAAGCACAGCGTGATATTGACGGGAGCCGCCGACGGCACTGTTTACACGGTGGGCGATAAGGTAAGAGTAAAGTGCGCGGGCGTTAATGTAAACGGCGGGTTTATCGATTTTGATTTTGCGGGGAAAAGTGAAACGCATTAAGAACACTCTCATCAAAGGTCAAAGCGTTTTAAAACCGAAGCATCGCAAAAATGAACAGCAAAGGCGCTGAAAGCAGATGTCAGGTGACCGCCAACGCAGGAAATTTTTTGCGAGAGCCTGCCACGGTGCGCTTCGCGCAGCGGAGCGCACCGTGGCAGGCGGGTCGCGGAAAATTTCAAATTTAAATAAGGAGATTTAAAATGAGGTATTCCAATCCGGTAGTAAAGGGATTTTATCCCGACCCGAGCGTATGCTCCGCAAACGGAAAGTATTATATGGTGTGCAGTTCGTTTCAGTATTTTCCGGGAGTACCGCTTTTTGAAAGCGAGGATCTGGTAAACTGGGAGCAGATAGGGCACGTTCTCACGCGCAAAAGTCAGGTCATGCTTGAGGGTATAAACAGTTCGGGAGGGGTATTTGCGCCAACGATAAGATACAACGACGGGCGGTTTTATATGGTCACGACCAACGACACCACTCATCAGAATTTTTATGTTTATACCGATGATATTTACGGAGAGTGGAGCGAGCCTGTCTATGTTGAGCAGGACGGTATCGACCCGTCGCTGTTTTTCGAGGACGGTCACGCGTATTTTATGAGCAACGGCACCGACAGCAAGGGTGTCGGCGGCGTTGTACAGTGCGAAATAGACATTGCCACAGGCAGCAAGCTGACCGAGAGCCGCTGTATATGGCAGGGCTCGGGCGGAAGATTTCTCGAAAGCCCTCATTTGTATAAGATAAACGGTACATATTATTTAATGGCAGCCGAGGGCGGCACGGAGTACGGTCACATGATAACCCTTGCGCGCGGTGATTCGGTGTGGGGAGATAAGGGCGAGAAATTCACGACTTGCCCCGATAACCCGATAATAACGAACAGGAACAAAGCACCCTGCATAATTCAGGGTATAGGGCACGGCGATCTGATATGCGATAAAAACGGCGATTGGCATATTCTGTGTCTTGGTTTCCGTCAGCAGGGCGATTGGATGCCGTATCATAACTTAGGGCGCGAGGTGTTCATGGTTCCGGTAACTTTCACCGAGGACGGTTGGTTTTACGCGGGAATTGACAAAACCGCTGAGGACAGCTACGAGATAAAGGGTGATTTCATTCAGCGAGAGAAAAGGCAATACACCTTTGAGAACACGGATTGGAGCAAGGATTGGTGCTTCCTGCGCCACCCCGATATGAATAATTACAAGCTTTCCGACGGTAAAGCGGTGCTGCACGGTACGGATAAAACGCTTGACGATGTGGCTTCTCCCACTTTTATAGCCTTGCGTCAGCGCGAATTTAACGGCGAACTTACTGTTAAAGTTAAACTGACAGACGGCGAAGCGGGAATCACGGCGTTCATGTGTGAAAGTGAGCATTACGATATCGCCGTAAGAAAAACGGAGAGCGGATATGAAGCGGTGGAAAAGCTGAATATCGGCGATATCAAGCACATACAGAACAGCATTCCTCTTGAAAGCGGCGAGGTCACTCTCAAGCTTTATATGAGCAATTATTCATACCGCTTTGTGGTGGTTACGGAAAACGGCGAGACAGCTCTCGGTTCGGCGCAGGCGAAATATCTCACCAGCGAGGTGTCGGGCGGGTTCACCGGAGTAGTCCTCGGCTTGTACGCGGTGGGCGGCAGCGCGGAATTTACCGATTTTGAATGCACATATAAATAAGAGAGCGATAAAAATTGGTTTATCTGTGCAGCGCAAAGGAAAACAGTATGGATTTTGATGAATTTTACAGAGCTCTGGAGCGTCTGAAAAAGGACGGAGAGACAGTGAATGCTTACGGCGGCTCGGAGAAGGATATCGACCACCCCGACGGATCGGTTTTAAATGATATTATGGAACATATCTGTGAAAAATACCCGAACGAAAGACCCATATGGATGGAAGCCTTTTATCAGGTGTTTAACTGGCAGTACAGCGCAATGTATGAGGGTTTGGCGGGGTATTATGATAATTTTTACGGAGAATCCGATTATCGTAAAATTACCGCGACTGCGGAGTTTTTAAAGGAGAATGGATACGCGGTCGTTGCCGAACAATACATATCGGGAATTGTTGAATGCAAACGTTACGAGTATCCGCCCGAAAAAAGGGAACTCGCAAAAAAAATCGAGCTATGTGTGGATTGGAATACCGAGCCCGTGTGGGAATTTTATCTTGATATTCTTGAAAAGCACAGGAATTACTGGAATGAAATTCAGTGGACAAAAAATGAATAAAATTGTAGTTTTAATCGGCAGCATGAGAAAAGGCGGCAATACAGACCTGCTTGCGCGGGCATTTGCGGAGGGCGCGGGGAAATCAAACGAAGTGGAAATAATATCCGTTGCCGACTATAAGGTTAATCCCTGCATCGGCTGCAATTCATGCTTTACAAGAGAGGATAAATCTTGTTTTCAGAATGACAATATGGCTGCAATATATGATAAATTAAGAACAGCCGATATTGCGGTCATAGCATCGCCTGTGTATTTTTACGGTATCAGCGCGGAACTGAAAGCGATCATTGACAGACTGCATAATCCAATGAGAAATGAATTCAGAATAAAGAAGCTTGCCTTGCTGCTTGTAGGTGCCGCAACATTACCTAATTTGTTCGAGCCCATCAAATTGCAGTATCAGATGATACTTGACTTCTTTCACTTAGAAAATATAGGAACGGTTTTGGTGGGCGGAGTTAAGGAAAAGGGCGATATTATGGGAAATGCGGCGTTAAAAGAAGCATATGACCTGGGCTTTTCAATTAAATAATAAAGTTTACGGGAACATTTTCTTTTGGCAAAACCGTTTTGAAATTCACTTTAATTACCAAAATATATAAATAAATTCCCAACATCTTGAAAACGTTTTCAGGATATGATATACTTGTTTCAGCAGCGGGGCAAGCCCGTATTAAGGAGGACAATGGATATGGAAAAACTTTACGAGATCAAGCTCTCTCCCGCGAAGTGCGCGGTGGATTTGGGCGACGGCAGCGAGCGCGGAGAGTATGTAAACCAGGATTATATCCTGCATAAGCTGGGCAGACCTCACCGTGCGGTAAGCCTTATGTATTGCTATTATCCGCTTGACGAAGCGTTCCCGAAGCGCGCGAGGGACGCCTTTGCGGACAAGGAGGTATCCTTTCAGTGGGATTACCCCTATGACGATTATTTCACCTATAAGGGCGGAATTGGCGGCACGACCGACGACGAGCCTTTCACCTGCATGAAAGACGTGCGCCGTCATGGGCAGGACGTAATTTTAACGCTGACCATCGACCCGAACCTTACTGATGATTATCTCATCAAAATCGCGCAGGAGCTCAGAGCCTACGGCAGAATGCAGCTCCGCATAAACCACGAAGCTACAGGCAACTGGTTTTCGTTCACCAAGCGCGCGACCTATCAGGAGATAGCGGATTTCTATGTTCGTTTCCATAATATAATAAAGAGGGAAGCTCCTAACGTTTCCACTATTCTGTGTATCGGCGGAGTAGAGCACCCCGAAAAGGGCAGCGAGATAGAGATGGAAAAGGAATTCGCGGAGGCTGTACGTGCTACGGATATATGGTCTGTGGACAAATATATGTCGCTGCACTGGGGCTGGCCCTACGATGTTGCGGACGAGGGCGGAACATCCTTCGGGCGCAGCAAGGTTTCCGATGTGTATAACCTCACCAAGCTCTCCGAAAAGCGCTACCGTGAGCTTTGCGGCGGCGTTAAGAAGCCCATGGTCATGAGCGAGTTCAACGCGGACGGCGATGTTACGGGACCATACGACCAGGCGGATATGATAAAGGAGTTCATCGAGCTGCTGAAAAACGACAGTGATCAGGGCTGGTTCAACGGCTTCACTTTCTATCAGTTCCGTGACAGGGGCAGGCTGGGACTTGAGATTGAGGATCCCAACAATCCCGACGTGGGCGTGGAGCAGCCCGCATTGCAGACATATAAGGAAATTATACATGACGAATATTTCTCTCCCGCGATAGAGCAGGGCGGCGAGGTAACTTTGCCCGTGAAGCTCCGCTGGGGCGGCAGCGAGGACAGCACGGGGCTTGCTATCCCGCTGCACTTTGAAAAAAATCCCGTATTCTGCGAGATCTATTTTGACGAGCCGCTGAATCTTATGATGGAGCTTAACGGAAAATGGTTCTACAAAAGCCCCGAGGCGAAGTGCATAGACTTTATGCCCGCCTTTTTCGAGAAGCCGCTGAGCGGTGAAGCTGATATGACCCTGAAGATTTTCGCTCCCCCCGCAAGCGGCGAAAACGATCCCTCGCAGGGCGATGACTGGCAGATGAATTACTATTCGGAGATAACTAAAATGCCGAATATAAGGATAAGATACGCGCCCATAATAAAATGATAAAACAAGACCGCCCGAGGTAGCTCGGGCGGTCGGTCTGTATATAAAGGTTGACCTAAATCCGATTATTTAAAAAATTTCAAAATTTCCGCACTCGCGCTCCGCTTCACTGCGTTTCGCTCTGCGCGGCTGCGGGAACCTACACATTTGCCATTCGGCAAATGTGTACTTTTTGAAATTTCACGCGCCGACATGGCGTTGCCAATAGGCTTTTTCTACAAGCTGACCGCCCGAAGCAACCCGGGCGGTTTATTAAAGCATACAATTCATTATTTTTCAAACAAAAAGTCTTTTTTATAGATAGAATCATTTTCCGTTATATCACGAATGACCCTGCATGGGTTTCCCGCCGCAAAGACTCCCGACGGAATATCGCGCGTTACCACGCTTCCCGCGCCGATAACCGAGTCTTTTCCTATCGTCACCCCTCCGCAGATTGTCACCCCGCCCGCTATCCAACAGCCGTCCTCAATGGTTATGGGAGCGGCGTATTCCAGATCGTAAAGCGTTCCGTCGGCTTTCCTGCGTATTTTTCTTTCCTCTGCGAGAAGCGGGTGTATCGGGGTATAAAGTGAGCAGTTCGGACCGAAAAACACGTCGTTCCCTATCGTGACGGGGCAGCAGTCCAGCACGGTAAAATTGAAATTTGCAAAGCAGTTTGTGCCGAAAGAGGTAAAGATACCGTAATCAAATGCTATTGGTGAATTGAGCGCGGTGCCCTCCCCCATATGCGGGATAAGCTGATTAAGTATCTCAGACCGCTTTTCCTCATCGTCCTCGGGAGTGTCGTTGAAAGCCTTTGAAAGAAGATGGGCTTTAATCCGCTTACGGACAAGCTCCTCGTCCGATGGGTCATAAATCATACCCTTAAGCATTTTTTCCTGTTCTGTCATAATAGCTCCTTATCCGTTTAAAGTTTCCGAAAATATTCGTTTCAGGGTTCCCCCGGGAATATCCTGCTCAGGCGAAATTTGAAGCATACCTTTGGGCGTGATTTTGTAACTCTTAAGTTCCTCTTTATGACTGCTTACGGCAGCGGCTTCAACGTTAATATGGTCTTTAAACGGAATCAGTCGCACAAAGTGTTCTCCTGCGTAATAGCTTGGCAGCCTTGCCCATAGTTTTTCCTCAATATCCGTATCGCAGCTTTCAAGGATAACTTTTCTTAATTCCGCAAACAGTTCCTTTATTTTGTCGGGATACTTTTCCATCAGTTCGTTTACGCCGTTCATATTGGCACTCCTTAGACCGTATTCCGTCCGTCTGTCTTTATGTCGATTTCTTCACTGTCGGGTGCTTCAAATATTGAAGCAAATTTTCGGGCGAGATTTTCGTCCACAAAATAGTCGTTTGCTTCTCCCGCTTGCACAAGAGAGTTTCTTTTGCGCAGCCGTTCCCGCCAAAGTTCCTCGCTTATGTCAATATAGTGGAGCTCGCACCTGATATTTCGCACCGCATAGAATTCCCGCGCTGCCCGCCTTTCATCCATAGTCCAGAAGCCCCAGTCAAGGATAACGTTTATTCCCGAACCGATAAGCTCAGCCGACTTGTTTAAAAGATACCTTTTAAGCTTCTCAACATATTCGTCGTGCTTATCCCCTGCATATTGCCCGAATACGGCAAGCATTATTTCATCGACCGACAGCACAGCCGCTCCAAGCTCTGCGCTCAGCCGCCGTGCATAGGTGCTTTTACCGCAGCATATCCTGCCGCATGTCATAACGACCTTAGCCATAAGAACCTCCTATCAAACATTCCGTCTTTTTTTCAGATAATATCTACAATGCCCCTCGGGACAGCCATCCAGAATCCCGAACACTTCATAGCCCAGCTTTATATAAAAATCCTTTGCCTGAAAGTCAAAAGTGTCAGGGTGGATAAGCGAACACCCTTCCCCTGCGGCAATATTTTCGATCTCTCCGAGAAGCCGACCTCGACCCGCTTTTTCTGTGATCCTCGTCGACCCACAGCACGTCGACCCATGCGATAATCCAGCAGTATATTTCGGAGATACAGCCCGCGACAACATTTCCGTTTTCGTCCGTGATTTTTCTGCTTATGTCTATAAAATTTTCCCTCTAAGTACGGGGCACTTTCCGCAGATTGTACTCAACAAGTCTGCCGCAGACATAATCCACATCGCTGCCGATACGGCTTTTTATTTCATAATTCAAAAAATCACTCCCGCCGCAAATAAGTTCAGAATTGAATAAATCCGCTCTAAAATTCGGGTTTATCCTCCTGATTGTTTATTTTTTTAGCGTTAAGCACGGCATACGCCATAAAGAACATAAGCACCATTACTATGATTGAGAGCAGCGTGCCCACGCATATGCTCGCGATATTTTCCGAAAGCTCGAAATCTCCCATGAACATCTCTGTCGTTACCAGCGCCCTTAGCGTAAAGGGGTGGAATTTTGTGAGGTCAAGGCTTGTAAGAATAATTTCCACCAGAGAGGTTCCCAGATACACCAGCACCGTCACCACGCCGGGCTTGCTCGTGCAAAGCCCTATTGAAAGGTAAACGGTGGTGATGAACGCCGCGTATACCGCGCAGAGGAACGCTGCTAAAAGCATCATTCCGAAGTCTACATGGTTTTCTTGAAACAGAATATTGCACAGCCCGCCCGCAGTCATAGTCGCCAGAAACGTGCCGCCGCAAACGGTAAGCGGATAGATGACAAATTTCGGAACAAGGTAGTTGAAATATTTCAACCCGCAGCATGAGGGAATTATCGTGGCGCGCTTTTTCTGCTCCCCGCCCGCGGGTGACATCAGAATCAGCATTATTATCAGCAGCGACATGGCGCACAGGTCTGTCATAGTCATGGAGAAAATAAGCCCCGAATCGTTTATCATTCCCGAAACCATCTCGAAAGCGTCCGCTCCGGTACCCATACCCAGCGAAGCTGTCATCTGGGAGTAGTCTATATTGCTCATATAATTCATCATCACGTTCAGCGCCATATACATCAGCGGGTCGGCGAGCGCGAAAGAGAATATAGCTATTAGAATACCGCCCAAGCGGAAAGTACGTGAAAACTGAAGCCATTCCTTTTTAAATCCGTATCTTATCTGCATATTAACCCACCACCTTTCCGAATACCTCTTCCAATGTAGCCGTTCCTATGCTGAAGCTCTCCGCGATAATATTGTTGTCAGCCATCAGCCGCATCAGCCGTCTTGCGGTATCCTCCGCGTTTTCCGTTCCGAACCTGAACAAGTTCTCGTCGTTGTTGTATTCCGCGCGGGCGAAATCCACCGACAGCAGCTTTATCTTGTTCTCCTGCGTAAGCCCTCTTACCGTGAGATTGATAACGTCGCCGCCTTGTCTTCTCAGCAGCTCCTTAAGGCTGCCCTCCTCTGCGAGAGTTCCGTTTCTCATTATGCCTATGCGGTTTGCAACGCGCTCCACATCGGATAGGATATGAGTTGAAAGCACGATCGTGCAGCCCATGGATTTCAGTCGGTTGATTATCGCGATGACCTCTGCGCGTCCCTGCGGGTCGAGCGCGGAGGTAGGCTCGTCGAAAATAAGCAGCTCGGGGTTTCCGAGTATAGCCGCGCCCATTCCGAGACGCTGCGTCATACCACGTGAGAAGCCTTTGGCGCGCTGATTTGCAGCCTTCGACAGTCCGACTACCTCCAGCACCTCGGCAACACGCTTGTTTACATCACCATGCCATTCGCTGCATGCCGCGATGTATTCAAGATATTCCCTTGCGGTCATATAGCCGTATATCATGGGGCTTTCGGGCAGATAGCCGACCTTTATCGGCTTGCCGCCGCCGAGGGTAATTTCACCCTCGTCCTTGGGGATAATGTTGCAGATAATATTCATCGTTGTGGTTTTGCCGCAGCCGTTGCGCCCAAGAAAGCCGTAAACGTCCCCGTCCTCAATATCCATGCTCAGACCGTTCAGTACGGGGATAGCGCCGTACTTTTTACGTAGATCGCGTATTCTTACCATTTCTTTTCCTTTCCCTTTTGTGTTGTTGAACAGCTGTTAATGTTTGATATATACAGTTTAACTCATATAGATAGATTTGTCAATAGCTTTTTTAACTTTTTTCTCAGAAACAGGAAATATGTTGTCAATATAATGCGCAGACTGCGCGCCGCCCAGCTTGTAGAAAAAGCCTATATGCCGCGCAATGTCGTCGCATGAAATTTCAAAAAGTGTCATAATTTAAAAGCAAATTATGACCGGTTTCCGCAATCGCGCGGAGGTGGTTTTGCGCAATATGCGCGTGGCTGCATGTGGAATTTTGCAGATGCTTGCGCAAAACCTCGCGCAGCGAACGGCATGTGCTTGCGGAAATTTTGAATTTTTTTAGATAATTAGCCTTAGGTCAACCTTCAATACGGGCTGAGCGGCGCGCAGTTAGAGCCTGTTCAGTATCTCTCGGCACGCATCTTGCTTGCATATTTTGCGTATTTCTTCGTTAATTTTTCTTGAAATACATACAGTATTTCTGCGAAAAATTGCCTCGAAATACACAAAATCTGCCGCGCAATCTGCATACTTCGGGATACTAAACAGGCTCTAACTGCGCGCCGCCTTTAAACAATCAATAATTTCATTTATGCTTACGGAAACGGACCTTCCGTCCGCCTTTACCGTGATAGTATCTCTCCCCCAGCTTACAAAATCGATATCGTCCATCTCATATTCCGGGTCAATTATTTCATGCAGGCTTATAAGCTTCGGCTCGAAACTCATAGGGTCTGCGAGTTCCCCCACCATCACATCGCAGGTGCTCGCCCAGTAGCAGCCGCCGTAGGCGACCAGCCCCGTGTTGATATCATAATGCAGATCCGTCACAATGAAGGACTCGCCGAAAAGCTGTCTGTAATCATGCTCAAATCCCTCGGGAATATAATTGTTCACCAGCAGTGTATCAAGCTCCAGATAGCTTATGCCGTACAGGTCAATATGGAAAGGATAGTATCTGCGCCCGTTGCGGTGTGTAAAAAACTCGGCGAATGGTTTTACATGGTCGTATGATGAAAGATATTCGTAAACCGTCTTCCCCGATTTCTTCAAAGCGCACTTTACCATCACCGCCTTGACCGCCTGTTTTTCAATGTCCGAATATATCTCGGTTTCGAGAATATAATCCTCGGGTAGCTCATAGCTTTTGCGCTCGGATAAGTATTTCTCGTCCAGAACGTATTTTGTTTTATTGATATAGCGGTTATATTCCTCTGTGCCGTACAGATTGCGGTAGGATATTCCCTTGTAGCGGTATATCTTGCAGTAAACGCTGCCGCAGTCAAAGTTCGCGTTCAGCGTTTCGCTTTGCAATGAAAAGGCGAGCTTTACAGAATATCCGCCCTCTCGTTCGCTTATTTCCACGGCGGTCAAGGCGGAGCCTGTTATCTCCCTTGGCAGCTCCTTAAGTTGCTCGGGCTTGCCGAAACATATGTAAAAAAAGCGGCAGCCGCTGCTCTCCGTTTCTTCCGCGGGGAACTCTCCGTGCAGGGCTATACTCTCGTTGCTCCACACCTCGGTATCGGTGACTATGCTTCCGCAAAAGCTGTGCTGCCTGATAATATTTATATCGAACATCGTTTCTCCTATACGCCTATACACCTATACGCTTATGTATTCCCCTTGAGTATTGACCGGGGCTATGTTTAACGTGTAGTCGCGCTCCGTTTCCAGCCCCTGCGTCTTAAGCCTGTCGCGGGTGCATGAGTAGGCGGTGTCGGGAGTGTTGTTCTCGCGGCTGAGATGCCCGAGAACGATATGCGCCGTGCCGCTTCTGACAAGTTCCGCGGCAAATTCCGCGCAGTCGTTGTTTGAAAGATGACCGCGGTCGCTGAGTATTCGACGTTTCAGATCCGCGTGATATTTTGGGTTTTTCCGCAGCATCTCCACGTCGTAGTTGCTTTCCAGCAGCACCGTTTCACAGCCGCGAAGCGCCGCTCTCGCCTCATTGGTGATAACTCCCGTATCCGTGCACACCGCAAAGCTCGAGCCGTGGTATCTTACCTTATATCCCACGCTCTCCGCCGCATCGTGAGAGGTGCGGAAAGAGCTTACCTCAAACCCCGCGCTTACGTATTTTTCCCGCGTGATATCGTAATAACGGTTTTCCGTGGGAATTTTGTTTTTCAGATATGAAATTGTCCCCGCGGAAGAAAAAACGGGGATTTTAGTATGCTTTATTATCTGTTCCAAGCCCTTTATATGGTCTATATGTTCATGGGTGATAAAAATTGCTTCAATGCCGCTGATATTGGTGTCAATAAGCTCCAGAGAGCTTTTCAGCATTTTATGGGAGCAGCCCACGTCAACCAGTATCCCGTTGCCGCGGGTGCCTATAAATGTGCAGTTTCCGCCGCTTGATGAGCAGATAGGATAGATTCTTGCCATTATGACCCTCTTTTTTCAATAGGTGATAATCAAATTGCCTTTTTTGCGGGTATCTCCGCCGAGGGATCCGGCTCGTCTACCTTAACTATATCCGCGCCGAGATTGCGGAGCTTGACCTCCATGTTCTCATAGCCGCGCTCAATATGGAATATATCGTTTATCTCCGTAACTCCCTCCGCGCCGAGAGCCGCCACTATAAGCGCCGCGCCCGCTCTCAGATCGGTAGCCTTCACGGGAGCACCCTTCAGCCGCTCAACGCCCTCAATGACCGCGACCCTGCCCTCAACGGAAACGTTCGCGCCCATTCTTCTCAGCTCGTCTACATAGCGGAAACGGTTGTCAAAAATGCTCTCCGTTACCATGCTCATGCCCTTTGCGCAGGTGAGTACCGCCGCCATCTGGGGCTGCATATCGGTTGGAAAACCGGGGTGGGGCTGGGTTTTGATGCTTGTTCCGAAATACTCGCTCCCGCCGATAACACGCACGGCATCGTCGTATTGCTCCACCTGAACACCAATTTTAACAAGCTTGTTTGTAATAGGCTCAAGATGCTTCGGAATAACGTTCTTTATGAGCAGCTCGCTGCGTGTAGCCGCTGCGATGGTCATAAACGTTCCCGCCTCTATCTGATCGGGGATAACGCTGTAATTTGTGCCATGCAGGCTCTTAACGCCGCGTATCTTGATAACGTCAGTGCCCGCGCCGAGTATATCCGCGCCCATTGAATTCAGGCAGTTGGCGAGGTCTACTACGGTAGGCTCCTTAGCGGCGTTTTCGATAACGGTAAGACCCTCCGCCTTTACTGCCGCCATAATGCCGTTAATGGTAGCGCCAACGCTGTTTTTGTCAAAGAATATCTGGCTGCCCGTCAGCTTATCCGCGTGAAGATTTACCATGCCCCCGTCGATGTCGTGACTCGCTCCAAGTGCCGAAAAGCATTTTAAATGCTGGTCTATCGGTCTGTCACCGAGATTGCAGCCTCCCGGCATGGACACATGAGCCTCGCGGAATCTTCCGAGAAGAGTTCCGAGGAAATATGTGGAGCTTCTCATCAGCTTTGCCTTTTCGTAAGGAACAGGCAGATTTTGTATATCCGCGGGGTCTATCTCCACCGTGGTTTTGTTAATCATACGTATTTTAGCGCCCATCTCGGACATGATCTGCAGTGTGATGGTTACGTCGCTGATATTGGGTATATTTTCAATAACGCATGGCTCATCGGAAAGAATGACTGCCGGCAGTATAGCTGCCACCGCGTTTTTTGCCCCGCTTATAATTACCTCGCCGCTGAGCGGTCTGCCGCCCTTTATGATGTACTTCTCCAAAAAAACACTTCCCCTCGCCCGCCAAGCCGTCCCGACTCCGATAAATAAGATGAAATAATGCAGGCTGATTATATTATTGTAAACGCTTCCCAAAGGTCTTATATGGCCCGCGGACGCGTATTGACGCACAACAAAACATGAGCATATGCACTCACGCAATCTATTATACCATACTTTTCATGAAATTTAAAGTACAATTTTCAAAATAATTCTCTTTTTTTACATTTTGTGCAATCAGCACAAAAACACTTAACTTATGTGTTGAGTTTTGCCCTTTATACCGCTTCGTCAATAATATTATAATCCATAAAACATTTTTTAAACCTGATCATACAAATTTCCGATATAAGGATTGACAAAAAGTAAAATTTATGTTTTAATATATATGAGAGACTGTTTTTAAAACAGTAAGAGATTAGCGGCAAGAGCGGCGCTTTAAATTTGAGAGCAAAAATGCTTAAGACTTAGAGCATCTGACCGCCCGTGCAAGAATTTTTTGCGATCCGCCGTTAAAGAGTATTGAAGCGGGATTTTGCGCAGCAGTCGCGCGGCTGCTTGCAGCATTGTGCCTCTTTCTGCGCAAAAACCAGTATAACTGAGCTTTCACGGCGAAATAGCTCGAATGTCGAGAAGCGGCGTTCGCGGCGGCGCGGAAAATTCAAATCTGATACTAATTTATAACCCATGTAGACATCTTTGCAACAATCTTTCGCCTATCACTGCGTCAATATTCCTTGGCGGGCTGACTGCGCCGGGCCGATACATACAGTGCACCGGCGTCATGTTTCCTTGTGCTATGAGCAAGTTTGCCGCAAATCTTGTCTGCACTCCAATCATAAATTAGTATAAAGTAAGAAAGGATAATGGAAATGGCAAAGCTTAATGAAAATTTTTCAAAACTGGAAAAGAATTATTTATTTATTGACATTGCGAAGAAAATCAAGGCGTATACTGAGGAGCACCCTAACGCGAAGCTGATAAGAATGGGTATAGGCGACGTTACCCGTCCGCTTGCTCCCGTGGTTGTGGAGGCTATGGAGAAAGCGTGCCGTGAGATGGGAGTCAAGGAAACGTTCCGCGGTTACGAGGACAGCGGCGCGGGCTACGATTTTCTTCGCGAGGCGGTTTCGGGATACTACAAGAGCTTCGGCGCGGACGTGTCACCTGATGAGATACGCATAAGCGACGGCGCGAAGAGCGACTGCGGAAATATCATAGACATCTTCGGCGCGGGGAACACCGTGCTTGTTACCGACCCTGCCTACCCCGTATATGTGGATTCCAACATTATGAGCGGCAATACCGTAATTTACGCGGACTCCAACGAGGAGAACGGCTTTGCGGCAATGCCCGATCCCTCCGTAAAAGCGGATCTGATATATCTGTGCTCCCCAAACAATCCCACCGGCTCGGTGTACACCGCCGCGCAGCTCAGGGAGTGGGTGGATTACGCGCTTGACAATAACGCGGTCATTATATACGATTCGGCTTATGAGGCGTTTATCACCGAAAAGGATATCCCCCGCAGCATTTTCTGCGTTGAGGGGGCTAAAAAGTGCGCCATTGAGATATGCTCGCTTTCAAAGACGGCAGGTTTCACGGGAACCCGCTGCGGCTATACCGTAGTCCCCAACGAGTTGGTGCAGAAAGACAGCGCGGGTAATGAAGTAAAGCTCGCCGACCTGTGGAACAGGCGGGAGGGAAGCAAATTCAACGGCGTTTCTTATCCGGTGCAGCGCGGCGCGGAGGCGGTATTTACGCCCGAGGGTCAGAAGCAGACTCATGAAGCCATAGATTATTATCGTGAGAACGCGCGTAAAATCGCCGCGACCTGTGATGAATTGGGAATAAAGTACACAGGCGGTGTAAATTCCCCCTACATCTGGCTGAAATGCCCGAAGGGCATGGGAAGTTGGGAGTTTTTCGATTACCTGCTCAATGAGATTCAGGTGGTGGGAACGCCGGGCGCGGGCTTTGGCAAAAACGGCGACGGCTGGTTCAGACTTACCGCTTTCGGAACGCATGAGGCTACCGCCGAGGCTATGGAAAGGCTGAAAAAGCTGCTGAAATAAAATATAAAACTTACTGCTCCGCAAAACCCGCGGAGCAGTAAGTTTGTAGAAAAAGCCTATTTGCCGCGCAATGTCGCCGCATTAAATTCCAAAAAGTCGTGCGTTTGCGAACGCAAACGCGCGCGGTTTCCGTTAGGCATGCGAAGTGAAGCGCAGCGTAACGGAGTATGACTAACGGAAGTTTTGAAATTTTTTAAATAATCCGCTCTTGGTCAACCTTTATATACAAACTTACTGCTCCGCAATTTTTGCGGAGCAGTATCTTTATCTTACGGAAAACTCATAAACGGTAGTGAAGTGATAGGTCTCTCCCGCCTTGTAAAGGCAGCTTCCGAACTGCGGCTGATTGGGAGTGTCGGGACAGTACTGGCTTTCAAGGCAAAGCCCCGCATACTGGGGGTATTTCTTTCCGTCCTTGCCCGTTTCGCCCTTAAGACCGATTCCGATATAAAGCTGAATAGCGGGTTTATCGGTTTTTACGGTCATTACGCGTCCGCTTGCCGGCTCGTAAACCTCCGCCGCGGTGCGCATAACTCCCGCCTCGCCCAGAACAAAGTTGTGGTCGTATCCCGCGGGAAGCTTTCCGTTGTCCATATCCTCTCTGACAGGTTTGGGAGTATTGAAATCAAATGCAGTCCCCGCAACGGGAGCGATCTCCCCCGTGGGAATCAGCAGTTCATCTACGGGTGTGTATGAAGCGGCATTGAGCTTTACCACATGATCCTTGATGTCACCGTTTCCCGCTCCCTTAAGGTTAAAGTAGGAGTGGTTGGTGAGGTTGATAACCGTGTCCGCATCGGACACCGCCGTGTAGTCTATCTCCAGACCGTTCGCCGCCGTAAGCGTGTACTTCACCTTGATTTTGACTGTGCCGGGGAAATTTTCCTCGCCGTCGGGGCTGACATAACCGAATGTCACCGAAGGCTCATCGCCGCCCACGGTATCCTCGACCGTCCATACACGCTTGTTGTAGCCGAAAAATCCACCATGCAGATGATTTACCTTGTTATCGTTGGCGGACAGCTTGTATTTCTTTCCGCCGACGGTTATCTCCGCGCCGCCGATACGGTTGGCATAGCGCCCCACAAGCGCACCGTGGGTGGAATCCCCGTCGATATACTCCTGAAGAGTGTCGTAGCCCAGCACAACGTCCGCATATTCGCCGTTTTTGTTCGCGACATTAAGCTGTACGACAGCTCCGCCGAAATTAGTGAGCGTCGCACTCATGCCATTCTTGTTGGTCAGTGTGAACAGAAAACACTTGTAGCCGCGGAAAAAGCCGAATTCCTTTGTTTCAATGCTCATTTTGTTTTCCTCCGAAATTTATTTAAAGTGGATTTGCTTGATATCAATATTTGTCGTCATCAAGAACGATGGTTCTCTTTACGGGCGCAGCGGTGGCCTTAGCTATGGGAGTGGGTGCGGGTGCGGGTGCGGGAGCAGACGCGGGCGCTGCGGGTCTTTGAGCCGCGGGTTTTGGAGCGGCTGGTTTGGGTGACTGCACCGACTTCTGCTCGGCAGACTTTATAGGCTTTGGAGCAGGCTTGCTCTCCGTCTTTGCGGCGGGCTTGCTTTCGGCAGGCTTGTTTATCGGCTTAGCTGTCGGTGCGGCAGCGGGCTTTTGCTCTGCGGGCTTGCTTACGGGTTTGCTCTCCGCCTTGGGGGCAGGTCTGCTTGCCGGTTTGGAAGCGGGCTCGCTTTCCGTCGGTTTGCTTTCGGGTTTTGTTTCCGCTTTGGGTGCGGCGGGCTTAGGCGCTCTCTTGGGCGCGTTTTCGTCAATGCTGAAGCGGTTTACTATCTCAAGCAGCGTTTTGGATTCGTTGAACAGCTCCTGCGAGGAAAGCGCAGACTGCTGCGAGGACGCGCTTGTTTCCGAAACGGAGGCGGAGATCTGCTCCATACCCGCTATGATCTGCTTTACGGAATCCGCCTGTTCCGCGGAAGCCTCTGCGATATGCTCGATAACCACCGCCGTAGCGTCGGTTTCTTCCACTATCTTGCTCAGCATTTCCGCTGTCTGGTCAGCGATAACTCTGCCGTTCGCCACCGCCTTTACCGAGGTCTTGATAAGTTCGGTGGTGTTCTTTGCAGCCTCGGCGGTCTTGCTCGCGAGAGCTCCGACTTCTCCGGCTACCACCGCGAAGCCTTCTCCCGCCAGTCCGGCGCGCGCAGCCTCGATGGAAGCGTTGATGGCGAGAATGTTGGTCTGGAAGGATATATCCTGAATGGTCTTTATAATATTCGCGATCTCGGAGGAAGTGGTGTTTATCTCCTCCATTGCCGTCAGCATATCGCGCATTTTTTCGTTGCCCTCGTTGACAAGGTGTTTGGAGTGCCCCGCGATATCCCTCGCTTTGGAGGCGTTCTGTGCGTTGGTGGTGATGGTGTCGGATATTTCGTGAACTCTTCCGTTCAGCTCCTGCACGGTGGATTCCTGCTCTACCGCTGCCTGAGAAAGGGTTTCGGAGTTGCGTGACATATCTTCGGAGTGGTTCGCAACGTCCTTGCCGGAGCGCTCAAGCTGCTTTATTATCCCGGTCATGGAGTTAACGATATCCCGCAGTGAATCCCTTATGGGAACGAAATCGCCTACATATTCGGCGTTGGGTGTAACGCAGAGATTTTCCTTTGAGATCTCCTCAGCGGTATGGTGGATATCGCCGATAATGTTTTCTATGTAGCCCGACATCGAGTTGACCGCGTCTGCCAGTTCAAACAGTTCATCGTTTGTACGCACGGTTATGCTGCCGCCCGAAAGGTTGCCCACGGACATATCCAGAACCTTTTTGCGTATTATCCCGATGGGCTTTACGATACGTCTGGTTACACCAACGATGATAAGTGAGCCGACCACGAAGGTCACAAGAATGATGCCTACCATGACAAACGTTATTGTGTTGGAAGAAAGGAAGAACTTGCTTGCGTTTATTCCCGCGAACATTGTCCAGCCGTTTGTGCCCTCTATCAGCTGCGCACCGTAGCGCATATCCTCGCCGTTTACTTTTTCCTGCTTAAAAATCGTGATCGTTCCGGCAGTGGTTCTGACATATTGTTTGAATCTGCCTGTGCCCATATATTCCTTGACCGATTCAATGTTATCCGCGGCAACCAGCGAGCCCTCCGCGTCGATAATCGCCACATTGCCGAACTGTTCGGATTTAAGGGAGGAGAGAGCATTGCAAAGCCACTGACCGTCCAGCTCCGCCGACAAAATAATGTCCCCCGCCTTTACCGCGTAATTGAGTGTAACGATTCCGTCGGAGTTCACCTCCGGAGATGTTATGACCATCGCTGAGGAGCCGAGTCCGCTCATGACCGATGAAGGCAGCGTACCCCCCCCGAAAACATTGCCTGCTCCGTCTGCTGCCGAAACGCTCACGATAGCGCTGTCCATAGCCGCAAGCGCATTTGCGTGAGCCGCCTTTTCATCTTCCGAGCCGCTTAGGAATTCATTGTCCGCGATATGGCTCATAAGCATTTCCCCGAAATAGCTCATAGATACCTGGGTAGTTCTGGTTCCCGCGGATATGTTTGTCTCAAGCAGCGCGTTCAGGTCGTTTGTCGCCTGTATATACATGGCTGCCACACCCGTTATGGAGCACCACAAAAGTCCCACTCCAAGCACCAGCATACTCGCCAGCATTATCTTCGTTTTAAGGGACGTGCGCTTAATATGATTGATAACCTTTTCCATGCCTGTCACCTATCCACCTTTTCTTTTGTTGTATTTTGCATGATGTGCCGCCTGAGCGGAGTAATCGTTACCACAAACCCCGTGCCACTACTGCCTTCCGAAACGGCATTGTTAATATAAGAATACCACAAATCAGCCCGAATGTCAATATATCTGACAAAAAATTTGAGATTATATAGTCGCATTGGCACATTAACGCATTGCACGCTAACAAACCTCAACATGATTTGTACATTCCGATACGCGTAAATACGGATATATAGGGCGTCGGGATAATCCACCCAAAACCGCCGCAAAGCGGCTTGTGCGGGTATAATCCCGCCATAAAGCCGCTGTTGAAACTATTTTAAGAATCCCTGAACAATTTTCTCTTCAGCCTCCTCGCGGGTAAGCCCAAGACTGCACAGTTTCAGAATCTGCTCTCCCGCTATCTTGCCTATTGCCGCCTCGTGAATAAGCTCCGCGTCAACATGGGAAGCGTTCAGCGCAGGCTGTGCGTCCACTCTGCCGTTTCCCGAAAGAATAGCGTCGCACGCGGAGTGCCCCGTGCAGCGGCTGTTTCCCTCTATAACAGAGTAAAACGCCTGATGGGAGCTTCCCTTTGCCACCGAGCGCGAAACAAGGTCTACGCCGCTGTCCTCGCCGTTAAGCTTAACATCGAACCGTGATATAGCCTCCTCGGAGTTGTCGGTGAGGATACGCTCCCGTACTATGATTTTGGCGCCGCTGTCCAATACCGCCGAAGTTGTTCTGTTCGAATAATCCACCCCGCCGAGCTGTATCGTGTCCATCTCCAGCGTAGCGCCCTCTTTAAGAAAGCAGTCGGTCACAGGGTCTATCTTTTTCAGCCCCGCGCCGTTTCCCGTTGCGACGTGCTTTTCCTTGTACAGCACCTTCGCGCCCTTTTCCAGAAAGAAGCGGTGAATACCGTTGTGCCGCGCCTGTTCCTCGCCGTCGTTATGCACGCCGCAGCCCGCGACAACTATAACGTCCGCACCCTCGCCGATATAGAAATCGTTATACACCAGATCCTCAACGCCGCTGTGGGTGACACAGGCGGGGATAAACACGGTCTCTCCTTTTGTATACGGCTTTACCCTGATGTCTATCCCGGGATTGTCCGTTTTGGAAGTTATCTCGATATTCTCCGAGGACATTCTGCCCGCGCACTGACCGTCCTCACGGATATTGTACGCGCCCTTGAAGCCGCTTATTCCGTCATAATCCGATATTACCTTAAGCATATCCGCGCTAATGCTGTTAAAACCAAGCTCAGGCAGTTCCATCAGCAGACACCTCCGTTCTTTTTGGGACAGTCGCAGGCGGCGCATTCTCCTTTAAGCAGCGAGGGAAGAATGTCCTCTCTCGCGCCCGCGGTGCGCACCCTGCCGTCCGCCACGACAATTATCTCATCGGCGATTGACAGAATTCTCTCCTGGTGGGATATTACCACCAGCTTGCCCTCACTTCCGGAGCGTATTTCCTCAAATGTTTCCACCAGCCGCGTAAAGCTCCACAGGTCTATTCCCGCCTCGGGTTCGTCGAACACCGACAACCTGGCGTTTCTCGCAAGCACCGTAGCGATCTCTATGCGCTTAGCCTCGCCGCCGGAGAGCGCTCCGCTCATCTCACGGTCGATATATTCCTCCGCGCACAGTCCCACGCGGCTGAGCAGGCGGCACAGAGCCGCTTCGTTCAGCTTTTCGCCCGCTGCCAGCTCCAGCAGATCCCTTACCGTAAGCCCCTTGAAGCGCACAGGCTGCTGAAACGCGTAGGCTATCCCCCGATTTGCTCTTTGTGTGATGTCCAGACCCGTTATATCCTCGCCGTCCAGCAGAATACTGCCGCCCGTGGGAGTCTCAACGCCCGCAATCAGCTTTGCCAGCGTGGTCTTTCCACCGCCGTTTGGACCGGTTATCACCACCAGCTTGCTGTCGGTTTTTACGTTTATACCGTTTATAATACTCTCACCCTCGGGCGAGCTCCATGTCAGATCCCGTAATTCAAGCAAAATAGCACCTCCGAAATTTTAACGATAGGCAACGGCGGACAGCGATGCCGCTCTCCGTTCCCTACCCTATATTTTACCACAACTATGTCATATTGTCAAGGTATGTATTGCGGTTGAACCGTAAGCAAAGAGGTTAAATTTATCATTATAACATCAGACGGTATATAAAATGTTGATCTAAGCTATTCTGCTTTTGAAAATGTTGACGAGGGACAAATTATTTAAATGCGAATTTTCCGCACCACTGCACCACTGCACCCGCCTTCGGCGGGTTCCGTTAGCCTCGATTTAAAAGCTCCGCCCGCTTCGCGGGCTGCGCTTTCAAATCGGCTTACGAAAAATTCATGCGTCAATATTACGTCGCTATAACTTTTTATACAGACTGAGGTTAAACTTACCATTTTACCCGTTATCAAACAGAAAGCGCGCAGCCCGCGCCAAGACCGCCCCGCACCAATCATGCAGACCTATATTTTCTGTGAAAACACCAAGCCAGCAAAGCGCATATCACTATCCCAACGGCATATGGAACAGCAAGCAGAAACGCGGTGCTTGCGGGTGTGCTGTAAACCCCATACCGTATCCCACACAGCATATCGCAGTAGCTGTACGCGGTCACGGCGCACATGACGTCCGACAGCAATACCGCAAGTCCCGCGAAAACGCAGAACAAGCATTTGTACCTTTTCATTCGGTTTACCTCCTATCTCTTTCGGAATATCAGAAAAATTCCAATCGCCATAAGCGATACAAAAAGGATAACGAGTATACCGCTGCCGTTAAGGGTTATCATGGACGATTCGCTCAGCGCCTTCAGCTTATCCAGCTCGGGAGTTGACAGACATCCCTCCCACTTGGATATCGCCTGCCGCGAAACTCCTATCTGCTCCGCAAGCCGCTCCTGCGAGAGCCCGCTTTTCCGCCTCAGCGCATATTTTTTTCCGACAGCATATAACTCCTCTGATAAGATTATACCGTGGCGCGCCGTGGTATACTATCAACTGCTGCTTAAAATTCCGCAACCGGCGGTTGCATATGCCAAAAACGCAATAAAGTTACATGCTGTCCACACTTGATAAATGTCACACAAAAGATTTCTCAAGACCCAACGCCAAATCCGCCGCTTCGGAAATATCCCGCGCTACATTATGCGCCGCGTTACCGAGCACCGCTTTGATCTGGTGACCGCAAGAAACAAGTACGCAGGCACAGCCCGCGGCGGCAGACACCTCAAGATCGTGCAGAGTATCGCCTATAAAAACTATCTCATCCTTGTTGATATTATTGTCGGATATCCATTTAAGTGCAAGCTCGGTCTTGCTTGCGGCAAAGTGGTTGTCTATGCCGAGAATATCCGAAAAGCGCCCCTCTATACCCAGCCGCCTGACCTGTTTCACAAGGCTTTCACGCTCCGAGGCGGAAAGGATTATCTGCCGTATACCGCGCGCTGAAAAGCGGTCGACAGCCTCAAGCGCACCGCGGGACAGCTCTGCCGCCCCGACCAGCGAGTAGTATTCCTCTATAAATTCCATAGCGGGCTTTTCAAAATCCACCTTGCCGAAATCAAATCCCGCCAGTTCGTAGTAATCCCTCACGGGAAAGCGGAATATCTCGCGGTAGCGCTCCCTGCCGAGCCTTTCCAGACCATACCTTTCAAGCACTCGGTTCATAGCTTCAATGCTTATATCCACGTCGTCGAGCAGAGTGCCGTTCCAGTCCCATATAACACAGCTTATCATTAGTGCTCCTTAAACCTCTCTCTGCCGATACTGCTCCTGATATGTACAGTTGTTGAGAATCTGCCCATACGCTTCTCCTTTTTGTATTTTCCCCGTTTAATTTACGATTTTTTCGCGTTTCGCCCTATGATTAGCGCCCGCATAGCGTTTCTAAGACTGCTCCGCA
The DNA here is from genome assembly GCA_910587135.1 of uncultured Oscillospiraceae bacterium. Classification (GTDB taxonomy): domain Bacteria; phylum Bacillota; class Clostridia; order Oscillospirales; family Ruminococcaceae; genus CAG-115. The sequence goes on from CAJULF010000007.1 coordinate 73,642, forward strand.
AGCTCGTGTGCCCTCATGCAGAAGTCATAAAATGGCGCTATCTTTTTGAAATCCCGCCCGACTTTCTGTATCAGCTTGTCCGAGAACATCACCGCTGGGTCGTTTGTGAAAAAGCTGAGTCCGTATTCCTTTCTGTTGAGCCACTCGCACTTTTCCGCGGGCTGCTCCGGAAAATGATTTTTCTTGTAAAGCTCACCGTACATTTTAAACGTTCTTTGTCCCTTTACAGCCTCGTAAGCCGCGGTATATGCGGGGTTATCCTCGATTATCATTCTGCGGAGAGCCTCCTTTACGCTGCCGTCCGCGCAGTAGTAGCCGCAGCCGTAGCCTATTCCGCCCGTCCCCACCGAGAAATAATACCCGGGGTGTCCCGCCCATGCGTTGGGACGCTCCCTCGCAAAGGTATACCACACCTCGTCGCGGAAAACCGAATCCCTCGCATATCTTGCATCGCGGTATATTCTTGAAATCCGCTTGGGATCACAGATTATCAGCTTGTCGATCTTTGCCATCACGGGAGCAAGCTCCGTCACCAGCTCACCGAGCGGCTCAACGACCAGCTCCCTGTAATCCTGCTTGTGCTCTCCGAACCATTCTCGGCTGTCGTGCAGCCTGTTCTCAAACAAAAAATCAATCGTTCCTTGTGTAAAACCCATATTTTCTCCTTATTTAAAAATTTCAAAATTTCCGCTAATCATACTCCGCTTCACTTCGTTCCGGAGGTTTTGCGCAAATTGTAACAAATTGCCATAAGGCAAAACCACCATGTTGCGCAAAACTTGGCATGCTTAGCGGAAACCGCATGCGTTTGCGTTCGCAAACGCACGACTTTTTGAAATTTCATGCGACGACATTGCGCGGCAAATAGGCTTTTTCTACAAGCTGGAATTTGCCATTCGTCAAATCTGCACTTTTTGAAATTTACCGCGTGGGCGATGTGCCTTGTTCTTGAACGCGCCTTTTTGCCCGATTTTTTTGTTGTATCAATTTGTGTCTTTGTCATTTGGAAACTTGCCCGTTATCACCCGCGCTCCGTTCCTACCCCTTTTTCTTTTTGCCCGCGGTCAGGTTAAAGCTGCTGAGAGTCATGCGCCGTATTTCCTCGTCGGGCACGTCCGAATCGAGATAGACCGTGTTCCAATGCACCTTATTCATATGATAAGCGGGAACGACTCCCTTGAACGCTTTCCGCAGAAAATCCGCTTCGAGCGGGTCGCACTTCAGATTCGCGAACCACTTCCCGTCAAGCTCCATTACCGCCGCAAACCATTTCCGCGAATCGCCGTGCCGGCAAACCCACGTTTTGAAATCCTCATTAAACGGCTGGTCGGTTTCCGCTCCGTTAATTCCGCGGCAGAAATCAAGAAATTGGTCTTTAGTCATGCTGCTCGCCCCCCGTGCCGCGTCTTAGATAAAGCATAAATCGTATTTTATGACAATTGGTTTCAATTACGGGACTTGTTTCGGCAAGCTCCCATTCGGGCATACCGTCAATATCCGTAAAGAAAGTATCGCCCCCGAAGCACTCATACACACGTGTTATAATAGCGCGGTCACAGTAGGGGAGCAGCTCCGCGTAAATCTCGCCGCCGCCGATAACGTATATTTCCCCGTTCACCGTTGAGGCGTATTCAATAAAGCTCTCCACCGTTTTGAACGTCTTTGCTCCCTCAAAATCACTCACGGTACGGGAAATAACACAGTTTTCCCTGTTCGGAAGCGGTCGCTTGGGGAAGCTTTCGTAGGTCTTTCTGCCCATGACCACAGTGCTTCCCGCGGTGGTATCGCGGAAATGCTTCATATCCGCGGGCAGACTTGTCAGCAGCCCGCCGCTTCTTCCTATTGCCCAATCGTTGTCCGCCACAAGTATTATCGTCACATTTGATTCCCCCTTAAATTTTTTTGAAATTCCCTACGGTTATGCACCGACTTACTTACGGCATTGTTCAGAGCCGTTATCCTAATTATAGCACAAGTTCACCCAAATGTAAACACACATTTTATTTCTTTGAAATTGAATGTATATTCCGTTTTTTACGCCATATAATATCCTTGTTGTAAGTTTTGGGGCTTTTTGTGCGAAAAAAATGAAAATATTTCAAAAAGCTCTTGACAAGATTAAAAAAATGTGATATAATTATATTCGTTGATTATTGGGGCGTCGCCAAGCGGTAAGGCAGTGGACTCTGACTCCACCATTCCGAGGGTTCAAATCCTTCCGCCCCAACCATATTTAAAGCCCATAACAAATTATGTTATGGGCTTTGGACTGTATATTAAAGGTTGACCAAGGGCGAATTATTTAAAAAATTTCAAAATTTCCGCACTCACGCTCCGCTTCACTTCGTTTCGCTCTGCGCGACTGCGGAAACCGTACACATTTGCCTTTCGGCAAATGTGTACTTTTTGAAATTTAATGCGCCGACATTGTGTTGTCAATAGGCTTTTTCTACAGGCTGGATTTCAAGATGGAAATCCAGCTTAAAATTTTTTTAAATTGATTTCATTCATAATATAACATCAAATATCGCAAAACAGGAAATGTTTTTGCAGATATTATGTGGTATAATGAAATCATCCCAGGAGGGAGGATTATCATGCAAAACGCAAACCTTATCAAATCCAGCCTTATATACATTGAGCAGAATTTGAAAACCGATATTACGCCCGAAGAGCTGGCGGGAATGGTCGGCTATTCGGTCTGGCCCTATCAGCATTTGTTTGCGCAGTCGGTCGGCGTCCCGCCGGCGGCATACATTAACAGACGGCGGTTGGACTGCGCACTGGCGGAAATAAGCGCGGGCCGCAAGGCAATAGACGCAGTCATGGAATACGGATTTGATACCTATGCCGGATTTTACAAGGCATTTTTGCGAATGTATGGTTGTTCGCCTAAAAAATACTTGTCCCTTTACGGGACTCATCAATCAGTAATGGAGGTAACATATATGATTACAGAAACAGAATTGCGTAAAGTATTGTCAAATTGGGATATCCCGCAGAATCTGACCATTAACGACGTAAAGATAGTAGACGGAACAAAAACGGCAGACAATGTGTGGCAGATCGGAAAGGATTATTTCCTTAAAACCGGAGATCGCGCGGCGCTGCTGCGAAACATCAGGGTCGCAAGGGCGATAGCGGCGCAGGGGCTTAACGCGGCAGTTCCGGTTTCTACAATAAGTGGCGGTGATTTCACGGATGATTGGAACAATTTTGTGCTGATACGCAGAATAAAGGGCGAACCGCTGCCCAAGACAGAGCGCTTTGGCGATAATTGCGGAAACTTCGGGTTCAAATACGGACAAAGCATCGCGAAGCTGCATAATGCGCTGACAGAGGTTGAAGAAGACATTCAGCCGTCCGAGCAGAATTTATTTGCTCATATAACCGAATGGGCGCTTCCGAATGTGCAAAAGCAAAATATTCAATGGAGTATGGGGCTGCCTGACAGCTTTTTTGAAGATTATATCCGCGATTTCGGCGCGCTGTTTGAAAAACTGCCGAAGCAGCTTATCCACCGCGACCCCAATCCCTGTAATATTTTGTTCTGCGGCGGCGAAGTGAACGGATTCGTCGACTTTGACCTTAGCGAACGAAACGTGCGTTTATGGGATCCCTGCTATTGCGCCACCGGTATTCTGTCCGAACAGCGTAACGCTGAAAATGTGTATGACAAATTTCCCGTAATATTGGAAAATATCATGCGCGGTTATGACAGCGTTAATCCGCTTACAGCAGAAGAAAAGAAGGCGGTTTACTATGTCATCTGCTCTATTCAGATGATATGTGTGGCATATTTTGAAAGTGTTAATGAATACAAGGATTTGGCGAGAATCAATCGGGAAATGCTGCAATATATTATAGAGCAGAAAAATCAAATCAATAGTATTTTTTAAAAAACCGTCGAATATATTTTGCCGTGCCGCGCTTTTGCGGCGCGGCTTTTTCTTGTGAAACGACAACCCCCGACTATGCCGGGGGGGGCAGCCTGTTTTTAAAGTTTGACCTAAGGCTGGTTATTTAAAAAATTTCAAAATTTCCGGCAGTCATACTCCGTGCTGCTTTGCAGCACTCCGCATGCCTGCCGGAAACCGTTCACATTTGCCATACGGCAAATGTGAACTTTTTGAAATTTAATGCGCCGACATTGCGTTGTCAATAGGCTTTTCTACAAGCTTTGCACGGCATTGCCTTAAAATTGTTCAGCCCGTTTACGATATCAATATTGAACTGTTGCCGTATATTATTCACTCCACGCTGACCGTGCGCATATAATGTCGTATCGGTAAAGCTCTACATAGCAGCGCCGAAAAATCCGAAAGGAGAATAATATTAAGAAATGGAACGCTGTATTAACGATATAGAAATAGGCGGCAGGGCGGCAGTAAAGGGATTGTTGGCACATGGCACGATGCGCCGCAGAATGTTGGACATAGGACTGGTGAACGGCGCGGAGGTGGAGTGCGTGGGACAAAGCCCGATGGGCGATCCGCGGGCATATCTTATATGCGGCGCGGTAATTGCCATAAGACGTTCGGACGGTGACAAGGTTATCATAAAAGGAAAGAAATAAACCGCATTCATGGTTTGTCAGATTGTAGAAAAAGCCTGTTTGCCACGCAATGTGGGCGAATAAATTTCAAAAAGTGCTGCATTTGCCATATGGGCAAATGCAGCACGGTTTCCGCCGGGCATGCGAAGCGCAACGGAGCGTTAGCGGAGTGAAGCGGAGTATGTCCGGCGGAAATTTTGAAATTTTTTTAAATAATCAGTCTTAGGTCAACTTCATATAAGGACTGATAAACCTCATTCACAGTTAATGACATCCAAAAAAGCACTTGTTTCATGTTTCCAAGGGGGGCATATTTAATGGGACTTACGGCAAGGTCTACGGGATTTTCGGTGTCGGAAACGAACTTTGAAATACACAAAAAAAGCGAAAGCGACAGGGTAATTGCCATAGCGGGCAATCCCAACGTCGGAAAAAGCACGCTGTTCAACAATCTCACGGGACTCCATCAGCATACGGGAAACTGGCCGGGTAAAACGGTGGCGAGCGCTCAGGGATATTGCGCCTTTGGAGAAACAGGCTATGTTATGGTGGATATCCCCGGTACATATTCGCTGTTGGCTCATTCCGCGGAGGAGGAAGTAGCCCGTAATTTTATCTGCTTCGGCGGCGCGGAGGCGGCGGTGGTGGTTTGCGACGCTACCTGTCTTCAGCGCAGCATGAACCTGGCGCTTCAGGTAATGGAGCTGTGTCCGAAAACGCTGGTTTGTGTTAATCTTATGGACGAAGCAAAACGCAGAAAAATCAGGGTTGATCTGAAGCAGCTTGAGGAAAATCTGGGCGTGCCGGTAGTGGGCACTCAGGCACGAAAAAAGCGGTCGCTTGGGGAACTTATGGGGCGTCTTGAGGAGCTTTGCGCACATGACGCGCCCTCAAGCCCGCGCAGGCTGCGCTATACTAAGCCCATTGAGGAAGCGATATCCGCCCTTGAACCTACCGTCCGCGAACATTTCGGAGAGGAAATAAATCCGCGCTGGCTTGCTCTGCGGCTTTTGGAAAACGACCGCTCCCTTACAAAGGAAATGGGCGAGTACCTGAGTGCGGATCTTACCGAATCCATAGAACATGGAAAAAGCATTCTGGCAGCGGCAGGGATCACTTCCGACAGCCTTAAGGACAGGATAGTATCCTGTATTATACTGAACGCCGAGGAGGCGTGCGACGGCGTGGTGGAGTCCGCACCCGAAAGCTGCTCCGCTGATCGCCGCGCCGACCGTTTTTTTACAAGTAAAGCCTTCGGTTATCCGATTATGCTGTTGTTGTTAATGTTGGTGTTCTGGCTTACTATCGTAGGGTCGAATTATCCCTCGGAGTGGCTGAGCACCGCGCTTTTCGCTCTGGGTGACAGGCTCGGTGAGCTGCTGGAACTGCTGAACGCGCCGCAGTGGCTGACAGGTCTGCTTACCGACGGAGTATACCGAGTGCTGGCTTGGGTGGTGTCGGTTATGCTGCCGCCGATGGCAATTTTCTTTCCGCTGTTTACTCTGCTGGAGGATTCGGGATATCTCCCGCGCATTGCCTATAATCTCGACAAGCCCTTTCATAAGTGCTCCGCCTGCGGAAAACAGGCTCTTACTATGTGTATGGGATTCGGCTGCAACGCCGCGGGGATAGTCGGCTGCCGGATAATTGACAGCAGGCGCGAGCGGCTTATAGCAATGCTCACCAACGTATTTGTGCCCTGCAACGGGAGATTTCCGATGATAATCGCGCTTCTGGGAATGTTTTTTGTAAGCGTGAGCGGCTTTGCGGGGAGCATTCTTTCAGCGGCGCTGCTGACGGCGGTGATATTGCTGGGGATATTCATGACTTTTCTGGTGTCAAAAATTCTTTCGGCTACAATACTACGCGGCGAACCGTCCTCATTTACGCTGGAGCTGCCGCCATACCGCTGCCCTCAGTTCGGAAAGGTGCTGGTGCGGTCGCTGTTGGACAGAACCCTGTTTGTTCTGGGAAGAGCCGCCGCGGTAGCCGCTCCCGCCGGTCTGGTAATCTGGCTTCTGGCAAATATCACGGTAGGGGATGCCACACTGCTCAGTCACATCACGGGCTTTCTCGACCCTTTCGGCAAACTTATCGGAATGGACGGGGTCATTGTTACGGCGTTCCTGCTCGGAATGCCCGCCAACGAGATAGTGATACCTTTAATAATTATGGCGTATATGGAACAGGGGAGCCTGTCGGAACTTGCGCCCGCGCAGATGGCTGAGCTTTTCACCGCGAACGGCTGGACATGGGTCACGGCGCTGTGCGTAATTGTTTTTACATTGATGCATTTTCCCTGTTCCACCTCGCTTCTCACCATAAAAAAGGAGGCGGGCGGCTGGCGCTGGGCAGCGCTTGGGTTTGTTATTCCCACTGTCGCGGGCATAGTTGTATGCGCGGCAATATCGGGAATAGCGGGATTTTTCATTTAGAACCTGTCGCATATTCGCCCAACGCTTGTGTTGCGACAGACTTTCCGACATTCTTTGTTGGTTTTTCTTGACAAACTGACTGCGCCGGCTTGCAGAAAAAGCTTTTATGCTGCGCAATGTCGGCGCATGAAATTTCAAAAAGTACACATTTGCCGAATGGCAAATGTGTACGGTTTCCGCAGTCGCGCAGAGCGAAGCGGAGCGTGAGTGCGGAAATTTTGAAATTTTTTAAATAATTAGCCTTAGGTCAACCCTTATATGCGCTGCTTCCGTTAGCCATACTCCGTTATGCTGCGCTTCACACCGCATACCTAACGTAAATTTTGAAATTTTTTAAATAATTAGCCTTAGGTCAACCTTTATATGCGCTGCTTCCGTTGGCCATACTCCGTTATGCTGCGCTTCACACCGCATGCCTAACATAAATTCTGAAATTTTTTAAATAATCAGCTTTAGGTCAACCTAACCATGAGCGCTCAAAAATCAATTCCCCCGAACTTTCGGGGGAACGTTTTTATTTGATTTCGGTAGGCTTGTCCTTGCTCTTCTTTTTAAGCTTGACGGGAGCCTGCTCCGCGGCGGTTTCGTGTACGGTATTGTTTTTGGCGATAGCGGATTTCAAAACACGTATTTTAGTCCTGTCAGAGCCTGTTTCGATAAGAACGGTGTCCTCCTTAACGGAGAGAACTCGCCCGATTATACCGCCGTTTGTGATAACCTCGTCTGCCACCTGAATGTTGTTAAGCATATTCTGCATTTCCTTGTTGCGCTTTTTTTCGGGGCGCACGATAAGGAAATAGAATATTGCTACCATCAGTAAAACCGGAACAATAAGGGTGAGCAGGCTTGCCGCACCGGCAGCTCCCTCGGGAGCGCCCGCTGCCTCGGAAATAAGCATAGTTAAATTCATATCTGTCCTCCATACTTCGTAAATTATGCTGCAACTCTTATTATATCCTATTTTTGGCAAGAAATCAAGGGGTTATCCGAGATTTTTGCGATTTTCATAAATTATTCATTTAGCGGGAGTTTTCAGAGGATATCATGTGTACAATTCGTAGAAAACCGCCCGACATTCATAGACTGCCGGGCGATAATTTTATAAGTATTACTATAAGTTATTATTCAAGCAAGGAGCGTTCCGATAAATCGCCGTTCACCGATATCTGATATTGGAACATAGTGGGGTCAACCGCTTCATCATTTATCCTCACCTCAAAATGAAGATGCACGTCCGTCGCCTTTCCCGTTATACCCGCTCCCGCTATCGTCTGACCGCGCGTTACGGTATCACCGTTGTTAACATATATCTTATCGCAGTGACCGTAGACCGTAACTACTCCGTCCGCGTGCTTTATCATAACACAGTTTCCATAGCCGTAATACCATTGTGCGAGAATGACCTCGCCGTCCGCAGCTGCCAGCACAGGCTCTCCGAGAGCCGCGCCGATATCTATTCCGCTGTGACCATAATAGCCGCTTTTGGGTGTGTGTCCGTACATATGCTCTACTATCGTGCAGTCACCGCCCACGGGATACAGGAAATTAGGGTCGGGAACGCTTGCGATAAGCGCTGCCCAATGCTCGTTGTTCTCCTGCTGCTCGGCGGTCATAAGCGAACCTCCCGCGTTGGTATCTTCCACAGAGGGAATAGCCAAATAATTTGCGGGATCGACTGCAACACCGTTCACGCGTGTTTCAAAGAACAGACAGTCGCCCGTCGCGAAGCCCGTAGCTCCCACATGACCTATAACATCGCCCTGAGAAACAGTCTGACCCTCGTTTACGGTAACATCGGAGCAGTGTGCATAAAGGGTAGAAAATCCGTCACCGTGGTCAATAACAGCATAGTTTCCGTAATATTCATCAAAACCGCAGACAATTACCGTGCCTGACTGAGCCGCGTAAATATCCGCGCCGCCCATATTCTCGCTGCCGAAACAAATTCCGTAGTTGCATCCCGCTGTCCATGAGTCGTATCCGAAATATGTCGTAATATTTGCATATTCATCGTCTATGGGGCAAATAAGCTCCTCTGGGGAATATACTGTTTGACCGCCGTTCCGGTTCTGTGCAGCAAGCACTTCCCGAATAATCTGCATAATACGCCGATTGGCTTCATAGCATAGATCCTCCGGCATTTCCCCGTCTGCGCCGTTCGCGCTGAATTCCGTACCCTTGTAAAGGGTTATCGATTCGACTTCGCCCTGCCCGTCAATAAAGAACTCGCAGTCGTTCCTGAGCACGATTGTATCGTCGTATATAATCACTTCATGAATATATGTGATATAATCGTCGGGAACGTCCCGTCCTTCGAAAAATTCTATCTTCATATAATAAGCGTTGAGCGTGTTGGTGTCCGATTCCGTAAGCGTGCATGGATACAGGCGCGTGAAATCGTGCAGAAACAGCTTTCCGTCCTTGTCCGTCAAAAATTGCGGCGCCAGCCCGTTATAGCCGGGCGCATAGGTAAGATGATAGACCTTGGAAGCGCCGACGGCGTTCCGCTTTCCCGAGCCCATATCGTCAATTATATTCAACCATGAAGGCTTAACTATATTTTGAGGGTCATCCTGATGCTCAATGCCGCTTACCGTCAGGAAATCCTCGCTTATAGCAAGCGCGTCGCCGTTCTCCTTTACGCAGTATTTCATACGTTTGCCCGTGTTGGTATTTTCAAGTGTATAGATATACTCCTTGCCGCCGAAAGGCAGATATCCGAAATACCCATCCGCTGTGTGATTTACAACGCGGATATCCCCGTTGTTGTCACAGATATAAGCGCCGTAGCCGTCACTGAAGCGTACGGAGTCGTACACACCCGCCCTTTCCTCTCGGAAGAAATTTACGCCGTGAGCTTTGTCCGACAAATAATCCGCTTTGTCGGAAAAAAGTGTCATTGTCCATTGCTCGTGGTCGGTGTCGCATTTCAGTTGGTAGTTAAGACAACTCCCGTCGTCAAAAGAAGCGGTGACCATATACGAATAATCGGATTCGCTGAGCTTATAACAGCCCATAGATATGCCCTCATTCCCCGGCATCAGTGAAGCGCCGAGTACCTCTTCGGCTTTGCCGAGCGCGGCTCTTACGTCCAGCAGCTCGTAAATAACGCCGTCTGGAGCGGTTATATCGTAATCCACCCAATAGCCGCCGCAGTCCATGATTACAATGGTATTGACGTCGCTCAGCATATTCCCGTCAATGTCAAAGGTTTTCCATTGATTTCCCGCGTCGATAAAGTACGGAGTGCAGTTAGACAGCCGCACAGGGTCAACGTCCGCAATGTCAACCCGTTCAACGGGAATAGATTTCAGCGCGTTTTCCGAGATAGCGTCGGAGATATCGCTGCTTGCCCCGTTGGATTCCGAAGGGAGCAGGTCAACCTTTTCGGGCAGAGATGCGAGGTGATGGTTTATGCCGAATGTGATCGCCGCTGCGGCAGCAGCCACTCCGCAGAGAGAAAATCCGATATTTCTTGCCGCTTTCAGACCCTTATGCTCCGCGCGGTCCGCGTTAGCCGCTTCTTCAATAAGATGTCCGTCTATTTCGTTAAGAGCATTGTTCAATTTATCAATCATAAAAATCCTCCTTATCTTTAGAATTATTCATGTTCCGCTGCCGTATCATTGTCAGTATCCCTCGCTTGCCAGATATTCCCGCAGCTTTTTCATCGTTCGTGATATGCGCGACTTTACCATGCTTTCGCTTACATGAAGCCGCCTTGCTATTTCGGAAATGCTGTCCGAAAACCAGAAGCGCCTAAGGAAAATAACGCGGGTGTTGTAGTCCTGTGATTTCAGAAACCGGTTAAGCAGAGCTGTAAGCTCTCTTTCGGAGAGCCTGTCCTCCGCCGACGAATCGGATCGGATACAGTTTTCCAGTTCATCTATCGGCAGTGCTTCTCCGCGTTTTGCGGCGTGATCGTGACGATATCTGTCAAGTGCGGCGCAGCGTGCCATCTTGCACAGATACGCGGATAAACTTTGCGGTCTTGCGGGAGGAATGCCCGACCATGCCCTCATATAGACCTCGTTCTCGCATTCCTCTGCGTCTTCCTCGCTGCGAAGTATACCGTATGCCACGCTGTATATCAGCCGCCCGTAAAGCGCTTTTATCTCGTTAACCGCGGTTTCGTCGCGGCTGAATAACATATCTACGATTTCCTCATCATTCAAATCACGTGTACCCATGCCTTCCCCCCTTATTGTACCTGTCTGAACTCCGACAGTTTTTTGAGCTCATTTATTAAGACGGATTTATTGAAATTTGGTCGCGAAATTTTCGTAAAAATCTATTTTTATGAAAATTTTATTGGAATTGCAATTCGTATTTAATATTGTGGGCTTATCTGAAATTTTTAAGTAGTCACACCAATAAAGCACCCCAAAAAATCAGGTATAATAGACCTAAAACCACACAAAAATCGTGCAGTCGAAGGTCCTGAAAGCCAAAATCCACTGTTCGCCCACGCATGAAATTTCAAAAAGTACACATTTGCCGAATGGCAAATGTGTACGGTTTCC
>CAJULF010000008.1:0-63098 GCA_910587135.1 uncultured Oscillospiraceae bacterium
ATATTATATCACTTTTCTTGATTTTTGGAAAGGTTTATTTGGTATATCAATAATAAAAAAGAAGCCTAATCGTAAACCCTTTCCAAAGGAAAATGCTTTATATTCCAAATGCGGTCAGCGTTGTGATTTGTGTGTTCATTATATTCATTTAAGCGAAGAAATGCGGACTGATATGGAAGCACCGTTAATTAAAATGTGGGGACAAACAGACTGGAGTATGCGTTGCGAAGGGTGTTATAGTGATAATTGCTATTGTAATGATGATCCGTGTAATGCGAAAAAATGTGCACCGAAAAAAGGATTAGAAGAATGCAGAGAGTGTGCGGAGTTCCCATGTATCAAGGCAACATCTGCGGATTATCGCTCCATGATACATACGGAGGTTCATTATGCTGACGAGATAACTTGGGGAATTCTCCCGTATGTTCCTATGCAATATGAAGACAAATAAGCAATGTTAGCTTTGTTGTTCGCGGTTGTGGAGGCATTTTTTCTTATTGTTCGTATAGAAATGGTTGCAGCAGCATGTACAACTTGTAGAAAAGCCCATTTGCTACGCAAAGTCGGCGCAAGAAATTTCAAAAAGTCGCAGAGTTTTACGCAACATGGAGGTTTTGCCTTATAACAATTTGTTGCAATTTGCGCAAAACTTCCGGAACGAAGTGAAGCGGAGTATGCTTAGCGGAAATTTTGATTTTTTTTAAATATTTCAATTTAGGTCAACATTATAAAAGACTTAAACAATAACGGCAGACAAAAAATCTGCCGTTATTGTTTAAAAAATTGTCTGAATCAGCTTTGATGAGCCTTCTCCGGAATATACCCATTTGTCGATGTGCCCCGAGTCTATAAAATAATGAAGCTCACTGTCATTGCACGCGGTATCGAAAGCGTTTACAATAATTAGTTTTATTTTCATTTTATCGGGAATGATCGCTTTTATGTAAACGCTGGCGCGACCGTTTATATACACGTCGCTTCGCGGCTCGGCAAGTCCCGCAAGATTCGGCGCAAGCTCCACAAAAACGCCGTATTCTTCTATTGAGCGAACTATTCCGGTCACTGTTTCTCCCGCCTCAAACATATCCGCATTCTGCTGCCAGGTTCCCAGAAGTTCCTTGTGGCTGAGGCAGATCCTGTCGTTCTCAAAAGACTTAACAACCGCCTTGATATTCTGACCCACATAAAATCGGTCGGAGGGGTGCGAAATTCTTGAAACGGAAATCAGATCAATAGGAATAAGCGACGGGATACCGCAGCCGATATCCACAAAACAGCCGAACTGTTCAAGATGTGTCACTTTGGCATTTATTACATCGCCCGCGGAAAGTTCCGAAAGATAGTTTCTCTCACATTCCTCCTGCGCGCGCCGCCGTGACAGAACCGCATACACCTCGCCGTTTTCGTCCCGCGCAAAGTCCGTAACAACAAAGCAAACCGGCTTATTTACGCGGGAGATAAGCGCTATATCCTTGGTCGTTCCTTCGGCAATTCCCAAAGCGCCCTCCTCACGGGGAATATACCCCTTCATACAACCCAACTCAACAATAAGATTATGCTTACTGTCGCATATTGCACAGCGCGCTTCAAGAATACTTCCGCTCTCCATGCTTTCCCTGAGCGCCGTGGGAGAGCCGATTCTGATTCGATTTTCCGCTGTCCCTATCAGATACCCCTCGGGCAAATACTCTGTCATTTTGTACCTCCAAGCATTTGTTGATTTTCTTTACAATCATATGTGAGGACATGGAAGTTTATGCTTGACAATATAAGAACCTGTTTTTCGGCTTGCAAACAAAACTATATGTCACACATTCTCGGCGCAATGAATTTCAATAAGCCGCGCGTTTGTATTCGCGAACGCTGCGCGGTTTTCGCCGGGAATGTAGAGTGAAGCAAAGCAAAACGGAGTATGGACATAGTGTTTGCATACCCATGCGGTGGAAATTTTGAAAATTTTTTTAACGCTTCAGGTTAACCTTATCTATACAAGATCATCTTTATAAAGGGCATCTCTAAAAACCTTGCCTGAGCAAAAATTGTCAGTGTACGACGTCTGCGGCATCAAACCTCCTCGCAAGGTATCAAGCCTTGCTTCATCGGATTTCCTTGCAGCCGACGCAATCTGTCGATATTGCCTTTTCAAATCGGCTTTTAGAGGTGCCCTAAAATATTTTCGTGCTTTTTGTAAATGATTTTATTATGACATTGCTGTTCATATTTTAAAATTCCATTTAAATTTTATTGCAGACACCTTTCCAATATTGAATTTCTGTTATATTTTTTAGAAAAAATGAAAAAATGCTGAAAATATGGTTGAAAAAATATTTTGTTTATGTTATAATAATCGCAGAGCGATAATATATCGTATATATTTTCGTATTTCCTAAGGCTTTTCCTGCTCATCGGGCAGAGAATATGTTTACGAAAGGATCATTGAATTATGGCAAGGAAATCCATGAAAACGGCAGAACCCAAAACCGAGGTGGCAAAGACCACACCGATAACCGCGCCCGCCGTGAAGGAAGAGATTAAGACCGAGGCAGCATCCGTTAAAGATGCTCAGGTCAAGGAAACCGTTAAGGCGGTAAAGGAAGCGCCTGCGGAGAAGAAGCCCGCCGCAAGGAAAACCGCTGCTGCTAAAAAGCCGGCTGCTAAGAAAGCGACTGAGAAGCCTGCGGCGAAAAAGACTGCCGCTAAAACCGAAAAAGCACCCGTCAAGGCTGCAAAGCCCGAATCAAAAACAGCGGGAAAGGCTGCCGCAAAAACATCAAAAACCGCAGCGGTTGCCAAGACAGAACCCACAGTAAAAAGGGGTGGCAGAAAGCCCAAAGCGCTCACGGTTGAGGATATCTGCACCAAGCTCACAAAGAAGGCGAGCAAGGCAAAGGCAGCGAAGATCAGTGATATTATCGCGGTTGAATTGAAAATTTACGGTTGGGAAAATAATAATGAAAATCATAAGTTCATTTATATTGAGGTAAAGGACGGAAAGCTGACCGTTGCTCCTTATCAGTATGATGACTGCACATTAAAGGCGGATATTCCTCTTGCGGATATCACAGCTTTTGCCGAAGGCAAGATCCCGCTTATGGACGCGAAAATCTATGCGGCGGGCAATTTCGGTGACGCATTAAAGCTTGCTTCTCTGTTTGAATAATAAGTATGACAAGATCGCGCAGTCTTTACGGCTGCGCGATTTCGGATTGTAAAAAAGCTTTCATGGTCGGAAAAAATTCCTGCGGAAAATCCTTGAAAAAATCAGTATAAAAAATGACTTGCAAAAAATCGACATATATGGTATACTTAAAAGAGCATTTATTTTTTGATAATCTAAAGGGGTGTAATAAAGATTTTGGGAAAAAAGATATCAAGAGGTATCGGGTATGCAGTGTGTGCGCTGCTGCTGATACTATGCATATTGTTCATTGTTACATCTTCGCTTTTTGGTGCGAGGGGCGCGGTGGATATTTTCGGATTTAATATATATATTGCCGAAACAGGCGAGTTTGAGGCGGTGAACGAGGGGAGCGCGGTCATCGTGCGTCGCTGTGAGGCATATGAGCTGGAGAAAAACAGCCTTATACTTTATATGCGCGGTGAAAAGCCTGCGCTGGGTTATATGGACAGTGCGGAAATGAAGGACGGAGTTTATACCGTGACCGTTTCCGACAGCGAGGGGCAGTATTCCTTTGAAGAGACCGATCTTATCGGAAATGCGGATATGTCCAGTTCTATTTTGGGTGCGATAATACGATTCTCCAAAACGGGCTGGGGAATATGCGTTATGGCGGTTTTGCCATGTCTGGCTCTTATTATATTTGAAATTATAAGAGCTGCGGCTGCCAAGCTGCCTCCCCCCGAAGTAATACCTAAGGTGAAAAATGAGCGTGAGGATCCCGCGGCGTCACCCGTGGCAATATCGGTCAAGTCCGACGGCAGGGGAGCTATATCGCGAAGAGAATCCGCAATGCCCGCATCGGGCGCGGACGGCGTATTGTTCAGTTATTCGGGAAAGCAGCATGCTCCCGCCCGCGGAAATACTCGCCCCGAAATAATTCCGCTTTCCAAACCGATAGCTCCCCCCCAGAAAACAACGGAGCAGCTTCTGGAAAAATTTGCGGAAAGACGTGCAGTCAAGCCCGAGCCGGCAAGAGAACCGCCTTATCCGCACCGTGAGGAGAGCGCTGCCGCACCGACGGACATTCCCGATACGCTAAGTGACAGGGTTATCCCTGATATTCCCGAACCACCCGCAGAGCGGGAAACAAATCCCGTTAAAACCGCGGCAGTAAGGGGAACTCCTCCTCCCGTAGCTGCGCGCAGGTATCTTGACAACGCGGTGGAGCCGCCTAAGGTAAGCGGCGCGACCGCGGAAATACCGGAGCTTCCCAAGAAATCCAAAAACGACGCGTTTTTCGCACAGTCGCAGGTGCCCCAGATCGGGCGCAAGGCTCACAGAGGAGCGATAAAGCCCGACGCGGACAGTTACAGCGGAAGGCGAAGCTCGGTGATACTCGCGCAGAAGAGCCGCAGCGAGCTTATTTCGGATGACGATGATTCGCTTGATAAGGGGCGGTATGAGGTGGACGATATTCTGGCAGGATTGGATAAGCGGAAAAAGAAGTGATATGGGCGGAAAAAGTTTTATAAAACGTATATTAAGCATAGCGGCGCTGATTACGGTGCCGCTTGCTGTGGTTCTTACGGCAGCGGGGTTAAGGTGGGATATCGCCGCGGCGGCGGGAGCGGTGCTTTGCTGCGTGCCTTTTTTTATGGCGTTTGAAAATCGTGCTCCATCGCCAAGGGAGTTGGTTCTGGCTGCGGTCATGACTGCCTTTTCGGCAGCGGGGCGGTTTATATTCGCGCCGATACCCTTTTTCAAGCCCGTTTCGGCAATAGTGACGATAGCCGCCATGTACTTCGGCGGTCAGGCGGGGTTTATGATTGGAGCGCTCTCAGCGCTTATCTCAAATATTTATTTCGGGCAGGGCGCGTGGACGCCGTTTCAGATGCTTTGCTGGGGGCTTATAGGGCTTGCGGCGGGGCTTTTTAACAAAAAAGGACTGCTGGATAAGCCTGTTCCGCTGTGCGTTTACGGAGTTATATCGGGAGTGTTCTTCTCCACGGTAATGGACGTATGGACGGCGCTCTCCGCGGAGGGCGGAGCGTTCTCGGTTTCGCGCTGGGTCGCGGCAATGGCGGCTTCGCTGCCGATTACGGCGGTGTACTGCGTTTCCAACGCGGTATTTCTGCTTGCACTCCGCAAGCCGCTCGGTAAAAGGCTTGAAAGGCTCAAAACGAAATACGGGGTGTTTGGCGGTGCTTAGAACCTGTCTTCACAAGATATTCGCGTCTTTTCGGCGCTTGAAAACAGACGGGCTTTTATTTTTAAGCTTTGTAAAAATGGGCGGCAAGCCGTCGTAAAAGCACACGCTTTCGTTTTTACTCGGCGGCGGTGAATATCCCGATAACCGATTGTATAAAGGGTATGTGACAAAAATCCCTTTAAATCGGATTACCTGTGAATGAAACTTTCCCTTAAATGGGACTTGTAAAATAAGGCAAAATATGTTATACTAAAAGGGTATGGTAAAAAACGGCATAATGCCGCGGCAGCTTGTAGAGAAAGTTATTGCAGCGCAATATTGAAGCAGGAAATTTTTCGCGGGAGCCTTACGCGGGTCGCGGAAAATTTCAAATTTAAAAATTGGGTTCAGATAAACACTTCATATACACGCTGAAACGGCATAATTCCGCGGACACATGGACAGAAAGGAAAAAATAAATGAAAATCGAAACACAATGCCTTCACGAGGGCTATACGCCTAAAAACGGCGAGCCGAGAGTAATGCCGATAGTTCAGAGCACTACTTATGTTTACGACTCCACCGACGACGTGGCGGCGGTATTTGACGACCCCACCAAGAGCCTTATTTACTCACGCTTTGAGAACCCCACAACCGATGTTGTTGAAAAGAAGATAGCTGCTCTCGAGGGCGGAGCGGCGGCAATGTGCACCTCCAGCGGACAGGCTGCCTCGCTGCTGTCAATCCTCAATATCTGCGAGGCGGGGGACAGCTTTATCGCTTCAGCGTCCATTTACGGCGGAACGATAAACCTTTTCGGGGTAACGCTCAAGAGAATGGGTATCGAGTGTATCTGGGTGGACGAGGACTGCACCGCCGAGGAGCTCAATGCCGCGTTCAAGCCCAACACCAAGGCGGTTTTCGGGGAAACTCTCGCGAATCCCGCGCTTACCGTGCTGGATATCGAGATGTGGGCAAAGGCGGCTCATGACCACGGAGTTCCGCTGATAATTGACAACACCTTTGCAACGCCTATTCTCTGCCGCCCGATGGAGTGGGGCGCGGACATCGTGATACATTCCACTTCAAAATATATGGACGGACACGCGGTGCAGGTCGGCGGCGTTATTGTAGACAGCGGAAAATTCGACTGGACAAACGGAAAATTCCCCTGCATGACCGAGCCCGACGAGAGCTACCACGGGCTTGTTTACACAAAGGATTACCCAGCTGCTCCCTATATCACAAAGGCGCGTATGCAGCTTATGAGGGATTTCGGCTGCTACCCCGCGGCACATTCCTCTTTCCTGCTGAATCTCGGTCTGGAAACTCTGGCGGTTCGTATGAAGCAGTACTGCGCGAATGCTCTCAAGGTCGCACAGTATATCGAGAGCACGGGCAAAGCCGAGTTTGTCACCTATCCTGCGCTTCCCAACAGCAAAGGTCACGAGCTGGCGAAAAAGTATCTTCCCGACGGCACAAGCGGCGTTATTTCCTTCTCGATTAAAGGCGGACGTTCGACGGCAGTTAAGTTTATGGACAGCTTAAAGCTCGCTTCAAATGAGGTACACGTTGCGGATATCCGCACCTGCGTGCTTCACCCCGCAAGCGCTACCCACAGGCAGCTCACCGACGAGCAGCTTGTCGCGGCAGGGATCGACGGCGGTCTGATAAGATTTTCGGTAGGTCTGGAGAATACCGATGATATTATTGCGGATTTGGAAGAGGCTTTCGCAAAGATATAATGTGTGTAGGTTTCGGCAATGGAATTTATTGAGAAAAGCAGCATTAAGGAGCTGTCGAACCCCGGCGTGGTGTCCAGGCAGCTTTTAAATCCGGGCAATTCCGCAAGCGAAAGGGTAACGATAACCGAGGTACATCTCGAAAAGGGAGCATGCCAGCCGAGACATACGCACGAAGCCTCGGAGCAGATATGGTATGCCGTTAAGGGAACGGGAAAGCTGCTGCTGGCGGACGACGCTGAAAAGGAGTTCGCGGCGGGAGACATGGTTCGGTTTGCGGACAAGGACGTTCACGGGCTGCTTAACGACGGCGATACGGAGTTTGTGTATATTTCGGTGACCGCGCCGCCTATTGATTTCGGGTATGCCTATAAGGACAGGAGATAAACTCCTTACGTACTTTTTATGAAACCGGGGAAAGAATATCAATGCAACACCGCATAAACAGCCCTTGTGGGGCAAATTGTTTTATAAACTGGCATGGCATAATATAGAATGCAGGGGCAAAAAAATCCTTGATTTTGGAAGCGGTTTTGGATATACAGCAGATCATTTCGCTGAATACAATAATGTAATTGCCGTTGAGCCGAACAAAGAAATGTTAAAACATCAATTTACCGATAATCACTATGAGCAGATCATTGGTGGTATCGAGGCTATAAAAAATTTGCCGAGTCAATTTTTTGATGTGATCATTTGCCATAATGTCATGGAATATCTGAATGACAGGGAAGAGCTGTTATTTGAATTTAACAGACTATTAAAAACGAACGGCTTTATTTCCGTTATTAAGCATAACAGAGCGGGAAAAATAATGCAGAAAGCTGTGTTTGAATATGATATCGATGAGGCGTTGAAACTATTGGAAAACGGAAATGCGGAATCTGCTAATTTCGGAACGATAAATGAATATGATGATCACGAGTTAGAAGAATACTGCAGAGGTATGCTTAAAATATATAAAATTTATGGCTTGCGCATTTTTTATGCTTTACAGCGCAATGAGTTGAAGATCGGAGATGAGTGGTTATCCAATATGTATGCTCTTGAATGCAGGACAGAGGAAATTCCCGAATTCAGGGATATCGCATTTTTTCATCATATTATTCTCCGACAGGGAACATAGTCAAATACTCATATCGCTTACGCAGTAAAGCAGTGATCGTAAACAGCAACACATAGCCCACGCAGGAAAATTTTCCGCGAGAGCCCGTGAAAGCGGAGCGAATGCGGAGCTTTTGCGGGCGGGTCGCGGAAAATTTTTTAAAATAAGGAGACAAAAATTTGATAACAGTATCTAATGTAAGTGTCAGCTTTGGCGGACAGCTTTTATTCAAGGACGTGGAACTGAAATTCACGTCAGGCAATTGTTACGGAGTAATAGGCGCGAACGGCGCGGGGAAATCCACCTTTTTAAAGGTGCTCTGCGGCGAGCTTGAGCCGACTAACGGAACGGTGTCCAAGCCCGAGGAGCTTCGTATGTCGGTGCTTCGGCAGGATCACTACGCGTTTGACGAATACACCGTACAGGATACGGTAATTATGGGCAATCGCCGCTTATATGACATTATACAGGAAAAGGACGCGCTGTACGCAAAGGAGGATTTCTCCGACGAGGACGGCGAGCGCGCTTCGGTGCTGGAGGGCGAATTCGCCGAACTTAACGGCTGGGAGGCGGAAAGCGACGCTTCAAAGCTGATACAGGGGCTGGGACTTCCAGAGGAGATACTCTCCCAGAAGATGGAGAGCCTTACGGGTAACGAAAAGGTAAAGGTGCTGCTGGCGCAGTGCCTGTTCGGAAATCCCGATATTATCCTCATGGACGAGCCTACCAACCATCTCGACGTGGACGCCATAGCATGGCTGGAGGATTTCCTTGCTGACTATTTCGGCACGGTCATAGTGGTGTCGCACGACCGCCATTTTCTTAATAACGTCTGCACTCATATCGTGGATATCGACTACGGAAAAATCAAGATGTACGTCGGCAATTACGAGTTCTGGTATGAATCCTCGCAGCTTATACAGCGCATGATTAAGCAGCAAAATAAACGCGCCGAGGAGAAGATAAAGGAGCTGCAGAATTTTATTGCCCGCTTCTCCGCGAACAAATCAAAATCAAAGCAGGCGACTTCGCGCCGCAAGCTGATTGATAAGCTGACAGTGGAAGAACTGCCCGCGTCCTCGCGTAAATATCCATATATAGGCTTCGACGTTGAGCGCGAGGTGGGCAAGGATATCCTGCAGGTGTCGGGGCTGTCCAAAACGGTTGACGGGGTAAAGGTGCTTAACGATGTCAGCTTTAC
Source organism: uncultured Oscillospiraceae bacterium (assembly GCA_910587135.1). Lineage (GTDB taxonomy): Bacteria > Bacillota > Clostridia > Oscillospirales > Ruminococcaceae > CAG-115. Next base: position 9,358 of record CAJULF010000008.1, read on the forward strand.
GGTCAACCGCGGCGACAAGATAGCCTTTGTGGGAGCGAACGAGATAGCCGTGACAACTCTGTTCCGCATACTCACCGAGGAGCTTCAGCCTGACGAGGGCAGCTTCAAATGGGGCAGCACGACCTCGGTAAGCTATTTCCCCAACGACAACAGCGCCTTTTTCAACGACTGCACCCTTTCCATAATCGACTGGATGCGTCAGTATTCCAAGGACGAGACCGAGAGCTATCTACGCGGATTTCTCGGGAGAATGCTGTTCAGCGGCGACGACGTTTTCAAGCCTGTGAACGTTCTTTCGGGCGGCGAAAAGGTTCGCTGTATGTTCTCGCGCATGATGCTGTTTCAGAGCAACGTGCTGATACTGGACAGACCCACCAATCACCTTGATCTGGAAAGTATCACGGCGGTAAACAACGGGCTTTCCGAGTTTAAGGGAAATATTCTCTTTGCCACCCACGACCATGAAATACTTGAAACTGCTGCCAACCGCATTATAGAGATCACCGAAAATGGCTGTCTTGACAGGCAGGGCAGTTATGACGAGTTTATTGAGTGGCGCAAGGATAAGGTCGGAGGTTCCTTGATGCTTTGATAGGATTATCGTAAATTTTTATGGAGGAGTTATGCTTACGGTTGACGAGCGCGTTTACACGCTTTCTTATTTGTGGAAAGAAGCCGAATACAACTTCGCTTTCTGGGCGGAGCTCCCCGAGCTCGACTGGGACGCGGAATATAAAAAATACCTTCCGCTTGTGATAAACGCGCGGAGCGACCTTGAGTATTACCTGCTGTTGATGAGATTCTACGCGCTGCTTCGCGACGGGCACACTGCGGTAACGCCGCCTTTTACGCTGTTGGAGGGCAGAAACGTGCCGTTCGGCGTGACACGCGCGGAGGGGAAATTTCTCTTGTCGGCTGTTCCGTCGGAGCGCGAAGAGCTTCTGCTATCCGAAATAACTCATATACAAGGGCTGCCGATAGGGGAGTACATGGGAAAATATGTATATCCCTTTTACTGGCACGAGCTGCCCGAGAGCCTTTTCGCCTGCTATGACTGCATAGAGGCTTCCGTGATGTTCAATTTTGATGCCAACGAGCCGATAACCGTAACGGCGGACAAGGGAGAGTTTACCTTTAAAATGAGCGAGCCTGCGGAAACAGTCTGGGCAGAGCTTGGTGTAAAGCCCCCCGAGCCGCTTGAAGAGCGCTTCCGCTCAGAAAGCCTTGTTATTTCTCTTACAAAGGACAATATCGCGGTGATAGAGATATTCGATTTTTATCACGCGGAAATCACAAGGGAATTCGCAGAAAATATTGAGCTGTTAAAGGGCTGTACAAGCTATATTATCGATGTAAGGGGAAATTCGGGCGGCATGGGCGACCCGCCGCTTGAAATAGCGCGATATTTTATAAGCGGAAAATATTCCGTTAAGTCGGAGCAGAAAACTCCCGCTCACAGCGCGAAATATCACGCGCTCGAGCCCTATATCGACCGCGAAAATCCCGATCTCTCCGACCCATGGCAGCGTAAAATTTACGAGGTAGCTTCTCATACATATTATGAGAACCTCGCTGAAAACGGCGAAAAGGACGGATATATCGACTTTGACGAGAGGGAAACCGAACTGACCTCTCCCGCACTGATATTGACGAATCACCGCACCGCCTGCGCCGCGGAAAATTTTGCGTCCTATTTTAAGCTCACGGGCAGGGCGAAGGTAGTCGGAACGACCACATTCGGCTCGGGCGCGGAGGCTATGATAAGGGAGCTGCCGCTCGGCGGGGAAATGCGGCTCGCGACCACACACGGCAAGCTCATAGACGGCAGCGAGTATGTAAATGTCGGAATTGCTCCCGATATCCCTGTTGAAAGAACCGCGGAGGATATCGCCAACGGAACGGACAGGGTACTGATAAAGGCGCTGGAGCTTTTGCGTAAATCAAACAGGAAAGACTGAAAAAAGATGTATTACATTATAATGGACTTGGAATGGAATCAGCCGCTGACGCGGGAGCAGACGATACTGTCCCCCGTGCCGCTGCATGGAGAGATAATCCAGATAGGAGCGGTAAAGACCGACGAGAGCTTTAATTTTATCGAAAAGGTCAAAATAAGCGTCTGCCCTAAATACTATAAAATAATGAATCGACATGTTGAGAAAATAACGGGGATAACCAGCACGCAGCTTACCTTCGGCGAGAGCTTCCCGCAGGCGTTCAAACGGCTGAAAATGTGGTGCGGCGAGGATTTTCGGTTTATCACATGGGGCTTTGACGATATCGCAATGCTTTCCGATAATCTGGCTGTACACGGTCTGGATACCGAATTTGGCAAGGATTATATAAATCTCCAACTGATTTATAATAAGCAGGTCGACGGCGAGCGAAAGCAGTGGTCGCTTTCCGACGCGGCGGAACGGCTTGAGATCCCGATGGATGTAAAGGCGCACGACGCTCTGAACGACGCGATGTTTACCTTTGAAGTGTGCAAAAAGCTGGATATGATAAAGGGTATCGCGGAGTACGCCCAGATGCCCAATCCCGTCCGAACCGTGCTGCGAAAGGATATCATAAAGAATGTCGCGAATATGAGAAAGTGCTTTGAGGACGTTCGCGTAAGGGACTGCAAATGCCCGAAATGCGGCAATATTCTTGTATCGGGAGAGTGGGTGTTCAGCGGCGGCGGCAAAAAGAGCACCGTTGCGGCTTGTCCCGAGCACGGGAATTTCTTTATAAAAATATCCTGCGGAAAGGTGTCCGACGATAACTGGACACTGAGCCGAACAGTCTATGAAGCCGACGAGGAGACCATGCAGAGCTATCAAAAAAAGCTTTTGAAGCAGCGGGAGCGGCTTAAAAAGCGCGAAACGGAGAAGAAAAATGATAAAAACAATAATGTTTGACCTTGACGGAACGCTGCTCCCATTTGAGCAGGAGGATTTTGTGAACATTTATTTCGCGGAGCTGAGTAAAAAGATCGCGCCGCTCGGCTATGAGCCGAAGCCTACAATAAAGGCTGTCTGGGCGGGCACGGAGGCGATGATAAAGAACGACGGGAGCCGCGTAAACTCGGAGGCGTTCTGGGAGACTTTCTGCGCTCTCAATGAAGGAAAGCCCGACGCAAAGCCGCTTTGCGACAGGTTTTACACCGAGGAGTTTGACAAAGCAAAAGTTAGCCTGAAATACATACCCGACCATAAGCCCATGGTTGAGCGCCTGAAAGCGGCGGGTCTGCGCCTTGTGCTGGCTACGAATCCGATTTTCCCGCTTGACGGAGTGCGCACAAGAATGAAGTGGGTAAATTTGTGCGAATCGGATTTTGAGCTTGTCACTCATTACGACAACAGCAGCTTCTGCAAGCCCAATCAGGGGTATTATAAGGAAATATTGTCAAAGGTCGGAGCTTCTCCCGAGGAGTGCGTTATGATAGGAAACAGCGTTCCCGAGGATATGTGCGCGGCGGCGCTGGGGATTGCAACATTTCTTATTGACGAATTTGCCGAAAATCCCGAAAACGCGGATATCTCACAATTCAATCACGGTAATTTTGAAGACGCGGAGCGTTTTATCAACGAAAAGCTGAAATCAACGGTCTGATTATTTCAATATAGGAGTTCAGCCATGAAACGAGCCAAATTTGAAATAACAATAAAAACACACCGCCGTACATTTCTGCGCTGCTTGCCTGCGCGGCAATTTTTTTCGAGGCATACGCGCTGATATGCTTTTCATTTAAAGACAGATCAAAGGAGTAAACCTATGGAATACACCATAAAACAGATAGCCGACGAGAGAACGCTGAAAAGCGTTCTGGATATGTGCTATTCTATTCTCGGCGAGCATTACGAGGGTCTGTATTCCTATGAGGCGTGGAAGCGGCGGCTGGACAGGAGCTATCTTCTTTTGTACGCGGAGCGCGGCGGCGAGCCGATAGCGGCTGTTCTCGGAAGAGCGGAAAGTGCGGACAGCGTTGTTATAGGCTTTGCCGCCTGCCGCGAGCAGTTCCGCAAAAAGGGAATCACCGCCGCTCTTATAAAAGCGTTTGAAAATAACGCAAGGCGGCACGGCTATTCAAAAATAACTCTCACCAGCTACAATAACGCTTGGGGGTTCTACGAAAGCTGCGGCTATGATGTCATAGAGGAAAAGTACGGCAAGAAAACCTATCGCAAGTGGATATAGGGAGATATAAAAGATGGAGTTTGAAAAAATACATCGCCGCGCTTATTATATTGCGTCGTAAGACGAGAACATAGTTGAAATCACAATAAAACTCGCGAAATTGTGCATTTCCCACAAAAAATCAAATACCGTCAAAAAACAATTGTATAAAACGTCTTGGCTAATCTTTGCATATATGTTAGAGCCTGTTTAGTATCTCGGCGTGCTCAGATTGCGCAGAGAATTTTTCGTCAGACGACGGCAAATTTCCGCTGAAATACTGTATGTGTTTCAAGAAAAATTGCCTAAGTATGACGGAAAATCAGCAAGCAAGATGCGTGCGATGAGATACTAAACAGGCTCTTAGAATAAAATAGATATTGTCGGGCTTTTATACCTTTTCTGTCCCGAGGAATGGCGTTTCCCGTAAATCGCCATTGGACGGCGGATTTTTCTTTGGGTGATGCCGAGCAGCTATTGCGCGGTTAAGCCATATTCTATTTAGGAGGACTCATATGGATTTTATCATAAAACAAATCAGCAATGAAAAAACTCTGACTTCCGTGCTTGAAATGTGTTGGGATATCCTCGGCAAGCCAAATACCGATACATATTCCGAGCAGGCATGGCGGGAAAGACTTTCCGATAATTGTCTGCTGATATACGCGGAGATCGGGGACAAGCCCGTTGCGGCGGCGCTCGGCAGAGCCGAAAATCCCGAAAGCGTTGTTCTGGGCTATTGCTGCTGCAAAGAGGAGTACCGCGGGCGTGGGATAACCTCTGCGCTGCTTGCGGCTCTTGAAAAAAACGCAAAAGAAAGCGGATATAAATACATAACACTTGGCAGCGACGACAGCGCGTGGGGATTTTACGAAAAGTGCGGATACAGTCTGATAAACGAGATTCACGGACAGCGGATATATCAGAGAATATTAAGGTGCTGAAATAGCGCAACGGACGCTATTGTCTGTAAACGCGTCTGTCATAACACGCCCTTATGCCGATCATAATAATGATGTATTTGAAAATCCGACTCCGAGATGTTATACTTAAATTGTACCAAGTACAATTTATATTTCGGAGGTATTCAGATGGTAACAGCAATTACAGGCGGGAGCTTCGGCGACGAGGGCAAGGGCAAAATGACCGATCTGCTGGCGGCTCAGGCGGATATCGTGGTGCGCTTTCAGGGGGGCGCAAACGCGGGGCACACTATAATTAATGATTATGGGAAATTCGTGCTGCATATGCTGCCGTCGGGTGTTTTTCACGGGCATACGGAAAATATTATCGCGAGCGGAGCGGCGTTTGATGCTGAGGAGTTTTTCGGCGAACTGGAAATGCTGAAAAAACGCGGCGTTTCCAAGCCTGCGGTAAGAGTGTCGTCGCGTGCGCAGCTGCTGCTTCCTGTTCACAAGGAGCAGGATATACTGGAGGAGCGGCGGCTTGGAAAAAGCGGATTCGGCTCAACACTGTCGGGCATAGCTCCATTCTATTCCGATAAATACGCCAAACGGAATTTTCAGATTTCGGAATTATATTCTGGGGGATTATCCGATAAAATCAAGCGTTTCTGCGAGGATAAAAATATTTTTTTCAAAGCGTTCTATGGTGTGGAGAACGTTCTTTCCGCCAGCGCTTTGACGGAGTATCTCACCGAGATAAGGGACAGGCTGAAACCCTATCTTGTCGATTGTACGTACTATGTGAACAGCGCGGTCAAAGCGGGTAAAAACATTCTGCTTGAGGGGCAGCTCGGAGCGCTCCGCGACGTTGATAACGGTATATACCCCTTTGTGACCTCGTCCTCGCCGCTTGCGGGATTCGGCAGCGTAAGCGCGGGTATACCGCCATACGAGATAGGCAGGACAGTTGCCGTTATTAAGGCGTATTCCACCTGTGTGGGCGCGGGTGCGTTTGTCGGGGAATTATTCGGAAGCGAAGCCGATGAGCTGCGCAGGCGCGGCGGGGATTCGGGAGAGTACGGCGCAAAAACGGGAAGACCGCGCAGGATAGCATGGTTTGACTGCGTTGCGGCAAAATACGGCTGCATGCTCCAGGGTGCAGCGGAAGCGGCTCTGACCATGCTTGACGTTCTTAGCTTTCTCGACAGGATACCCGTATGTGTGGGATACAGGATAAACGGCGCGATAACTGATAAATTCCCCGAAACGTATATGCTGGACAAGGCCGAGCCGGTATATGAGTACCTTGACGGTTGGAAAAGCGATATTTCGGGTATCCGCGATTATGACAGGCTGCCCGAAGCCGCGAAAAAATATGTGAGATTTATAGAAGATCGGATAGGTGTTCCAATAACCATGATATCAAACGGACCAAGGCGGGAGCAGATAATTCTTGCGGATATGCGCAAATAATTGCGGAACCGATTTCTGACGAGGTATTGTCATGAATATAAGCTATGACTGGTACAAAATATTTTGCATTGCCGCCGAGTACGGAAGCATTACCGTAGCCGCCGAAAAGATGTTTATCTCGCAGCCCGCGGTCAGCCAAACGATAAGGCAGCTTGAGGAGGCGCTGGACTGCTCCCTGTTTTTGCGTACATCGAAAGGCGTAAAGCTCACCGCGGAAGGGGAGCTTCTTTATAAATATGTGTCGGAGGGTGTTGCGGCGTTTTCGGAGGGAGAACGCAGACTGGCGGCTGTGCTGCGGCTCGACGCGGGGGAAATAAGGATAGGCGCAAGCGATATGACGCTGGAATTCTGCCTTTTACCGTATCTCGAATTATTTCACGGGAAATATCCCAATGTGAAAATAGCCATAACAAACAATCCCACCCCGCAGACGCTGGAGCTTCTCAAACATGGCAAAATCGACTTTGCGGCGGTAAGCGAGCCGTTTGACTGTACCGGCTTTGAGGTGTTTCCGATCCGTGAAATAAGGGATATTTTCATATGCGGCGCTGAAAGCGATATTCCCGACGGTGTGAGTCTTTCGGAAATAAAAAACGAGCTGATACTTCTTGAGGGCAATACAAGTACAAGAACGTTTCTCGACAATGAGTTACGGAAGCGCGGTTTATGCGCATCTCCGAAGTTTGAGCTTGCCACCAGTCCGCAGATAGTCGGATTTGCGGTGAGAAATATGGGTATCGGCTGCGTTGTCGCGGATTTTGCAGAGCGAGAGATGAATTCGGGCAAAATCAGGGATATTAAGGTCAGAGAGCCGCTGCCGCCAAGGCGTATCTGTGTGCTTCGCGGCGGCGATGTGAGGTCGTTGGCGGCTGACAGACTGTTTGATATGATTTTGAGCGGTACGCGATAATAAACCGCTCAGGCTGCTCCGCGCGGCACTTGGATTTGCATAAATAAATATCGCCCCGCTTCTATATCCGAAAATTCTCACATAAAATTCATATACGGTATATACAAGTACTTCTGTAATATGAAAGCATGGGTGAGCAAAATGGTTTACAGCTTTAACGACATAAAATGCAAGGAAGTAATTGATATAAAAACAGGAGCGCGTCTGGGCTTTCCCGACGACCTTGAATTCGACAACTGCACCGCCAAGATATGCCGCCTTATTATCTTCGGAAGAGCGCGGTTTTTCGGAATATTCGGCAGGGAAGAGGATATCGATATAAGGTGGGGCGATATTGAGGTTATAGGCGAGGATACCATACTCGTGTCATGCGAGCTTCCCCCGCATTGTCCAAAAAAGCGCGGAAAGCCTTTTGGGAATATATTCAAATAAATCCATTCGGTGTTGGCTAAACCATTTTGGAACAAACAGCCGGCAGTTGTTTATTCCGGAATGGGGTTTTATGCTTCTTTTGTTCAACAGTAACAAAAAAGCAGCAAGACCGCGCTTGAAATTTGTTAAAAATAAAAAATCCAAACCTACTTGAAATAAAAGGCTAATTATGGTACAATACTATGGTAAGCGCGTAATCGGAGAACGGAAACTGTTCTTTGATTGCTATTACACACACCCGACAGCCCGCTATGGTGCGCGAAAGCGTTTGGAGGGCGATTCGGCGTGGCGGAAAAACAACCAAAATCAGGAGGAAAACACAAATGGCAGTAGTATCTATGAAGCAGCTTCTCGAAGCGGGCGTACATTTCGGTCACCAGACAAGAAGATGGAACCCTAAAATGGCTCCCTATATCTTCACGGAGAGAAACGGAATTTACATTATTGACCTGCAGAAGACCGTAAAGAAGCTGGACGAGGCTTACAACTTCATTCACGAGGTTGCGGCGAACGGCGGCGAGGTTCTTTTTGTCGGAACCAAGAAGCAGGCAGCGGACTCCATCAAGGAAGAAGCTATCCGCGCGGGCGCTCATTTTGTAAACGCAAGATGGCTCGGCGGCATGATGACAAACTTCAAGACCATTCAGAGAAGGATCGCAAGACTTGAGCAGCTGCATACAATGGAAACAGACGGCACTTTCGACCTGCTTCCCAAAAAAGAGGTTGTAAAGCTGAACCTTGAGATCGAGAAGCTGGAGAAGTTCCTTGGCGGTATCAAGAACATGAAAAAGCTCCCCGGAGCGCTGTTTATAGTTGACCCGCGCAAGGAGAAGATTGCGGTTGCCGAGGCAAGAAAGCTGGGTATCCCCGTTGTTGCCATCGTTGACACAAACTGCGACCCCGACGAGATAGATTATGTTATTCCCGGAAACGACGACGCTATCAGAGCCGTTAAGCTTATTGCCGGCGCAATGGCGGACGCTATCATTTCCGCTAATCAGGGCAACGCGGAAGCGGCTGCTGAGGAAGTTCCCGCGGAAACCGAAGAGTAATTGTATTTAGATATTATAAAGGAGATAGATCAAAATGGCTAATGTAACTGCACAGGACGTTAAAGAACTGCGCGATATGACAGGCTGCGGCATGATGGACTGCAAGAGAGCGTTGGTAGAGGCAGACGGAAACCGCGATGAGGCTGTAAAGATACTTCGTGAAATGGGTCTGGCAAAATCCGCGAAGAAGGCAGGCAGAATCGCTGCCGAGGGCGTTGTCAAGGCTAAGACCAAGGGCAATACGGGTGTTATAGTTGAGATTAACTGCGAAACCGACTTCTGCGCAAAGTCCGACAAGTTCCTTGAGTTTGTTGAGACCATCGCCGACACTATTCTCGACAACAATGTTGCCGATGTTGACGCGCTCGCCGGCTGCACTGTTTCGGGAGCTTCCGTTCCCGTTTCCGAGCTGCTTACCGAGAAGATCGCCACTATCGGAGAGAATCTCAAGATCCGCCGCTTCACAAAGCTGGATGGTGTGCTTGTTCCCTATATGCATGACGGCGGAAGGATCGGCACATTGGTAAAGCTTGCCACCGATAAGCCCGATGACGCGGAGGTACTTGCGTGCGGCAAGAACGTTGCGCTTCAGGTAACCGCGCTGAATCCGCAGTTCCTTGATAAGGACAGCGTTCCCGCTGATGTTCTGGCTAACGAGAAGGAAGTCCAGATGAAGCTGGTAGAGCAGGAAGGCAAGCCCGCAAACGTTGCCGAGAAGATAGTTGAAGGTCGTATGAGAAAGTTTTTCGAGGAGGTCTGCCTGGTAGACCAGAAGTACTTCAAGGACGACAGCATGACTATCGGCAAGTATGTTGAGTCGGTTGCCAAGGCACAGGGCGCGGCTCTTAAGGTTGAGGCTTTCGTTCGCTACGAGCGCGGCGAGGGTATCGAAAAGAAAGAGGACAACTTCGCTGATGAGGTTGCCAGCATGATAAAGTAAATCATGCAATATACAGGAAAAATCCCTGCGCATACGCGCGGGGATTTTTTTAAAGCATGTTCTGTATATCGACGTACCCATTTTGCTTGCGGTGAGCTAGTAAACAGGCTCTTAATATTTTTTTAAAATCCCCTTGACACTCAACCATACTTCAGGTTTATAATAACGTCATAAGGTACCTTATTGAAATGAAAGGAGCTATATGCCTATGAAAATTGGCGAATTTTCAAAAGCAAGCGGGCTTCCTGTTTCCGTGCTGCGATATTACGACGAATGCGGCTTGCTTAGTCCCGTTTTCACCGACCGATTTACGGGTTATCGGTACTACAAGCGGGAGCAGCTTGCGGTATGCTGCTGTATTAGTGAGCTTAAAGCCGTGGGTTTTACCCTATCGGAGATAAAAAAGTTTTTCACGGCGGACAGCGGGAAACGCGAACAAATGTTCCTACAAAAAAGGGAAGCGCTTACGGAAACGCTGAAAAGGCTTGAAGCGCTTCAGGAAGAAATGACGGGAGTTGATTTTATGAAAATATCCGATGAAGTGATTTTAAAGGAAAACATTGATGTTCCTTTTGAGAACGACGAGGAAGTTATCGGCAAATGGGAAATTGTTGGAATTCTTGATGAGTATTCCGCGCTTGGCGGCGAAAAGCGTGAACTGTATTTCTTACCCGGTGGCGAATGGTATTGGTGCTTTGGGTGGACAAAGGGGAAACTGCTGTACAGCAACGGTGCTTTCAGCAGTGTGAACGACTATACGCTGGAGCACCGCGGCGGCGAGCTGTACATGACGATAGCCCTCAAATCCTACGATTACCCGAAAAGCGGCAAAACCGAAACGGTCACTTTGCGCCGCGTGGATCAGGAGCGATATACAAGCGAAGGGATTTCCCGAAAGGATCGCATTGATTTTCCTTTTGTCAATGATGAACGTGTGCTCGGTCGCTGGGTCGTGTTCGGATTTATACACAGCAAGGACGGTTTTGACCCGAATGAGCCGGGAGGTATCCGTGATCTTTATTTCAAAGAGATAGAATTTTTTGAAAACGGCAGCTGCACAAGCGTTTACGGCAGCGAGATCATTCGCGGCGATGACAAGCAGGTATGGACAAAAGGGTATGTTCTGCGCAAATGGAACAGCACTGCCTGCGCGTATGAGATAAGGCGATCGGGTGAAAAGGAATACCTGATTATCGAGTGGAAAAGCGGTGATTATCGCTGGGGCGGCTGTGACACTAATTATTATGTGTTTGTGAGAGGGTAAGATGGCGTTATGCGCGCCCGTTTCGGCGGGTGCGCTTTCTCTCAAAAAATGTAACCAAAACGCTTTGAAATCTGTCTTAATATTATAGAATGGACAACTCCGTCCCGACCCGACAAAGGATGTATAACATGAAACGAATTTCGGCTATAATGCTCACAATGATTATGCTTGCCGCGACGGCATGCGGAGAAAGCGGTGCGTCCGTCAGCGATATCGCCGCAGAGAACGATGCACTGAACCCTACCGATGAAAAAGCGGAGCAGCATATCGACCCTGTGGAAACAGTACGTTCATATTTTGTGAACAGGGACGATACCGATTACGAGATTGCTCCGACAGAGTTGATTTACGTATTTTTAAGGCAACACCGCACAAAGCCCGCGCTTCGCGCTTTGCACGCATCTTGCCTGCATATTTTCCGTCATATTGCACAAGTTCTCCTTGGCGGGCGTCAGCCCGCCGGCATCGAGCTTGTACAATCTGACAAAAAAACTGACGGCGCAATCTGCGCACAAGCTTTGTGCGGTGTTGCCTTAAATGAAGAGGAAACCGAGCGTTTCCGCATCAGGCAAAGCGGCACGGAGAGCGCTGCCGAGTCAGCTTCCGACCCGAGTGGAGCTGTGTGCGTGACCGCGCTGTATTACTGCCAATATGGCCATACAAAAACTTTCATGGATGATGGCTACTGCAAAGCGCACTGTTATTTGCTTCAAGACGACAATACCGGATATTGGGAAATTGTTGACATGATGACCCCCGCAAATTATGTTTCTTTGGAAAATTTACTGGATTCCGTAGGGCTTACTGAGGCGGGTGTTTCGGATAATGCGGTTTATTGAGAAGTTTTGCAGATAAATAACACTCTTTTGGAAAATATTTCTAAAGTTTCTGTATAAACACTTCCTTTTGTAAAATTTTTTCAACACATGGATATTTTTGTTAAATGCTACATATAGCGCTTGACTGATTTGTGCAAAATTACATCTTGAAATTGTCCCGAAAAAGGTGTATAATATTATTGTAAAGGATTGTGGACTTTTGTCCGCAAGAAAACATTTTTCAGGAGGAAAATCATGAAAATCAGAAATATCATTTCCGCTGTGGCTGCCTGTGCAGTTGCCGCAACCGCTTTTGTTATGCCTGCTTCCGCAGCAGATACCTATATGGCAGGTATCACATTCCAGAGTTCTTCCTTTATGTATCGTGATGATCTTTCTCAAGATACTATCCTCGTATGGGATAACGATCTTGGCGAGGGTGTTGAGGTTGAGGGTTCGTCTTATGTTGACGCTACCATCACGGGAGACGGTACATACACCGTTGAGCTGAACGGCGTTGAAGACGGTGGCTGGAATATGCTCAAGGTTGACACTGAGATTGATGCCGCTGTAAATCCTAATGCTGTTCTCACAATCACAGGCGTAGAGCTTAACGGTTCTGCTGTTGATTTTGACGCTACGGCTGCCGCTATGGATAACACAAGCACTGTTAAGGGTTCCGACGGCGTTGATGTCAACCCTGCTGTAAGAGCGCAGCTTATCAATGTTTATGATAATCTTGCGGCTATTCCCAACGAGGGTTACTCTTCCATTAAGGTAACATTTGAGATTTCGGGTCTTAGCGGCGCTCCCGCGGCTGATAACACCGATACGGACACAAGCGCTCCTTCTGCTCCCGCTACCACTCCTTCCGACAGCAAGGGTTCACCCGATACCGGCGTTGAGGGTGTTGCTGTTGTGGCAGGTGCTGCGATTGCTGCTGCCGGTGTAGTTCTTCTCTCCAAGAAGAGAAAGTGATTCGCATTAGTATGTATACTTTATTCCCCTCCATTTCGGAGGGGAATATTTTGTATAGCTGCATTTGTAAGAAATAAAGCTACGAAAAGAGGCTTTAGATTGTATATAAAGGTTGGCTTAAAGCGTATTATTTAAAAAAATTTCCGCACTCACGCTCCGCTTCACTGCGTTTCGCTCTGCGCGACTGCGGAAACCGTACACATTTGCCATTCGGCAAATGTGTCAGACTGTATATAAAGGTTGACCAAGGGCGAATTATTTAAAAAATTCCAAGATTTCCGTTAGTCATACTCCGTCCGCTACGCTTCACTCCACATGCCTAACGGAAACCGCGCGCGTTTGCGTTCGCAAACGCACGACTTTTTGAAATATAATGCGCCGACATTGCGTTGTCATTAGGCTTTTTCTACAAACTGAAAGCCCCGAAAAGGGGCTTTTCTCTCTCCGCCGCTTGCGGTATTATGTTATACGTCCCGATATTTTTCGCCGGGAAAGCTCGGCGTACTTCTGTTTGGTGGCTTCTCCGCCGCGAATATGGCGCTCCTTTTTATTTTTGTCCAACACAGCCTTGACGTTCTCGTAAAGGGGTTTGTTAACCTGCGGAAGCTTTGAGGTTATGTCCTGGTGCACAGTGCTTTTGCTTATCCCAAATTGTTTTGCCGCGGTGCGAACCGTAGCGTTGTGCTGTACGATATATGTTCCCAGAATAATACATCTTTCCTCGTTTTTATTGTCTTTTGAGTCAATCTTCTTCAAAGAAATCTACACCCCCATTATGTATTGTCTTTAAACTTTTCCTTTTTTGTAAATAATATGTTTCTTTACCGCGGAATATGATTGTTTGCGCCGCGGCGGGATTTGTCCTTTTTTAACGGTTACAAATCATTTTTTTGTCAATATATTGTTTTATGCCTTGACAATTGATACCAAAAGTTGTATAATTGTTTTGTATAATTGTATTAGGGGAGTATGTCATGTCATTTTTTGAACTTTCGCCGAAAATAATTTCCGCCGCCGAAAAGGCGGAGGCGCTTTGCAAGCCGCGCTTTGAGGAGCTGGACAAGCTCGCGGAGTATAACGGGCAGCGGGTATTGAAGGCTTTTATAGACAACAGGATAAGCGATATCCACATGAAGGGTACAAACGGCTACGGCTACGGTGACGACGGCAGAGATAAGCTGGACGCGGTATTCGCGCAGGTGCTCGGCGCGGAGGACGCTCTTGTACGCCACAATTTCGTGAACGGAACACACGCGCTTACCACCGCGCTTTTCGGCATACTCCGCCCGCGCGACACGCTGCTCTCGGTCACGGGAATGCCGTATGACACCATGCAGGAGGTAATACTCGGCGAGAACTGCGGTTCGCTGAGAGATTTCGGTGTTAATTTCGGCATGATACCGCTGCTTCCCGACGGAACTCCCGACTACGAAAATATTACACAGCGTGCTCCCGAGGCTAAGCTGTGCTATATACAGCGTTCGCGGGGTTATTCGCTGCGCCCGTCGCTCAATATCGGGGTGATATCAGAAATTATTAAGGCTATACGCGCGGGAAACCGCGATTGTATTATCATGGTCGACAACTGCTACGGAGAGCTTGTGGAGGATAAGGAGCCGACAGCGGTCGGCGCGGATCTGATAGTGGGAAGTCTTATAAAGAATCTTGGCGGCGGTATTGCCGAAACGGGAGGCTATATCGCGGGAACGTCCAAAGCGGTTGAGCTGTGCTCATATCGGCTGACCACTCCCGGCACGGGCAAGGAGGTAGGAGCCACGCTCAATCAGCTCCGCGGAATGTATCTGGGATTGTTCCACGCGCCCGAGGCGGTCTGCGCGGCTCTCAAAACCTCGGTTTTCGCCGCGGCGTTCTTTGAACTGCTTGGATTTGAGGCTTTCCCGAAGTATGACGAAAAGCGGACGGACATTATCGCGGCGCTGAAGCTGGGCGGTGAAAAGCAGCTTATAGCGTTTTGCGAGGGTATCCAGAGCGGTTCTCCCGTGGACAGCTTTGCCGCCCCCGAACCGTGGGATATGCCCGGATATGACAGCAAGGTGATCATGGCGGCGGGCGCGTTTACAATGGGAGCTTCAATAGAGCTTTCCGCCGACGCGCCTCTCCGCGAGCCTTATGCCGTATGGCTTCAGGGCGGTTTGACATATCCCACGGGAAAGACGGGAATAATGCTTGCGGCGCAGCGAATGGCGGAAAAGGGTCTTATATGAAAAAGGTCATGTATGCCGTTTCGGGTATATCTCTTGTGCTGATGTTCGCGTTTTTCGGGCTGACGGCAGGGACGGGAAAAAAGATATTTCTTACCCTCGGGATAACTGCTTTGACTGTCTGTTACCATTTTACCGTACGGCTTACGGTGGGAAATATAGCGTCGCTGTTTAAATTCGACTATCGTCTTAAATGGTTTTCGCCGCTTCCGTTTGAGGAGAGCCTGTACAAAAAATTGAAGGTGCACCGCTGGAAGGAATTTCTCCCCACATACGACGAGGAAGCGTATTCCCTCAAATCCAACAGCCTGCTTGGTATTGTTTGTGAAACCTGCCGCTCAGAGACAGTTCATGAAATAAACATTCTTGCGAGCCTTGCGGCAATGCTTTTCGCTGTGTTATTCGGAGACTTTTTGGTATTCTGCGTTACCTCGGTACTCGGCGCGATGCCTGACTTGGTTTTTGTAATAGTTCAGCGGTACAACCGTCCTCGCCTGTTAAGTGCATATGGGAGGAAAAAAATGATGAAGATACTGTTAGCGCAGCCCTCCGACGCGGAGGAAATAGCGGGGATATATCACTCGCTTATAGGCATGCCGGGGTGTACATGGGACGAGACTTATCCAACCATTGATTTTGTGCGTCGGGATATAGAGAAAAGATCACTTTATAAGGTGGTGGATGGCGATACGATAGCGGCATGCGCCTATCTGGGAGATTTTGAGGAGATGGAGCGTCCCGAGTGCTTTGACAGCTCCGTGAGCAGTCTCGGCGAGTTTTCAAGGGTTGCGGTCAGAAAAGAATACCACCGGCAGGGTATAGCGCTCGGATTGCTGGAATATCTCCTGAAAGAAGCGCCGAAGCGCGGCTATGACGGAATTGCCCTGCTTGTGGGAACGGAGAACAGCTCCGCTATGGCGCTGTATGAAAAAATAGGCTTCAAACGCTGCGGGAGCGGCAATTTATATGAAACGGACTGGCATTTTTACGAGTATATATTGAAAGGGACAAAGCAATGATAAAAAGCATGACGGGCTTCGGCAGAGGTCACGACGTACTTAACGGAAGGGACATAACGGTAGAGATACGCGCGGTAAATCACAGATATTTCGAGTTCAGCGCAAGACTGCCCCGCAGCATGAATTTCGCGGAGGAAAAGCTGAAATCCCTGCTTCAGGGCAAGGTGAACCGCGGTAAGACTGAGGTGAGCGTTCTGGTGTACAATACGGGCGCGAACGACGAAAAGGTATCCGTGAACACCGAGGTGGTGGGCGGATATGTGGAGGCGCTTCGTTCCGTAAAGGAGCGGTTTGAGCTTATAGACGATCTTTCTCTCAGCAATATTCTTCGTATTCCCGACGCGCTTAACGTGGTCAAGGAGGAAACGGACGAGGAGCAGCTCTGGACGGATATAAAGTCGGTAGCGGAGCAGGCTCTGGAGAAATTCATTGCCATGAGGGAAACCGAGGGTGAGCGCATGAAGGCGGATATCCTATCCAGACTGGACGCCATAGATGGCTGGGTGAATATTGTTGAAAGCCGATCTCCGATAATCGTGGAGGAGTACCGCAAAAGGCTGTACGACAGGATGTGCGAGGTGTTGGATGGCAAAAGCGTTGACGAGAACAGGATACTTTTAGAGGCGGGGATATTCTCCGAAAAAATCGCGGTGGACGAAGAAACCGTCCGTCTTCGCAGCCACATAAACCAGTTCCGCGATATGCTTGAAAGCAGCGATGCGGTGGGCAGAAAGCTTGACTTTCTTGTGCAGGAGATGAACCGCGAAACCAATACGATAGGCTCTAAGGTGCAGGATATCGAGGTGACAAGGATAGTCGTCGACCAGAAAAGCGAGATAGAAAAAATACGCGAGCAGATACAGAATATTGAGTAGTTTTTGGTCGGAATATGTTAATTTTACGAAAACCTATTGACAAATCGCTCTGAAAGTAATATAATATTATTGCAAGTAAAAACTTGCGAAAATATTTTAATCTGTTTCGGGGCGGGGTGTAATTCCCCACCGGCGGTCAAAGTCCGCGACCTGCTTTTGCAGCTGAATCGGTGAAATTCCGATACCGACGGTATAGTCCGGATGAAAGAATCAGAAGACAAATAGAAATATTTGCCCCCGCAGAGTCCTGCCGATATGCAATAATTGTCGGCTTGCTGCGGGTTTTCTGTTCTCCCGAGGAAAGGGACATTATGGAAAACACGATCAAACAGGGAAAGAAAATTGACGTAAAGCGCATGGTATTCACCGCGCTGCTGGCGGCGCTGTCTGTGGTGCTGGCGGAGTTTCTGAAGTTCAAGCTGCCGATAATGCCGGGGTTTATCAGCTTTGATTTCTCCGACGTTCCCGCGCTGCTTGCCTCGCTTACAATGGGACCGGTTTCGGGAGTGCTGGTTTGCCTGCTGAAAAACGTTTACGGCTGCTTTTCAACCTCTACCGCATGTACAGGCGAGCTGTCCAATTTTATTCTGGGCGCGTGCCTTGTGCTTCCCGCGGGATTGATGACTCACAAATGCGAGAAGATATCGCGCGCGGTCATAGGCTGCCTTTCCGGAGCGGTATTGATGGCACTCGTAAGTATTGCGTCAAATTATTTTCTGGTATTTCCCGCATACAGCGCGGCATTCAATGCGCCCATGGATGCTATTGTCGGAATGTACAAGGCTATCTTGCCGAGCGCCGACAGTCTGCTGAAATGCCTTGTTATCTTCAATATGCCTTTTACATTTGTAAAGGGTCTTTGCGCGGCAATAGTGTCCGTGCCGCTGTATAAACGACTTCGCCCGATATTCAATACATACCGCGGGCAGCATGGCTGACGGTATCGCGGCGGGCTGAAAGGAGCTTCGGTGAAGCTGAAAAACTTTATAGGTCATTTTCGCACCATAACCCGCCACCGCCATAAGGTGATAGCCCACTGCCGGAAAGCGGGAATATTCTGGCAGGGGCTGAGGCACGATCTGTCGAAATACTCCCCCTCGGAGTTTCTGCTGGGGGTGAAGTATTATCAGGGAACACGCAGCCCAAATGAGGGCGAGCGCGATGTTTACGGCTACTCTCTGGCGTGGATGCACCACAAGGGGCGCAACAAGCACCATTTTGAGTACTGGACGGATTATTATCCTCCCACAAAGACCGTTCAGCCCGTTAAAATGCCGCTGAGATATGTCGCGGAGATGTTCTGTGACAGAGTAGCGGCGGGGAAGATATATCAGGGCGACAAATACACCGACCGCTCTCCGTTGGATTATTTTTTAGCTGCGAAAAGCCGCCGTGTGATCCATCCCGAAACCTCGGAGCTTATCGAGAGCCTGCTGACGATGCTTGCCGAAAAGGGCGAGGAGGAAACTTTCGCGTATCTGCGCGCCTTGATCAGATCGGGAAAAGAATATTAAGATTTTATACAGTTGGCTTGTGGGAAGGACTGTTTGCAACGCAATGCCGAAGCATGAAATTTCAAAAACTGCGGGAATTTTGAAATTTTCTAATAACTCCCTTTTCGGAATTGTC
Source organism: uncultured Oscillospiraceae bacterium (assembly GCA_910587135.1). Classification (GTDB taxonomy): domain Bacteria; phylum Bacillota; class Clostridia; order Oscillospirales; family Ruminococcaceae; genus CAG-115. Next base: position 28,036 of record CAJULF010000008.1, read on the forward strand.
TATTCATGAAAAACGGGTTTATAAATGTACATTGCACGCATCTTGCTTGCAAGCTTTGTGCGGTGCTGCCTTAGGTCAACCTTTCATATACAGACCGAAATGCCATATGCTTCCGATATGGAAGAGTATGGCATTTATTTTTAAAAAAATTTCTTAATGGGTTGACAATTTTTCTCTGTCGTGATATACTTTTTATGTAATACTTTTTTGGTGGGTAATTTTATAAAGTGAAATATCTGACAAGAAAGAAAAATTTGTCTTTGAAAGGACGCGATAGAATTGGCAGCTGTTAAGAACGGAATCAGGCAAAAGACCGGATTCGCAAAGAAAATCATGCTTATGTCGGCGATACCCGTTGTTATTTTGGGCGTTATTTTGTCGGTGTTTACGACCATTGAATCCTATGTTATTCTTTCGAGAAAGTTTGCGGAGGAGGTGCTGGCTCTGTCGGCATCTTACGGAACGGCGGTTGAAAACCGCATTTCACGTCTTGAGGAATCCTTCAATATCGTTGTGATGGATCCAAACGTGGTGGACGAAAACCTGTCCATGGAGAGCCGCAAGGCTCTGCTGGAAAAGGCCGCGGGAATGACTATGCTGAACGACTTTTCCATCTCTTATGCCGACGGTACGACGTATAATGATACGGATATTTCCGGCAGAGAATATTTTCAATACTCCATGAGGAATAAAACAAATTACATATCCAGTCCCGTAGTAAGATTGACGGATGGGTCAATAACCGTGATGATGGGGCAGTATTTCAGCAGCGGCGGGCAGGATTATCTCGCCTACGGCGGGATGAACATCGATGTGTTCAACGATGTTATTCATGATGTTGACAACGGGGAAGGGTCAATATGTTTTATTATTGACAAAAACAAACAGATCATTTCAACAAGCAGCGAAGATAAGCTCCCTCTTATGACAGAGCTTTCCGATATGAATGATAACAAAAAGTTCGGTGAGCTGAGCGGCATTCTGGGTAAGCTGATGTCCGGCGACAAGGGAACTACAAGGGGCGTTCTTGACGGAACCGAGTATATTTACGGCTATGTTCCGATAGATTCGGATGAGGGCTGGACGATCGTGGTCGGAACTCCCACAAATGCGATCACAAGCAATATAGTTCGCACAGCGGTTATTTCCGCGGTGCTGATGATAGTCTGCGTTCTTATTATTATTCCGATAATCAGCGGCATAGTAAAGAGAATATGCGCGCCTATAACCGAGTCTTCTGCCAGACTTCAGCTTTTCGCGCAGGGCAACGTATCCGATCCCGCGCCGAAGTGCAGCTCCAATGACGAGATCCAGCAGATGACGGAGTCCATGGACGATATGATAAGCACAATAGGCGGTTATATACGGGATATTCACAGCGTGTTGTCGGCAATTTCGGACGGTGACCTTACGGTAACTCCGACGGCGGATTTCCGCGGAGATTTTTTGGAGATCAAAAACTCCATGAATCTGATTTTAGATTCCCTTAATCAGACAATGATTGAGGTGGAAACCTCCGCTTCGCAGGTCAAGGACGGCGCTGTTCAGCTTGCGGACGGTTCAACCAACCTTTCTCAGGGAGCGATACAGCAGGCTGCCGATATTGACAGAATAACCACCACCGTTTCCGATATCGCCGTCAAGACCGAGGAAAACAACAACAATGTCAAGAAAGCGCTTGCATCATCTCAGTCGGCAAATGACAAAGCACAGGACAGCCAGCGGTGCATGGACGACCTCATGCAGGCGATTTCCGAAATAGAGGAATCTTCAAGAGAAATAGGCAATATCATCAGCGTTATCAGCGACATCTCCTTCCAGACCAACATACTGGCTCTTAACGCTTCCATTGAAGCGGCGAGAGCGGGCGAGGCCGGCAAGGGCTTCGCAGTCGTGGCTGATGAGGTGGGCAATCTCGCCACAAAGTCCTCCGAAGCTACGCAGCAGACGGGCGACCTTATCAACAAATCAATAACCATGGTAAATAAGGGCGTCGAGCTTGCCCGCAAGACGGCGGCTTCCCTGGCAGGCATCGTTGAGGGAGTGGCAGAGGTTTCTGCGGCAATGAACGAAATAGCGGAAGCCTCCGAAACTCAGGCGGCGGCTGTCGAGGAAATTTCCGAGGGCATAAAGAACGTGGATTCTGCTATCCACAACACCACCGCCACTGCCGAGCAGAGCGCGGCGGAAAGCGAGGAGCTGTCGGCTCTGGCGCTTACTTTAAGCAATGCGGTATCCAGATTCAATTGCGTTAAGAATGTTAAATAGCGTTTTGGGAGCAGCGCCCGTGGGTGCTGCTCCTTTTTCATTAGGGCATCTCTAAAAACCGGTTTGAAAAGGCAATATTGACAGTGCGTCGGCTGCAAGGAAAGCCGACGAAGCAAGGCTTGATGTCTTGCGGGGAGGACTGACGGCGCAGATGGCGTGCGCTTTCAATTTTGGCTCAAACAAGGTTTTTAGAGATTACCATTACATTATTAGGTATACAAGCCCTTGACAATTTGTCTATAATGTTATATAATAAATAGTGTGCGTGTGCACTTTAAAGAGAAAAGTCAAATTTAAAAGGAGCGTTAAAATGGGACTTACACTAACCGAGAAGATCATTAAACAGCATATCATCGACGGAGAGATGATAAAGGGAACGGAAATCGGACTGAAAATTGATCAGACCCTGACGCAGGACGCGACAGGAACAATGGCGTATCTTCAGTTTGAGGCCATGGGCGTGGACAGGGTAAAGACCGAGCGCTCGGTAGCATACATAGATCACAACACGCTGCAAAGCGGCTTTGAAAACGCGGATGACCACCGCTTTATAGGCTCCGTTGCCAAAAAGCACGGGATATGGTTCTCGCGTCCCGGCAACGGAATTTGCCATCAGATACATCTTGAGCGCTTCGGAAAGCCCGGTAAAACGCTTATCGGTTCGGACAGCCATACACCTACGGGCGGCGGCATCGGAATGCTTGCGATGGGTGCGGGCGGTCTTGACGTTGCGGTGGCAATGGGCGGCGGCGCTTATTATATCACTATGCCCAAGGTAGTTAAAATTAACCTTACGGGAAAGCTGAACGACTGGGTTTCCGCTAAGGACGTAATTCTTGAAGTTCTGCGCATTCTGTCCGTTAAAGGCGGCGTTGGAAAGGTTATGGAGTACTGCGGAGATGGCGTGAAGAACCTTTCCGTTCCCGAGCGCGCTACTATTACCAATATGGGGGCTGAGTTGGGGGCTACCACCTCGATATTCCCCTCCGATGAAACCACTCTGCGCTTTTTGAAAGCACAGGGCAGGGAAGAGGATTATGTGGAGCTTTCCGCCGATCCCGACGCGGTTTACGACGAGGAGGTCAATATCGACCTGTCCAAGCTCGTTCCGCTGGCGGCGTGCCCTCACTCTCCCGACAACATTAAGACCGTTGAGGAGATCGGCGCGATAAAGATCGACCAGGTATGCATAGGAAGCTGCACGAACTCTTCCTTGCAGGATCTGCTTAAAGTAGCCCACATACTTAAAGGAAAAACGGTTCATCCCGATGTTTCGCTGGCTATCGCGCCCGGCTCTAAGCAGGTGTTCAATATGCTGGCGGACAACGGTGCACTGTCGATACTGATAGACGCGGGTGCGAGAATACTGGAAAGTGCCTGCGGTCCCTGCATAGGCATGGGTCAGTCGCCCAACTCCAAGGGTATTTCCCTGCGCACCTTCAACCGCAATTTTGAGGGAAGAAGCGGCACAAAGGACGGTCAGATATACCTTGTATCTCCCGAAACCGCGGCTATTTCCGCGATAACCGGTGTATTTACCGACCCGAGAACGGTAGGTGAAATGCCGCCTTATGTAATGCCCGAGAAATTCCTGATAAACGACAATATGATAGTACCGCCCGCCTCTCCTGAGGAAGCACCCAATGTTGAGGTGCTGCGCGGTCCGAATATCAAACCTTTCCCCGTGAACAAGCCGCTTGCGGAGAGCATTGAAAGCGGAGTTACACTTAAGGTCGGGGATAATATCACCACCGACCACATAATGCCCGCGGGCGCGAAGATACTACCGCTGCGCTCGAATATCCCTGCTATTTCGGAGCACTGCTTTGCGGTGTGCGACGAAACGTTCCCCAGGCGCGCTAAGGAAGCGGGTACAAGCATTATTGTCGGCGGCGTGAATTACGGTCAGGGCTCGTCGAGAGAGCACGCGGCGCTTGCTCCGCTGTACCTTGGCGTTAAGGCTATCATCTGCAAGAGCTTCGCGAGGATCCACCGCCAGAATCTTATTAACAACGGCATTCTTCCGCTGGAGTTCGTGAACGAAGCCGATTATGATAAGATTGAGCAGGGCGACTCTTTGGTTATCGCGAATATCCGCAATATTGTGGAGAACGGCGGTAAGATAGTTGTCGAGAACAAGTCCAAGGGCTTCTCATTTGAAGTAAAATGTGAACTTTCCGAGCGCGGCAAGGGTATGATTCTTGCGGGCGGACTGCTGAACTTTACTAAGGAAAGAGGCTGATATGGGGTTTTTAGATCGGTTTTTCGGCAGTTCGCGCTCTGCTGAAAATGTCAAGGATAAACAATCCGAAAAAAATGATTTCTCAGTAATTCTTGAAATAGCGGAGCTGATTTCCTCAAACGATAAAGCCGTTTCGGACAGGCTTAAATTTTGTGTGGAAAGCCCCGAAGAGTATTTTTCGGAGTGCTCCGAAAGGTATACGGAACGCGGAATAGATGTTAATAATCGCGAAATTAACACCCTTTACTGGATAGGAATGGTCGACGAGCTTGCGGAGCAGGGGTTTTTGTTCAGCGTTGATTGGAAATGTGAGCTTGAGGATTTCTTGTGGGCCATGGAGCAGATAAAAACCTATCCGCTGATTTCCGACGCCATTTCTTTGATAACTTTTGATAAGGACAGCGATATATTGGAATGGGGCAGACAGGTAAATGGAGCGGTCGGTAACGCGCGGCTATGCTGGGTCGATATTAACAGCGACAGCTATGAGCTGATCATAGTTACCGCTGAGGCTCTTGAAAAAATCGCATCGCTTGCCCCAAAAACAGGGTATTCTGTAAAAGCTTTTTAACACAGGCTTAAGAAGCTTTTAGAAATGAGGTAATATGGGATTATTTGACAAGAAAAAGCAGCATCCGCAAGAGCGCAACGCGATAAATGACGGTGAGCTGAAAATGCAGCTTGCGGACACCGCGTTATCGCTGCTGGTACAGGGCGAGGACTATGAGGAGCTTGCCGACACCAAGTGCGTGTTCGGGTATCTGTTCGAGATCGAGGGACACGGGCTTGAAGCGCTGTACAAGATTATTACCGACAAGACTACGGCGTATTTTGCCGCACAAGGCGACAAGCTTATGCGGCTTGATTTTAACGATGAACTGTTTCAGACTACGGTCGACGGTTTTATGGATATTCATGGAGATAAATAACGGAGGATAAATTTATGGCAAAAATACAGATGACTACCCCCATCGTGGAGATGGACGGTGACGAGATGACCAGAATTATCTGGAAATGGATAAAGGACATATTGATTTGTCCCTATATCGACCTTAAGTCGGACTATTATGATTTGGGGCTTGTACACAGAAACGAAACGGACGATCAGGTCACGATAGATTCCGCGAACGCGACCAAGAAGTACGGCGTGGCGGTAAAGTGCGCGACGATAACTCCCAACGCACAGCGTGTTGAGGAATACAAGCTCAAGGAGATGTGGAAATCCCCGAACGGCACTATCCGCGCTATTCTTGACGGAACGGTGTTCAGAAAGCCTATTCTGGTAAAGGGCATAGTTCCCTATATTCCCACATGGACAAAGCCGATAACCATAGCACGTCACGCATACGGAGATATCTATAAGAACACCGAAATGAAAGTGCCGCAGGGCAGCAAAGCGGAGCTTGTGGTTACCGATGCGGACGGTAAGGAGACCCGCGCGCTTATTCACGACTTCAAGAACAGCGACGGTATAATTCAGGGCGTTCACAATCTTGACAACTCCATTTCCAGCTTCGCGAGAGCCTGCTTTAATTACGCTCTTGACGCTAAAGAGGATCTTTGGTTTGCTTCTAAGGACACTATCTCCAAGACTTACGACCACCGTTTCAAGGATATCTTTGCGGAGATATACGAAGGCGAGTACAAGGCGAAGTTTGAGGCGGCGGGAATAGAGTATTTCTATACGCTTATCGACGACGTTATCGCGAGAGTTGTGCGCTCCGAGGGCGGATTTATCTGGGCGTGCAAGAATTATGACGGCGACGTTATGTCGGATATGCTGGCGACCGCGTTCGGTTCGCTCGGTCTGATGACAAGCGTTCTGGTATCCCCCGACGGAGTATATGAGTACGAGGCGGCACACGGCACGGTAACTCGCCACTACTACAACTATCTTAAGGGCGAAACCACTTCCACCAACCCCATAGCCACTATTTTCGCGTGGAGCGGAGCGCTGCGCAAGCGCGGCGAGCTGGACAATATACCCGCGCTGTGCGATTATGCCGATAAGCTTGAAAAGGCATCCATCATGACTATGGAAGACGGCGTTATGGATAAGAACCTCGCGGCAATGTCCAAGCTTGAAAACAAAACGCCCGTTGACACGGAAACGTTCCTTAAGGAGATAAACAACAGGCTTGCGGAGCTTATGAAGTAAAGGCGACACCGCACAAAGTCCGCGGTTCGCGCTTTGTACGGTGTTTCCTAAAGATACGCCGATTAAAGCACGCAATCGCCCCGATCAAACGAGGGAACTCACGGGGCTGATTGAGTTTCGCTTTGAACAGCGATTCATATATCAAATTTTTAAGGTGTTACGGCTTATGCAACAGAAAAGCAATATCTCAAATTCGGTCATTCGCAGACTTCCGCGTTATTATCGCTTTCTCGGAGAGCTTTTAAAGACAGGGATAACAAAAATTTCATCCCGCGAGCTTTCCGAAAAAATGCGGCTTACCGCGTCGCAGATACGTCAGGATTTAAATTGCTTCGGCGGTTTCGGACAGCAGGGCTACGGCTATAATGTTGCGGAGCTTCGCAGGGAGATCGCGCATATTCTCGGTCTTGACAATATGCGTAAAATAATATTGATAGGCGCGGGAAATCTCGGGCGCGCGATAACTATGCACGTTGATTTTCAGAAATACGGCTATGAGCTTATCGGAATATTTGACAGCAACATTGCCATGGAGGGCATAGAAATCGCGGGCATATCCATACTGCATACCAATCGCCTTAAAGCTTTCTGCGAAGAAAATCGTCCTCAGATGGCGGTGCTGTGTATTCCGCGCTCCGGCGCAAAGGACGCGGTGATGTCGCTTATGTCATACGGGGTAAAGGCGTTCTGGAATTTTTCTCATTACGATATAAATTTTGATTTTCCCGAAGCGGACGTGGAAAACGTCCACCTTACCGACAGCCTGATGACACTGTCATATACAGCTAAAAATCACGCCGAAAGGGATTCGGAGGAATAGTCATAGTAAGAGCGACCGGGTGCTTTCCCGGTCGTTTCAGCTTGTAGAAAAAGCCCAAATGCCACGCAATGTCGGCGCATGAAATTTCAAAAAGTGTCATAATTTGCGCAGCAAATTATGACCGGTTTCCGCAAACGCGCGGAGTGAGCGCAGCGAACGGCGCGTGCTTGCGGAAATTTTGAAATTTTTTTAAATAGTCCAATTTAGGTCAACCTTTATATACAGTTTGGAGCGACCTAGTGCTTTCCCAGTCGTTTTTAATTCTCGCAAAAGGCTCTGCTGAGCCAATGTTAACTTTGGTTGACAAACTTCAAGCGGTAATTGGTAGACTTTTTACAGATATTCGGGTAAAATTTAGTCATGGAGGCAGGACGGTTTTTGTCGAATGCCGACTATATTTAATTTAACGGAGGTAATAATATGACATTTTCCGAAAAACTGATGCAGCTCCGCCGACAAAAGGGCTGGTCGCAGGAGGAGCTTGGCGAAAAACTGGACGTTACCCGACAGACCGTTTCAAAGTGGGAGCTTGGCAGCACAACCCCGGAGATGGAAAAGCTGATAGCCATGTCGGAGCTTTTCGGTATTTCCATTGACGAGCTTGTGAAAGACAGCGAAACAGAGAGCGCTCCGACGGAGAAGATATCCGAAACTAAGCTGCGAATGGTGCGCCTTGGCGAATGGAAAAGCAGCCGCACATGGCGCGGTATGCCTATTGTTCATATCAATGCGCGTGGCAAAGCCAAAGGCGTTATTGCAATAGGGCTTGCCGCAAAGGGAATCGTATCGATAGGTCTTGCGTCGGTCGGGGTCGTATCGGTGGGTATTGCATCGGTGGGCGTTCTGGCAATAGCGGGGCTTGCGGCGGCAGGAATTGCCGCCACGGGTGCTTTGGCGGCAGGATTGTTCGCCTGCGGCGGCTGCGCGGCGGGACTTTTCGCGCTGGGCGGAGTCGCGGTAGGCTGGGATGTTTTTGGCGGCGTTGCCGCGGGAAAGTACGCGTTCGGCGGTCTTGCTATGGGAGATATCGCCGTAGGCGGGTCTGCATCGGGAATTATTGCAATAGGGAAGGAGTCGTCCGGTGAGATAGCGTTTAATCTGCCCGTCACGGCAGAGGAAGTCAAAAGTGCTATCACCGAAAGACTTCCCGATACTCCGAAATTTATCGTTGACACTTTTTCATCTTTGGCGGAACTCATCAACGAATAGTGCTGTTCCCCGTATACCGTTTTCAGGCGGTATACGGGGAATTTTTATTCCCAATCGTCAATTCCAAAATAAAAATATTGAAGAATTTCCTCCGCCTTTTTTCCACGCAGCGCAAGCTCATTGGCATAATTCAGGCTCATACCGAGATTATCACCGTATCCGCGGCAGGAAAATCTGAATCTGTCCTCGGAATATTCGACAGATATAGCGGTGCTCCTTAAACCCAGAGCGTTCCGCAATTCCGCTCCCGAAAGCCCGCACCCGCCGAATGAAATGGATTTCAGAGTGCCGCTGTCGTAGTAATGCGCATCGCTGAACCACGATGAGCAGTCGGAGGTAAGAATTGGCTCACACAGCGTATAAAGCGCGGTGTAAACGCTTTGCTCCGTAAAGGAAAAAACGCTGTTATATCCCTCGCACTCCGCGTCAAGCTCTGTCGGAGCGGAAACGAGATAGGGGAATCCGTCACCGAGAACGTCTGCGGCATTATCGGTGCAGCCCGAGGAAATCTCGCATACAGCGGCAAAAATCGGTTTTCCGTCATATGTGAGCGTTGGGGCGTCAGCGACCGCCGCCGTCAGCTTTAAAAGATATTTTTCGTAATTGTCGCCGTAAAGCTGCTCCGCTTCGTCGGGCGTTATGTAGGGAAGCCCCGTCAGTTTATCGGAAAAATCCGCGCCGCTGTGACTGAATCCGCTTCGCTTTAACTGATAATATTCTGCTGTGGAGCTTACACAGGCGGCAGCGGCTCTGAGCGTTTCTCTCTCGTATTTTGGCGAAACCAGACCTGCGAGGCAGCCTACAAGGTAGTCGCTGCGGCTTACGGCAACAATCCGTCCCTTTTCCTCAAGCAATACAGTAACATATTCCTCGGGGGCGCTCTCGCAGGCTTCTTCCTGCACGGCGGGCTTTTTGAAAATCAGCACCGCCGCAAAAACTCCCGCCAGAATAAGCAGTGCCGCCGCGGAAACCATTGGAAGCTTGTTCATATCTGTCACCGAGCCCCCGATGTTTCCACGGAGACAATGTCCTTTCAATTTAAACTATGGAGATTTTCTGCACCATGACAATAACATTTTGTGTTGTTCCTCAGACTGTATTTAAAGGTTGACCTAAAGCTAATTATTTGAAAAATTTCAAAATTTCCGCAGGAAATACTCAGCTGCAACTCGTTCCGCTCCGCATGTCCTGCGGAAACCGCACTGCATTTGCCATTCGGCATATGCGCGACTTTTTGAAATTTCATGCGCCGGCATTGCGAGGCAATTAGGCTTTCACTATAAGCCGGGCAGTACATTTTGTATTGTTGACGTTTGCACTCTGTGCTGATGGCTTGGAAACATACGGAAAATTCATGCGCGGACGGTAGGCGGTAATTGGTTATAAGCGCCTTTGTGCCGTATTTTTTCAGATAAACATATCTATTGTCTTAACATTTTGCGCATTTGAGAATTTTGCAATTTTTTTGTCGTTTTTATTCATTTTTCCTTTTTTCTATTGACTTTATCGCACAGATAATGTATAATAGTAATATGTGAATTTGCGAATGCTACACCGCAAAGGACAGTATATGAAAAACGGAGGCGGCAAAAATGAATTTTGAAGAGCTGCGTTCTTCCTCAACATTAAATAAGATGTGCGAGGATTTTACTAAAACCACCACAATAGACAATTCTCTTTACGGAAAGTTCGGCGTAAAGCGCGGACTTAGAAATTCCGACGGCTCGGGAGTGGTCGCGGGAATAACCAATGTATGCTGTGTACACGGTTATGTTATCAGCGAGGGTGACAAGCAGCCTATCGAGGGCGAGCTTATCTACCGCGGATACAGCGTTAAGGATCTTGTGAACGGAGTTATCAGAGATAAACGCTTCGGTTATGAGGAGGTCGCTTATCTGCTGCTTTTCGGGGTGCTCCCGACAGATGCGCAGCTTACCTCTTTCTGTGCCCTTATCAGAGAGTTCCGCGAGCTGCCGATTTATTTCAGTGAAGACGTTATCATACGCTGTCACTCACCGAATATCATGAACAAGATGGCGCAGGCGGTGCTGGCTTTGTACGGTTTTGACGACAATCCCGAAGATAAATCTGTGCAAAGCGAGATGATAAAGGCGATCTCCGTTATTGCAAAGCTGCCTGCCATCATGGTCGCGTCATATCAGGCTATGAGAAGGTTCTACCACAACGATTCCATGGTAATGCACCCTTTCAAGGAGGACGAGAGCCTTGCGGAAAGCATTCTGTCAACGCTGCGCGACGACAGAAGCTACACGCCCGAGGAGGCACATCTTCTTGATTTGTGTCTCATGCTTCATGCGGAGCACGGCGGCGGAAACAACTCTACCTTTGCCTGCCGCACGGTTTCTTCGTCGGGAACGGACGCATATTCAGCCTATTCGGCGGCGATATGCTCTCTTAAGGGTCCCCGCCACGGCGGCGCAAACATCAAGGTGATGGAAATGCTGGACTGTATTAAGGAGGGCGTTTCCGACTGGGACAGCGACAGCGAGGTGAGCGATTTCCTGCACAGGATAATGCGCAGGCAGGAGGGAGACGGCTCGGGGCTTATTTACGGCATGGGACACGCCGTGTACACCTTGTCCGACCCGAGGGCGATGATTTTGAAGGAAAACGCCATGAATCTTGCCAAGGGAACGGAGTTTGAGGCGGAATTCCGTCTGCTTGATACCATAGAGCGGCTTACTCCCAAGGTATTTGCGGAGGAGCGCGGTGACATCAAGAATATATGCGCGAATGTTGATATGTATTCGGGATTGGTGTATAAAATGCTGAAAATTCCCGTAGAAATGTATACGGCGCTGTTTGCCTGTGCGAGAATGGCGGGCTGGTGCGCGCACAGAATGGAAGAGATGATAAACGGCAAGCGCATCATTCGCCCCGCTTATAAGGCGATAAATCTGAATAAAACTTACATACCGCTTGAAAAGCGTTGATTTTCGGGGAAAGAGGGCAATTGAAAGATGAAAAAAAACAGCAGGCTTTCGGTGTGGCTTATGGCGGGAGCGTTTGTGCTATGTTCTGTCACAAGGCTTTTGCAGATAGTACTGGGAACTGATATGACGTCGGGATTTCTGTATCATGACAACGGATTTTTGCTTGATTGGGGCTATTATGGGTTTATATTGATCACCTTTGTGCTGGCAATCGTTTTCGCGGTGATCGACGGGAAAAAGGGCAGCTTCGCGACAGCTCCCGTAAACAATATTTCCGACGGAAGAGCGGCGGTTATTGGTTTCGGGCTGCTTTTGACGGGAATGTGCGCACTATATGAGGGATTTGCCGAAAGAGGTGCGCTTGCTCCGCTAAGGCTGCTGATTTATATCGACTTCATTGCGGGAGCTCTTATGGTCGTGCTGGCGTTCGTAACGCTTTACAAAAAGGAATTCAAGCCTGCGCTGGGCTTCTGTTATGTTCTGCCGGGAGCGTATTTCATGCTGCGCGGCGTGTGTGTATTCATGAAGCGCATGGTAATCACCGCTGTTCCCGAGTATCTTATTGAGGCAATTTCGGTGCTGGTGGGATCTCTGTTTTTTATGCAGCTCTCCAAGCTGCTTTCGGGAAACGAGAAAAAGCTAACCAGGATAACTGTCTGCGGATATGGCGTAGCCGCCGCGGTGCTTACGCTCTCATCTTCGCTGGCAACTGTTATAGCCGGCTTTGCCGCTCCCGAGGATATATCCTCGCGTATCACCGCCACTGCCTACGATGCCGAGCTTTTTTTCCAGGCGGGCATGGGGGAAAACGCTTATTTTATGACCTATACTCCTTGGGTGAATGTTGCCATGGGCATTACGGCGGCTGCGACCGTGGCAGTGCTTTTTATTGGCGAAAAGCCTAAAAAAGCCGAATCGCCCGCTGAGGAAACAGAGTGAAAAGCCCGCGCAGGTGCATGCGCACAGGAAAAATCTTTTAATAATTTTTGAAAAAGGGCTTTTAAAATCCATCGGAATATGGTATAATTGGTTAGGTATTGTTTTTGACCGATACCTGACCATTTTTTATATAACAATTGTTTCCCATTCGGAGGGATTTTGTGAAAATAAATAAAATTCTGCAAACTCTGCTTTGCTGCTTTGTTATAATAACGCTTTGCGGCTGCTCCGCCGGAATTTCCGCGGAGAATATGCTTACCGCGCCAAAGCTGGACGCGGAGCAAAGCGCTATATACCAGGCTCTGATAAACAGCGTGGGTACGGGAGTAAAGCTGAAATACCCCAAAAGCGGCGATTACCGCTCCGCGTTCGTCCTTAAGAATATCGACGGCGAGGAGGGCGACGAAGCACTGGTGTTCTATGAGAGCCAGACGGTGCAGTCGGGCGAGAGCGCTTTGCGGCTTAAAATACTGGATAAGAACGGCGGCGAGTGGTCGGCGGTATACGATATTGCGTGCGTTGGCAGCGAGGTGGACAGTATAAGCTTTGCGCATCTTGGCGACACCGATAACGTGGATATAATCATCTGTTACAGTCTGCTTAATCAGTCGGAGAAATCATTCAGCGTATTGAATTACAGCGGCGGCATACCCGTTGAGCTTTTCTCATCGACCTATGCCTGCCTTGAGGTGATTGATCTGAACGCGGACGGCAGCGACGAGCTGGTGTGCGTTGTAAACGACAAGGCGAATCAGATGTCCACCGCAATGATGTTCACAAATTCGGAAGATGGCTTTGAAAAGCTCTCGGAGACCCAACTTGGCGGAGAGGCTTCGGATTATGTCAGGGTTGTAAAAGGTAAGTTGTCGGAAAGCATAACCGCGCTGTTTCTGGATTACTCCCGAGGCGCGGGGCAGTACGGCACGGACGTGGTCTATTGCTACGGTAACAGGCTGGTCACCCCGGAGGGCGGGGCAAATTTGATCTCGCGCTTTACAAACGATTTTATCGCGGATATCCCTTGTTCGGATATCGACAACGACGGATTTATAGAGATACCATCAACCACTCCGCTGCCGGGATATGAGACGCTTACCCGTCCGGAGCAGCTCTGCGCGGTGCGGTGGTATACCGTTACCGATGATAATTTCATCATGGAGCATTACGGCTATTTCAGCAGCAAATACAGCTTTGCGCTGCTGTTCCCAAGCAGGTGGCAGGGTGTTGTGTCCGCGGTTGTGAATTTCGCGGATAATGAGATAGTGTTTATATCCTACACGGTCAATACGGGTCTGGATATAAACGGGGAGACCGAGCTTATGCGTATTCGCGCCGTTGATAAGGACGACGAAGAGGGTCTTGCCGCGGCAAAAAGCATGCGTGTCCTTGGCGAAAGCAGCGAAACCGTATACTGCTGCTCGGAGAGCGCGGATTATCTTACGGGTAATCTGGCGCTGACCAAAAGCGAACTTGAAAACTGCTTTATCATTTTATAGACTTTTATTTCTTATTTGGGGGCAACTATGGGGCATTGTATCAGAGCTGTTATAGGCTCGCGGGAATCTGTCCGCAGGCTGGCGGAGGATTGGCTCAAGGCAAAGGTGGTTGAGCTGCCGCAGGATTTCGGAATGATATTCATGACGGACGACCTTTTGGAGGACGTCGGAGAGCTGTTGGAAGTATCCGACGAGCTTCCCTTTTCCGAGCTTGAAAATTTTACCGAAGAGGTAAAAGAGCTTATGGAGCGGTACTCTTTCCGCACTAAGCTGACTTATGTCGAAACCGACTATTTCGGAGGTGTGGGAACGCAGGCGGGCGTGCTCTATGAAAACGGACGAGCAGCTATCGGACCGCGCCGCGGCAGCGGAACAATAAATATTTTGTTAAAAGAGCTTGGCGTTTGGTGTTACCCCGATAAGGACGAATTTGATATGCTGGAATTGGGAAAATACCGGCATATGCCGTATTAGTTCCAATAGCAGGAAAGTGACCGAATTTACTGAAAGGAAAAGCGTATGAAAAGAATACTTGTTTGCGAGGACGAGGAGGCTATACGTGATTTTGTGGTGATAAATCTCCGGCGGGCGGGGTATGATGTTGTTGACGTAGCCTGCGGAGAAGACGCGGTGGAGGTCTATAACCGGCAAAACGGCAGCTTTGACGTGGCGCTTCTGGACATAATGATGCCGGGAATGGACGGGTTTACGCTGTGCAGATGGATAAGGGAAAAAAGCAGCGAGATAGGTATAATAATGCTGTCCGCAAAATCGCAGGAGATGGACAAGGTCAATTGCCTTATGATAGGCGCGGACGATTATGTTACAAAGCCGTTTTCGCCCTCCGAGCTTGTTGCGAGAGTGGATGCGATATACCGCAGGGTGAGCATCAGCAATGCCCATAAGGATAACTCCAAAATCATAATTTCGGGTCCGTTTTCGTTGGACTACCAAAGCCGTACCGTGCGCAAAAACGGCAATCTGGTTGACCTTACCCAGGTTGAATACCATATAATTGAATATCTTCTGAAAAATCGCAATACCGCTCTTGACCGCAAGACTATTCTCCACCATATCTGGGGTGACGCTTATGTAGGGGAGGACAAGGTGGTTGACGTGAATATACGCAGACTGCGCATGAAGATAGAGGAAGACCCCTCGAATCCGAAGTATATCATAACACTGTGGGGTTTTGGTTATAAGTGGAATATCTGATATGAACGAGGTTGTAAGTAAAACGGCGCGCGTAGGAAGGTCAAAGCGCTCCATAGCCACGCGGTGGATGGTAAACACACTGAGTGTTATCGCGCTGCTGCTTATCATAGCCAACGTCAGCATTTATTACTTTATGCGGCAGTATTACTACGGCTCGGCGGAAAGCTACGTGGTGTCGGAGGCTAACGCTACGGCTACCATTCTGGCAAGGCTTTACGGCGATCTGGCGGTGAATTACTCCACGGGAGTAAGGGAGCTTATAGAGGGCTTTGAAAAAAAGGACAGAATGGAAATGATGTCCATAAACAAAAGCGGCGAGGTGACACTCTCATCAAGCGGCTTTACGCCCGACGACAGCTACTATATGCCCGACTACGAGCTGGCGCTGGAAAGCGAAGACGGACTGGGAATATTCAGAGGAAACGACGGCGGGGAGAACATTCTTGCAGTCACGATAATGATAGCCCAGCCAAGCAGCAACTACAACGCGCTGCGCTTTGTTACCTCGCTGGAGATGGTGGACAGCCAGTTATCGGCAATTATTCTGGCGGCGATGGTTATAAGCCTGTTTGTTATTCTGATCGTTGTGATGACGGGGCTGTACTTTGTAAAGTCGATATGCGTTCCGCTGGTGGAGATAAGCGAGACCGCGAAGAAGCTCGCCAAGGGAGATTTCTCCGAAAGGATAGCCATCAAGAATAACGACGAGATAGGAGACCTTTCACGGGCGTTCAATGATATGGCGGACGAGCTTGAAAACTCCGAACAGATAAAGAACGATTTCATATCCTCGGTTTCTCATGAGCTGCGCACTCCGCTCACAGCAATAAAGGGCTGGAGCGAAACGCTGGCGGGCGGATACGAGCCGGAAACTTTCTTGAAAGGCATGAAGGTGATATCGGGTGAAACGCTGCGTCTGGAGCGCATGGTGGAGGAATTGTTGGATTTCTCGCGCATACAGAGCGGGCATTTCTCTCTTCAGATGAGCAAGATGGACGTTATTGCCGAGCTTGAGGACGCGTTGCTGATTTATATCGACAAGGCTAAAAAGGAGAACATTCTCATAAGCTATGACGAGCCCGAGTTTCTCTGCCCCGTTTACGGCGACAAGAACAGGCTGAGGCAGGTTTTTATAAATGTTATAGACAACGCTATAAAGTACACCGACCCGGGCGGGCGGATAGATATCTCGGTAGAAAAGCGTGATGATTCGGTAAGCGTTATCGTGGCGGATACGGGCTGCGGGATAGCCCCCTCCGACCTTCCCAAGGTAAAGGCAAAGTTTTACAAGGCGAACAGCACACGCCGCGGCTCGGGAATAGGGCTTGCTGTGGCTGATGAGATAATAGCTATGCACGGCGGCGCTCTGGATATGGAAAGCGAATTGAATGTGGGCACTACGGTAATCATTACACTCCCGTTGGATAAAATGACGGCCGATAACGGATAATGAATGATAGAGTCAGCACGTTCACACAGGGATATTCACGCAGCAAGCTCCGAAAGCGCAGCAGAGCGGAGTTGTCGGAGTGAGGCAGTGCGGGCGCAGCCCGCAGGGTGTGAGAAAAACCTTAAAATCACGGGAAAAATCTTTCAGATTAAGGAGATTAAAAGTGAGCAAAAAAACAGATACGGATAAAAAAACACGGATAGGCGGACAGGCGCTTATTGAGGGGATTATGATGAAAGGCGTGTCCACGGGAGCGATGGCTGTTCGCATGAAAGACGGCAGCATTGACGTTGAGGAGTGGGATATTAACGATAAGAAATGGTATGAAAAAGTGCCGATAATACGGGGCAGCTTTAATTTTGTAAAGACTCTCACGGAGGGCTATACCTATATGACGAAGTCCGCGGAAAAAAGCGGAATGATGGAGGACGACTCCGATGAGGAGCAGACTAAATTCGAGAAATGGCTGGATGATAAGCTCGGCGACAAGCTCACGGGCGTAATAATGGGCATTGCCATGGTCATAGCGGTGGCGCTGGCGGTGGTGATGTTTCTGTTTGTGCCGTCCTATATTTTTACAGGCATAGAATATCTTGCGGGAGATGCTGATATTTCCGGTTGGCGTACGGTCTTTGAGGGTGTGCTGAAAATCGCCATGTTCGTGGGATATATGGCTCTGGTGGCGCAGATGAAGGATATCAGGCGCACCTACGAGTATCACGGCGCGGAGCATAAAACCATTACCTGCTATGAGCAGGGAAAGGAACTGACGGTGGAGAATGTGCGGCAGATGTGTCGATTTCACCCGCGCTGCGGCACGAGCTTTATTATAATCACGCTGCTGGTAAGCATTCTGGTATACATGGTTGTGCCGATAACTCCCGATATGTTCAAGGAGTGGCTGGGCATTGAGAACGACGGGCTTGCGATATTGCTGCGCGTGGTCTGCAAGCTGATTTTGCTTCCGCTTGTGGTGGGAATATCCTACGAGCTGATAAAGCTGGCGGGAAGATACACAAATATCTTTACAAAGATAATCTCAGCTCCCGGGCTTTGGATGCAGCGGCTGACCACAAGAGAGCCCGATGATTCGCAGATTGAGATAGCCATTGCAGCGATCACGCCCTGCCTGCCCAAGGAGGGAGAGGACGACTCGTGGTAATACGCGAGCTTATACTTGAGCTGACCGCGGTTTTTTCGGAAGCTGGCGTGGATAACGCTCGGTTTGAAGTGGAATGTATCATGGAGCGCGCGGGGATATCAAGGCTTACGCTACTTACGGAGCCGAATATGCCGGTCGCGCGTGAGATCGCGGACACCGCGTTTGAAATGGGTTCACGCAGAGTGTCCGGAGAGCCGCTCCAGTATATTCTGGGCGAGTGGGAATTTTACGGATATCCCTTCAAGGTCGGAAAGGGCGTTCTGATACCTCGGCAGGATACGGAGCTTCTCACGGAGATCGCGGAGGGATATCTCAAAAGGAACGGCGGACTGACAGCCGATTTGTGCGCGGGCAGCGGCTGTGTGGGGATATCGCTTGCAAGGCGGTGCGGGTGCAGGGTAAATTGCTATGAGCTTTCCGAAGCGGCTTTCGGGTATCTCGAAAC
Source organism: uncultured Oscillospiraceae bacterium (assembly GCA_910587135.1). Taxonomy (GTDB): domain Bacteria; phylum Bacillota; class Clostridia; order Oscillospirales; family Ruminococcaceae; genus CAG-115. The sequence continues at coordinate 46,394 of CAJULF010000008.1, forward strand.
AAATATCGGGCTTAACGGTGTCGGCGGAACGGTCAGGGCGATACAAGCTGACGTGCTTACGGTCACACCGACGGAGAAGTTCGACGCTGTTGTTACAAATCCGCCATATCTTACGAGTGATGATATGAAGCAGCTTCAGAGGGAGGTGGCTTTTGAGCCGCAAAGCGCGCTGTACGGCGGCAGCGACGGTCTGAACTTTTACAGAGGTATACTTCCGCGCTGGACGGGCTTCCTTAAAAGCGGCGGGCTGTTCGCGGCGGAAATTGGCATGGGTCAGGAAAAAGACGTTATGCGTATCTTTGCCGAGAGCGGTATAAAAGCGGAATGCGCAAGGGATACGCGCGGGATATACCGTGTGGTATACGGAATAAAGCGATAGCTTTCGGAGCGGCATTCAAAAGCCGCCGAAAATCGGAAAGTTACCTGCGGGCTTTACCGTGTGGTTATATAAAGTGATTATAATAATGGAGGAACAATAATATGGCAATGGACAAGAAAAAGGACAAAAAGCTGCCGCCCCCCGTCGTCAAGATAGTTGACCCCGAGGAGAAGAAAAAGGCTCTGAAAACCGCTATGGCGCAGATCGAAAAGACATATGGAGCGGGCTCTATAATGTTTATGGGCGAGAACAAGCACCTGGATATAGAGTGTATCTCCACAGGCTCGTTGATGCTTGATATGGCGCTTGGCATAGGCGGACTTCCGCGCGGAAGGATCATTGAGATATACGGCACGGAGTCTTCGGGTAAGACCACTCTTACGCTGCACTCCATTGCCGAAGCGCAAAAAGCAGGCGGCACGGCGGCATTTATCGACGTGGAGCACGCTCTTGACCCTGTGTACGCGAAAAAGCTCGGCGTAGACGTGGACAATCTTCTGGTTTCCCAGCCCGATACGGGCGAGCAGGCGCTTGAGATAATCGAAACGCTTATCCGTTCGGGCGCGATAGATATCATAGTTCTGGACTCGGTAGCGGCAATGACCACCCGCGCGGAGATAGACGGCGATATGGGCGACGCTCATGTCGGAATACAGGCAAGACTGATGTCGCAGGCGCTGAGAAAGCTGACATCGGTTATAAACAAATCTAACACGGTTGCTATTTTTATAAATCAGATAAGAGAGAAAATCGGCATTACGTACGGAAATCCCGAAACCACCCCGGGCGGCAGGGCGCTTAAATTCTATTCATCGGTACGAATTGAAGTAAGGCGCGGCGAGCCTATCAAGGACGGCGGTCAGGTAATCGGCTACGGTACAAAGGCGAAGGTAGTGAAAAATAAGGTAGCACCTCCCTTTAAAACGGCAAAGTTTGATATGGTATTCGGCGAGGGAATATCAAAGTTGGGCGAGATCGTGGATACCTCGGTGGAGCTGGGCATCGTTAAAAAGAGCGGTTCGTGGTTCAGCTACGACGATATGAAGATAGGACAGGGTCGTGAAAAGGTAAAGCAATATCTTATAGACAACCCGACCATCTGCGACGAGGTGGAGAAGAAAATTCGTGAGGAATTCGCCAAAAACTCCAGTCTGCTGGAATCCGAAGCGGATGACGAAACATCCGATGATGTAAAGACGCCCGCACCCGCTCCGTCCGACGATGACGATTTTGCGGAGTTTGCCCCCGAGGAGCTTGAATAATGGAGATTACCGAGCTGTCCCCTTATAAGGGAGATACCTGGCGGCTTGAACTGGACGGTGAAACGTCGGTGTACATAAATGCCGCCATGGTGGAGGATTATGGGCTGAGCGAGGGCAGAGAGCTTGACGAGGACACTCTGGAGGAGATACGCTGCGCCGACACGCTGCGAAAAGCGAAAAAGCGCGCGCTTTATCTTCTGGGAACGCGCCAGTATTGCTACAACGAGCTTTACAACAAGCTGCGTTCGAGCTATACCGAGGAGATAGCTCATGCCGCCGCAAGCTATATGAAAGAGAGCGGCTATGTCAACGATGAGGAATACGCCTCAAAGTTGGCGGAGCACCTTATACATACGAAGCATTGGGGACTGCGCAAGGCGCGGTATGAGATGCTTCACAGGGGACTGGACGAAAACCTTGTCGAGGACGCTCTCGCCGAATATGATGAGGACGATATCGACGAGGAGATAACCGAGCTGATAGAGCGTAAATACTACGCGAAAATACAGGATTACGACGACAGAAGGCGTACCGTTGCGGCGCTTGCGCGGCGCGGGTACGACTACACGGCGGTAAAGCGCTGTATTGAAACGATTTTGGAAGATCAAGACGAGGACGAAAGCGAATGAGTAAAAACAGCGGTGAAAAAAGAATAAAAATAGCGATAGTTTCTCTGGGCTGTGCCAAAAACCAGGTGGACGCGGAGCAGATGATGGCGAAAATCGCGGAAAAGGGATACGCTTTCGTGGAGGAAGCGGGGCTTGCCGATATAGCGCTGGTGAACACCTGCGGGTTCATACAGTCCGCAAAGGAGGAGGCTATCGGCTGGATAATGGAGCTGATAGATCTCAAAAATGAGGGCAGGATAAAGCATATTGTGGTCACAGGCTGTCTTTCGGAGCGTTACCGTGAGCAGTTTGTCGAGGAATTCCCCGAGGTCGACGCGGTGGTGGGGATATCGGAATACGGCAGGATATGCGAGATACTGGACAAGGTTACGGCTGGCGAGAGAATATGCTGTTTCGGCAGCAAGGAGTCCCACAGCATGGAGGGCAAACGTATACTGTCCACGCTGCCGCACTATGCTTATATGCGCATAGCGGACGGCTGCGACAACTGCTGTACATACTGTGCTATTCCTCAGATACGCGGTCGATTCAGAAGCCGTCCGATTGAAAATATCGTCGATGAGGCAAGGCTGCTGGCAGCAGACGGGGTGAAGGAGCTTGTGATTGTGGCGCAGGACACCACACGCTACGGGCTTGACTTGTACAGAAAGCTTGCCCTGCCCGAGCTTCTGGATAAGCTGTGCGGGATAGAGAGCTTCAAGTGGATACGCCTGCTTTACTGCTATCCCGAGCGTATCACCGATGAGCTTATCGACTGTATAAAGCGGCAGGACAAAATAGTGAAATATCTTGATATACCAATGCAGCACTGTGACGGGGAAATCCTCAAACGAATGAACCGCAGGGGCGACGAAAAGTCATTGAGAGAGCTTGTCGCGAAGCTGCGGGCGGAGATACCGGGTATCACACTCAGAACAACGTTTATAACGGGCTTCCCCGGAGAAACCGAGGAGCAGTTCAACGCGCTGGGCGATTTCGCGCAGGATATGAGATTTGAGCGAATGGGCTGCTTTGCTTACTCCGAGGAGGAAGACACTCCCGCAGCGGGATTTTCCGATATGGTCGAGGAGGACGTGCGTGAGCACCGCAAGGAGATACTCGAAGAGCAGCAGGACGCGCGCGTCGCGGAGCTGTACGGGAGTATGACGGGAAGTGAAACCGAGGTGGTTGTTGAGGGATACGACAGGTATCTGGAGCATTATTTCGGCAGGAGCGCCATGTTTGCTCCCGAAATCGACGGTATGATTTATTTCCGCGCGCCAAAGTCCAAAGGTCTTAAAATCGGGGATTTTGTCGGAATAAAGATACTTGACGTGGTGGATAATAATCTTATCGGAGAAGTAATATGAATCTTGCAAATAAACTTACTCTTTTAAGAGTTGTCATTGTGCCGTTTTTCGTGCTGTTTATGTGCATGGGAGCCGTACCGCTGAATTATTTCTGGGCGCTGGTGCTGTTCGGAGCGGCTAGCTTTACGGATATGTTTGACGGTAAGATCGCGCGTAAGTATGATATGGTAACGGATTTCGGCAAGTTCCTCGACCCGCTGGCGGATAAAGTACTCGTGGCGGCGGCTTTGGTCTGCTTTACGGAGCTCGGCTGGACTTCGTCATGGGTGACTATTGTCATTCTCGTGAGAGAGTTCGCGGTATCGGGCGTAAGGCTTATCGCCGCGGGAAGCGACAAGAAGGCGGTAATTCCCGCCAATATGTGGGGAAAGGTCAAGACTGCCGCGACGATGGGCGGCATCGCCGCGATACTGGCTATGCGTATTTTCTCGGACAATATCGGGCTTATTCCCGAACTGCCCGTAAAGATCATCGGTGATGTGCTGATGTATATTGCGGCGCTGCTTACGCTGATATCGGGGATAAAGTATCTGTACGACTACCGCGAGTATATCAACCCCAACAAGTGATTTGGGTTGTTTATGCGGGATAAATAAAAATATCCGCCGCCGCGGACAAAAAATAGTGGCGGCGCTTGCATTTTTCGTCAAGATATGGTATAATGGATAAATAGGGAGATTTATGGTGGCATGGATTATACTTATCGTCTGCTTATGTTTCCCTTGGGATATTATTTTAAGAGACTTTATGAGTTATAGTAGAGGTAATATGAAAATTATTGAGAATCCTGCGTGGGTATTTTACATAGAAAAACCAGACTTTGATAACGACAAGATTGGTAAATGGATGTGCTTTTTTAAGGGCAGAGATTTTATTGCAAAACTGTGTCAAGAAGCTGTTGAAAAGGGTGTTGTAGCCGAAGCAAAACATTCAAATGCGAATGAAGGCGTTTCTTGTTTTTATTTAAACTGTGATGATATGGCTTCACATAAAAAAGTAATTGAATTTTTCCTTAATAATAACCTTATTAGAAAAACAAAAAATGGAAAACTATATAACATTTCGTTTAAAATGGATAAACAAACGCATGCTGGAGAGTATGGTAAAGATTTTAAATCAGAAATAAAGTTGGAACAATTTGTTGATTTGAATACAGGAGATTGGATTATTTAATTCAAAACATTGTCTGGAGGTAAAAATGAGCAAGAAGATTTTTGATCAGGACACAAGTAAGAAAGCGCCTGAGCAGGAGATGCTTATTGCAAACCTGCTGTTTAGGGAAAAACCCGCTAAGGCAGAGCCGGACGCGATCAAGGCGGCTTTGGAGGAGTTGGTGGGAACAGTTGAGATCGTCAGCGGCAAGAAAGAGATCAATATGTTTGCTGTGCCGAAGTACATGGCGGTTTTCAAGGACACTCCGCAGGGAATGCCGGTGCTGGCGAATATCGGCGCTCCGAGGGAGTTTTCTCCGGATATAGTCGATGAGCTCAACCGCAGCCAGTTCTGGGATTATCCGAACGGCAGCGAGGCTATCGACGGGTTCAAGTATTGCGTGGACGTTTTCGGTATGCTGTCGGGGGCGCTGGATTATAAGGAGCAGGCGGAATTTTTCGTGAATATGATAGACGCGGCTTTGCGGAATTATCCCTCGTGCGAGGCGATATATGTATTTGCGAGCGGCAAGCTCACTACTCCCGAGGATTTTGAGCACAGCAAGCAGTATGACCTTGCGGGAAGATTTATCAGACTGGCGGTCAATGCGCGGTTTTTTACGATAAACAACAGCGACGATATGATAGTGGATACGATAGGCTTTTATGCGTTCGGCGGGGCGGACGTCCAGCTTCACTTTCATGATATCGACCCGAATCACGCGGTGGAGTACGTTTACAATATCGCGAGTTATCAGTTCAACAACGATTTCCCCGTTAAAAGCGGAGAGACCATTGACGGCATAAACGGGAACGGAAGAATAGCGCGGGATATCCAGTGGCGCGCTCAGTACGAGAATTCCCTGATACAGCCGATAAGGACGGTGCTGGATATAAACTGCGGCAAGTACGCGGCGGGTCAGCGGGGTAACTGCCGTTGATTTGGAGTGGTATCCGCAGCAAGCTGGAGAATGAATATCTTGCCGAAAGCCTGCGCGGACATATACAATATTATGCGACCTCGTACAGCAAATGCCCCGACCACGAGGGCAGAGCCGCGGTGCGCTATGACGGCGAGGAAATACTTAAAAGCAACTATTTCGATATGATGTGGGCATGGTATGACGCGGAAAGAAAAATCCGCAATGAAAATCCCGAAATGTCCCATAGAGAGGTATGGCTAAAGAGCAAGCTCGACATTTTGAAAGACGGCTGCTTTGACCAGCGGGAATTTTACGCCGCTTTTGCGGAGTTCGACAATCAGTCTGTCGAGGACAGCCTTGACAGCGAAAATGCGTTGGTGAGAATGTTCGCGGTGCTGGACAGGCGCGTGGGAAAGCGGCGGCTTGTAAGACTTGCGGACAGGATAGCCGACGAGCCTGAGTGGCTGAGGACGTTTTATCTGATACGTCTTCGGGCTGAGGGTATAAATAAATCAGACGCGGAGGATATTTCCGCGGAAATATAAAGGTGTGGAAATGGCAAATAAAGAATCGTACAATGACTTAAAGGCGCTTAAGGGACCCGACCAGGTGCGGCTTCGTCCCGCGGTAATATTCGGTTCGGACAGTGTGGAGGGCTGCCGCCACTCGGTTTTTGAGATCATCTCAAATTCCATTGACGAGGCACGCGAGGGCTATGGAAAGAAGATAGTGATAACGCTTTTCGCCGATCATTCCGTTACCGTAGAGGACAGGGGGCGCGGTATCCCGATAGATTTCAACAAGGGCGAGGATAAATACAACTGGGAACTGGCGTTCTGCACACTGTACGCGGGCGGAAAGTACGATAACAATTCGGGTGAGAATTACACCTACGCGCTGGGGCTTAACGGACTGGGGCTTTGCGCCACGCAGTTTTCCTCGGAATATATGGAGGTTGAGAGCTGCAACGGCACATGGAAATATTCTCTGCGCTTTGAAAAAGGCTTTAATGTTACCGATGACGAGCGCGGCTTCAAAAAGTCCAAATTCAGCGAATATACGGGAACCAAGATACACTGGAAGCCTGACTTGGAGGTATTCACGGATATAGATATCGGTACTGAATATCTGGAGGATATGCTCCGACGGCAGGCTATAGTAAACGACGGTGTGGAATTCCTGCTGCGCGTTGAGGGCGAGGACGGCTTTGAGGAAAAAACCTTTGTCTATGCGGAGGGCATAAACGATTATCTGCGCGAGGTAGTTGGTGAGCAGTCTCTTACCACTCCGCAGTTCTGGAATACCCAGAGAATGGGTAAGGACAGGGAGGACAAGGAGGAATACAAGCTGAAAATGAACGTCGCGTTCACATTCAGCAAGGAAGTGCAGTTCATCGAGCACTACCACAACTCAAGCTGGCTTGAGCATGGCGGAAGTCCCGAGGACGCGATGAAAAAGGCTTTTCTGTCGCAGATAGATTCCTATCTTAAAAACAACAACAAGTACAACAAGGGCGAGAAGTCTGTCAAGTGGGACGATATCGCGGACTGTTTTGTGTTTATCTCCTCGAATTTTTCCACACAGGCAAGCTATGCCAACCAAACCAAAAAAGCGGTCACAAACGCTTTTATCAAGGAAGCGATGACAGATTGGCTAAAGCATCAGCTTGAGGTGTATTTCCTGGAGAACCCCGACGAGGCGGTAAAGATCGCGGAGCGTGTAATCATCAACAAGCGCTCACGTGAAAACGCGGAGAAGGTGCGTTCCACTTCAATTGCCAATCTCACAGCGAAAATTGACCTCACCAACCGCATAGACAAGTTTGTGGACTGCCGCAGCAAGGATGTTTCCCGCCGCGAAGTATATATAGTGGAGGGAGATTCGGCGCTTGGGTCGGTCAAACTGGCGCGTGACGCGGAATTCCAGGCGGTAATCCCCGTAAGGGGAAAGATACTCAACTGCCTTAAGGCAAGCCATGAGAAAATATTCAAGAGCGAGATAATCACGAACCTTATAAAGGTGCTTGGCTGCGGCGTGGAGGTAAAATCCAAGGCTAACAAGAATCTGAATTCATTCAACCTTGAAAATCTGCGCTGGAACAAGGTGGTTATCTGCACCGATGCTGACTACGACGGATTTCAGATAAGAACGCTTATCCTCACCATGATACAGGAGCTTTGCCCGACGCTTATAGAAAAGGGATATGTATATATAGCGGAATCGCCGCTTTACGAGATAAACACCAAGGATAAGACCTATTTTGCCTATACCGAGCCCGAGAAAACGAAAATTCTCGGTATGATAGGGGAGAAGAAGTACGATATTCAGCGCTCAAAAGGACTTGGCGAAAATGACCCCGACATGATGTCACTTACCACGATGAACCCCGATACACGCCGTCTTATCAAAGTGACGCCTACCGACGCGGAGCAGACAAAAACGATGTTTGATATACTTCTCGGTAACAATCTTGAGGGGCGAAAGGATTTCATAAAGGAAAACGGCAGCAAATATCTTGACGCAGCCGATATTATGTAGTCCGGCAACACTCAGCCCACGCATGAAATTTTATGCGAGATCCTGTGGAAACGGAGCGCAGCGGAGTTTTCGCGGACGGATCGCGTAAAATTTCTTTGAAATAAGGAGATAACATAATTGAAGAAAAAAACAGTAAAGAAGACCGAGAAAAAGCAGAGCGGCGCATATATAGAGGGATCGGGAAAGGTCGTTGAAACGGATATAGTCACCACACTTGAGGAAAACTATATGCCCTACGCGATGAGCGTTATCGTTTCGAGGGCGCTGCCTGAAATCGACGGCTTCAAGCCATCCCACCGAAAGCTGCTTTACACTATGTATAAGATGGGTCTGCTGAACGGAGCGCGGACAAAATCCGCGAATATAGTTGGACAGACCATGAAGCTCAATCCTCATGGAGACGCGGCGATATACGACACAATGGTAAGGCTTGCGCGCGGGAATGAGGCTCTGCTTCACCCGTATGTTGACAGCAAGGGGAACTTCGGCAAGGCGTACTCCCGCGATATGGTGTCCGCGGCTTCGCGCTATACCGAGGCAAAGCTTGAGCCGATAAGCGCGGAGCTTTTTGCGGATATCGACAAGGAATCCGTTGATATGGTTCCGAATTACGATAATTCCATGCTGGAACCTGCGCTGTTTCCCGTCAGATTTCCCACGGTGCTGGTAAACAGCAATTTCGGGCTTGCGGTATCCATGGCGAGCAATATCTGCTCTTTCAATCTGACAGAGGTATGCGAAACGACGATAGCCTTGATGAAAAATCCCGAGCACAACGCGCTTTCAACCCTGAAAGGTCCTGATTTTCCCGGCGGAGGCTATATTGTTTACGACGAGAAAGAGATGGAGAAGATCTATCGGACGGGTCTGGGCGCGGTAAAGGTGAGATCGGTCTACAATTATGACCGCGAGGCACGCTGCATAGAGGTCACGCAGATACCGCCCAGCACAACTGTCGAGGCGATAATCGACAAGATAGTCGATCTGGTCAAGGAGGGCAGGATAAAGGAGATATCCGACGTCCGCGACGAAACCGACCTGTCGGGCCTGCGGCTGGCGCTGGACCTCAAAAAGGGTTATGATCCCGACGCGCTTATGCAGAAGCTTTTCAAGCTTACGCCGTTACAGGATAATTTCAATTGTAATTTCAATGTGCTTATTGCGGGCACTCCGCGGGTAATGGGCGTTTACGAGATACTTAACGAGTGGACTGATTTCCGCCGCGAGTGTGTAAAGCGCCGCGTGTATTTCGATTTGCAGAAGAAAAAAGAAAAGCTGCATCTGCTTCTCGGTCTGAAAAAAATCCTGCTGGATATCGACTACGCTATTCAGCTTATCCGAGAAACCGAGGAGGAGAGCGAGGTCGTTCCCAACCTTATGGTGGGCTTCGGCATCGACGAGGTGCAGGCGGAGTATGTTGCGGAGATAAAGCTGCGGCATATAAATCGTGAATATATCCTTAAGCGTACCGAGGAAACGGATAATCTTGCGCGTGAGATAGAAGAAATGGAGAGCATTCTGGGCGACTCCAAGAAAATCGACAAGATTATTATAGGTGAGCTTCAGGATATTATCAAAAAATATGCTCAGCCACGCCGCACAATGTTCCTGTACGATGTTCAGGAAATGACGGAGATCGAGGAGGAAGCGCCGGAGAGCTATCCCGTAAACATATTCTTTACACGGGAGGGTTATTTCAAGAAGATAACCCCTAAATCCCTTAGAATGAGCAGCGAGCAGAAGCTGAAAGAGAACGACGAGATAGTCTGGTCGGGAGAAGTATCCAGCAATTCGGAGCTTCTGTTCTTTACCAATCGGCACCAGGTATACAAGTCTCGCTGCTCGGATTTCGGCGAAACGAAGGCGAGCGTTATGGGAGAGTATCTGCCCGCAAAGCTTGGAATGGACGAGGGCGAGATACCGGTTTTCATGGCGGTAACCGAAAGCTACAAGGAAACTCTGATAGCGTTCTTCAAGAACGGAAAATGCGCGAAGGTGCCGCTCAGCTCCTATGAAACCAAGACCAAGCGCAAGAAGCTGTCGGGGGCTTATTCCGACCTATCGGAGCTTGTGGAAATGTTTGTCATAAGCGATGAAGCTGACTTTATTCTGAAGTCCTCCGCGGGAAAGGTGATAATGTTCAACACCGCGCTTGTGCTTCCCAAGGCGGCGCGCGACACGCAGGGCGTTCAGGTAATGCGCCTTACAAAGGCGGAGCTTGCCGGGGCGTACCTCGCGGAAAACACGGAGCTTAAGGACGCGGAAAGCTATCGTATAAAGACTATCCCCTCGGCGGGTGTTATGTCTGACGCGGATATAGATCAGATAAAGCTGATATAGGGCGGAGGGATATGTTGAGCGATAATGAAAGACCTGTTGTTTAACGAACACGTTATAGGTAAAGAACGGGGATGGCGTTGCCTCTCTGTTCTGCGGTTGGAAGATGGGTCGGCACTGCGTGATAAACCAAGTGCGGGCTAATCTGGTTTTTGGCGACGGAACGCCCTACAATCCGCGGCTGCCGCGGATTGTAGGGTTGGATAAAGGACATATGCGATAAATAAAGGGAGGAAAAAATATGCTGACAGATATTGAAATAGCGCAGCAGGCTGAAATGCTGGAGATCAGGGAGATCGCCGCAAAGCTGAATATTGCGGAGGAGGAAATCGAGCCATACGGGCACTACAAGGCTAAGCTGTCGCAGAAGCTGATAGACAGGGCGGCTGCAAATCCCGACGGCAAACTGGTGCTTGTCACTGCCATCAACCCTACCCCCGCGGGCGAGGGCAAAACTACTACATCGGTAGGTCTGGCGGAGGGTATGAACAAACTCGGCAAGCGTACATGCCTTGCGCTGAGAGAGCCTTCGCTCGGTCCGGTTTTCGGAATCAAGGGCGGTGCGGCAGGCGGCGGCTACGCGCAGGTCGTTCCAATGGAGGACATCAATCTCCACTTTACTGGAGATATGCATGCGATAACCGCCGCGAACAATCTTTTGTGCGCAATGCTGGACAATCATATCCAGCAGGGAAACGAGCTTGGGATAGACACTCGGAGGATACTGTTTAAGCGCTGCCTTGACATGAACGACCGCGCGCTGAGAAACTGCGTTGTGGGAATGGGCGGCAAAATTGATGGCGTCCCCCGTGAGGATCATTTCCAGATAACGGTTGCTTCGGAGATTATGGCTATACTCTGCCTGGCGGCAGACCTGCCCGACCTGAAAAAGCGGCTCGGTAATGTTCTGGTGGCGTATACGCTTGACAACAAGCCCGTGTTTGCCCGCGATCTGAAAGCGGTTGGGGCTATGACCGCGCTGCTTAAGGACGCGATAAATCCGAATCTTGTGCAGACTCTTGAAAACAATCCCGCGATAATCCACGGCGGCCCGTTTGCGAATATCGCTCACGGCTGCAACAGCGTGAGAGCCACAAAGCTCTCCATGAAACTGGCGGATTATACCATTACCGAAGCGGGCTTTGGTTCCGATCTCGGCGCGGAAAAGTTTTTTGACATTAAATGCCGCTTTGCGGGTCTTAAGCCCGACTGCGTGGTAGTTGTGGCGACGATACGCGCGCTGAAATACAACGGCGGCATTCCCAAGGCGGAACTGGGCGCGGAGAACGTGGAAGCGCTGAAAAAGGGTATTGTGAACCTCGGTGTGCATATCGAAAATATGAAGAAATTCGGCGTGCCCGTTGTGGTGGCTATAAATCACTTCGCGGCTGATACCGAAGCGGAGATAGCGGTCGTTAAGGAATATTGTGAAAGCAAGGGAGTAAAGGCGGCTTTCTCCGATGTGTTCATGAAGGGCGGAGAGGGCGCGCTCGACCTGGCAAAGGCGGTAATCGAAACCGCTGAGAACGAAAAGAGCGACTTTAAGCCTCTTTACGATACGGAGCTTTCCGTAAAGGAAAAGCTTAACATTATCGCAAGGGAGATTTACCGTGCCGACGGCGTAGTATTCACCGCAAAGGCGGAAAAGGCTCTTAAGGAGATAGAGGGCTTGGGGCTGGACAAGGTGCCCGTATGCGTGGCTAAAACGCAGTACTCGCTGTCCGACGACCCGTCAAAGCTTGGCAAGCCCGAGGGCTTCAATATCACGGTCAGCGATATCAGGGCAAGCAGCGGAGCGGGCTTCGTTGTTGCATACACGGGAGATATCATGACAATGCCCGGGCTGCCGAAAATCCCCGCCGCAAATAATATTGATGTGGACGACAAGGGCGTTATAACGGGACTTTTCTGATGGGGCGGCTATGAAAGAATTTGTTACGAAAAGCGAGGAGCAGACCCTCGCCGCCGCCGCGGAGCTTGCGAAGAGCCTTAAAGCGGGTGATGTTATTCTGTACCGCGGCGAGATGGGCGCGGGAAAGACCGCGTTCACAAAGGGTGTCGCTCGATACCTTGAAGTGGACGACGAGGTGACAAGCCCCACCTTTGCTCTGGTGCACGAGTACGGCGGACGTATACCGCTGTTCCATTTCGATTTGTACCGCATAAGCGGTTATGACGACCTTTACTCGGTGGGTTTTTTCGATTATCTTGACCGCGGCGGCATTATCGCGGCGGAATGGAGCGAAAACATTGAGGGACTGGAAAGTGAACTTGGCGCGAACGGCGCGGTCATAAAAATAAATATTGAAAAAATATCCGAAAACGAAAGAAGAATCACCATTACGGGCGGAGTTTTCGGGGATTAGGAGAGCGGCATGATACTGGGAATAGATTCTTCCGCGGTGACCGCGGGCTGTGCGCTGTATGACGGCAAAATAATCGCGGAGCAGTTTCTGAACAACGGTCACACCCACTCCGAAACAATGCTGCCGATGGTGGAAAGTATGCTGAAAAATGCGGGAGTAACACTTGCTGATCTGGACAGCATAGCGGTCACGGCAGGTCCGGGGTCTTTCACGGGCTTGAGGATAGGAATTGCAGCGGTAAAAGGTATGGCTGTGGGCGCGAAAAAGCCTTGTATCGCCGTGTCGACATTGGAAGCTATTGCGTATAATTTCATTGGATTTGACCGCGTGGTGTGCGCCTGCATGGACGCCCGCTGCGGGCAGGTATACAACGCGCTGTTCAAAACGGAGGGCGGTGTTGTTTCACGTCTTTGCGAGGACAGGGCAATACGCGCGGAGGAGCTTTCAAAAGAGCTTTCGGACATTGAGGGCAATATAGTCCTCGCGGGTGACGGCGCGGAGCTTATGTATAATTTTACGGAGCGCGGATATGAGCTTGCTCCTTATCCTTTGCGGTATCAGCGGGGAAGCGGAGTGTGCCTTGCCGCCGCGGGCAAGGATACCGTAAACCCCGCCGCGCTTATGCCGACTTACCTCAGACTCCCCCAGGCGGAGCGCGAAAGGCTGACCCGTGAAAAATCGGGCGAGGTCTGAATAGCCAATATCCTTTCAATAATGATATTGCTATTGATATTGACAGGAGCGTTTCAAAGTTGTATAATCTATTTATGAATATTTTTATGGGGAGTGTGATGTGTTGAGTAAAGTATGGGAGATTTTTGAAAATCTCAGCGAGATCGTATATGTTTCGGATATTGACAGCCATGAGCTGATTTACATGAACAAACGCACAATGCAGGAATACGGGTTTAACTCTTATGAGGATTACGCGGGAAAAAAGTGTTACGAGGTGCTTCAGGGCTGCTCTTCTCCCTGTGCCATATGTACAAACGGAGAACTGGCTGAGGGTCAGTTCAAGGAGTGGCAGTACTTCAATCCGAATATCGGTAAGACCTTTTCACTTAAGGATACGCTTATAATTGACAACGGACGGCGCTGCCGCATGGAGATAGCGATAGATATGAGCGCGCAGGTGCGTCAGAGCCGTTTTATAAACGAATATACCAATCTTGAATCGGTTATAAACGAGGGTATGCGGCTGGCGCTTCAGGAACCTACTCCCGAAAGGACGATACAGGTCATACTTGAGTATTTCGGAAAATCTCTCAACAGCGAGCGTGTGTATATTTTTGAGGAAAACGAGAGAGGAACATTTGACAACACATATGAGTGGGTGGCGAGCGGGGTAACTCCCGAAAAGGATAATTTACAGGATATACCGTATGATGTTGTAAAGATGTGGTATCAGAAATTCAAGGAAAACAAAGATATCATTATTGAGGACTTAGAGGATATCCGCGAGGAAGACCCACTTATGTATGAGGTGCTTAAGCCGCAGAATATCCACTCTCTGGTGGTAAATCCGCTGTTTTACGACAAAAAGACAATAGGTTTTTACGGTGTGGACAATCCGCCGAGCGAATTTCTTGCAATGATTTCGGATATGTTTCAGATAATGGGACATTTTTTCGTATCAACTTTACGCCGACGTAATCTTTTAAAGCGGCTGGAGGCGATGAGCTACCGCGACCAGCTTACGGATATCGGCAATCGTCACGCAATGAACGATTATTTAGTAAAGATAAACCACGAGGACAGTCTGGGAATAGTATACTGCGATGTTACCGGGCTTAAGAGAGTAAATGACCGTGACGGTCATGAGGCGGGAGATAAGCTTCTGCTTCGGGCATGCAGCTGCCTTAAAAGGTTTTTTGAGGATTACGCGCTGTTCAGGATAGGCGGCGATGAGTTTCTGGCTATCTGCCCGAAGATAAGCGAGGAGGAGCTTCGCGGCAGGGTAGAGCGTCTGCGGACGGATATGCGCGAAAACGACGCCATTATGGCGATAGGAGTTGTATGGCGGCAGGACGGCAGGGAAAATATAAATATGCTGCTTTCCGAAGCGGACGGATTGATGTATGACGATAAGCGGGCGTATTACGCCGCGGCGGGAATCGAGCGCAGACGGCGCTGATCGCGCAATTTTATATGCGGCGCACTTTAATAACTCGAAAGGAGTAGCGCTCTCTTGCGGGAGCGGTAAGATATTATGATAGCAATAGGCTCTGACAGGGCGGGATATGATTTAAAAGGTGAGATAATCAGGCACTTGGAGGAAAAGGGGCTGGAATATGTCGACTGCGGCTGCGGCGGCGAAACGGTGGACTACCCCGATATTGCCGAAACGGTCTGCCTTAAGTTAACGGGCGGCGAATGCGACAGGGCGATACTTATCTGCGGTACGGGAGTCGGCATTTCCATGTCCGCAAATAAAATAAAAGGAATACGCGCGGCGCTTTGCGGCGACTGGTATTCCGCAAAATATACAAGGCTACATAACGACGCGAACGTGCTTTGCATGGGCGGCAGGGTGATAGGAGCAGGACTTGCCTGCGAAATTACCGACGTTTTCCTTGAAACGGAATTCGAGGGCGGCAGACACGCGCGGCGCGTTGAGAAAATTAAGGCACTGGAGGAAAAATATCTATGAGCAATCTGCACATCTGCGACCACCCGCTGGTTCAGCACAAAATCTCGCTGCTGCGCGACAAGAACACAGGCTCAAAGGAATTCAGGGAGCTTGTTTCGGAAATTTCAATGTTTATCTGCTATGAGGCTACCCGTGATCTGCCGCTTAAAGAGGTGCAGATCGAAACACCGCTGGCTCTGGCTTCCGCAAAGGTCATCAGCGGGAGAAAGGTGGCTTTTGTTCCGATAATGAGGGCGGGGCTTGGCATGGTAGACGGCGCTCTGGCTCTTGTGCCCGCGGCTAAGGTGGGTCATGTGGGAATTTACCGCGATAAGGCTAACAGCAATTCCGCGGCGGAGTATTACTGCAAGCTGCCGTTCGATATCGCCAACCGCGAGGTCATAATTCTCGACCTAATGCTTGCAACAGGAGTTTCGGCGGTCAAGGCGGTAGATATTGTGAAGAAAGCGGGCGCTAAATCCGTAAAATTCATGTGCGTACTCACTTGTCCGGAGGGCGTTAAGGCGCTTCAGGACGCTCACCCCGACGTTGATATTGTCTGCGGGGCTGTGGACGAGGGTCTTAATGAAGATTTGTATATTATTCCCGGTATCGGCGACGGCGGCGACAGACTTTTCGGAACAAAGTAAATCCGTATCACAAAATAATTGAGCGGACAAAGGCGCTGAAAGCAGCCGTCAAGTGACCGCCCACGCAGGAATTTCCCGCAATCCGCTGTGAAAGCGTAACGGAGCGTAAGCGCAATGCAGCTTTAACAGCGAGATAGCGCAAACGACAGGAAGTGTCATTTGCGGCGGCGCGGGGAATTTAAATTGAAATGCGGTGGCAGACTTTTCGGAACAAAGTAAAATCCGTATCACAAAATAATTGAGCGGACAAAGGCGCTGAAAGCAGCCGTCAAGTGACCGCCCACGCAGGAATTTCCCGCAATCCGCTGTGAAAGCATAACGGAGCGTAAACGCAATGCAGCTTTTACAGCGAGATAGCGCAAACGACAGGAAGTGTCATTTGCGGCGGTGCGGGAAATTCAAATTAAAATGCGGCGACAGACTTTTCGGAACAAAGTAAATCCGTATCACAAAATAATTGAGCGGACAAAGGCGCTGAAAGCAGCCGTCAAG
>CAJULF010000008.1:63198-84148 GCA_910587135.1 uncultured Oscillospiraceae bacterium
CCCACGCAGGAATTTCCCGCAATCCGCTGTGAAAGCGTAACGGAGCGTAAGCGCAGTGTAGCTTTAACAGCGAGATAGCGCAAACGACAGGAAGTGTCGTTTGCGGCGGTGCGGGAAATTCAAATTTAAATAAGGAGAATTTAATGGTACATAACGTTGAGGAAGAGATCGCTCAGGCGATGGAAAAGAGCAAGAAGGAGTTCAGCAAAGAAACGCTGGACAAGCTGACTCTGCTTTTAAAGCGGGTTGATGAGAAATGCCCTCCCAAGCCGCAGGTGCTGTTAAAGCCGGTTCGCGCGGAAAATATTTCTGTATTCGACAGCAAGCTTGGCGGCGTGCCCTATCTCCCCAAGGACATGGAGTACCCCAAGGTATTGGAGGGAAGCTCTGCGGGAAAACCGCTAAGGCTGCTTGCTCAGCTTAATTTTGAGAAGCTGCCGCGGCTGGAGGGGTTTCCCGAAAAGGGAATTTTGCAGTTTTTCACGGGCAGTGACGATGACGATGTTATCGGGATAGATTTCGACAATTATTTCAATCAGAACGCTTTCCGCGTGATATATCACGAGAATATCACTGAGGATACCTCAAAGCTGATATCGCAGGCGGATATGCCGGACTTTGACTGCGAGGAGGACTATTTCCCGTTTAAGGGGGAATTCCTGCTGACGGCAGGTGAGGTTCGTAATGTTCCCGTAACCACCGCCGATTTTCGCTTTGATATCGTTATCGCGGAAGCATACAACGAGCTTTTCGGCGGGAATATCGTCGGTATGTACGGCATGAGGGGCGAACAGGGAGCAGTCCAGGTCGACAGACCGCTCTATGACGCTGTACACGAGGTGCGGTGCCAATTGGGCACTTGTATGGGCGGCTTTCCGTTTTTCATGCAGGAGGATCCGCGTTGTTACAATGACGACTATGCGAAATGCGACATACTGCTTTTCCAGCTTGACAGCGAGATACCAGAGGGCGGTAAATTTGAGGACGAAATTATGTGGGGCGACAGCGGCGTGGGTAATTTCTTCATAAGCTCCGAAGATCTGGCGAAACGGGATTTCACGCGCGTGTTGTATACATGGGACTGCGGATAAGGGAGGCATGGCCTGATGAGCGTTTGCGAAATGCTTAAGCGGCAGACGGACGTTAATTTTGTAAATCTTGAAACCGCTATACATACCTATGACAGAAACGCGCTTGTATGCGGCGCTTCCGCGTGGAGATATGTCTATCATGCCATTCATTCCGCGGATAAGTGGTTCTTTAATCCCTTTGTTTTTGAAGAGCCTCCTTTTCATGAGGACGGAATGGATAATCCCGACAACCCCTGCTCCGTTGAATTTTCCGACGAGCAGCTTCTGGACTATTTGCAGACAGTCCGCCAAAAAACAAAGAAGTACCTTGACGGGCTTACCGAGAGGAATTGGATTTGTGTCCCGAAAATTGCCGTTACACGCGGCTGGAGCTTGCGCTTATGCAGTTCCGCCATATTTCTCTGCATATCGGAATGCTGAACGGTCAGACCATCGAGCGCACGGGAAGATTTCCCATTATCGTTGGTCCAAGCACATATTCAAAGCTTGACAGCGGATATTTGGAGAATTGAAATAAGCGCGGTTTAAGACAGCCGCGCTTATGCTTTTGCTTGTGAAATTGCACAAGAAACAGATGCGATCATAGTTATTTATATAAGAAAAAGTGATTGAGGAATAAATTTCTATTGACATACACTTTAAAATATTATATAATCAAAGTAAGGACTTTGGGCAGATACTGCGGAGGTGGATCATGAAATTTAAAAGAGTTTTTCTTATAGCTGCTGCGGCGTGCGCGATTGCGCTGACAGGGTGCGCGGCACAGTCGGAGTATTACGGCGTGTTCGTTTCGGAAGGTACATATTCCGATAAAACGGAGAGTGTTGAGTTCCAGTATTTTTTCAGTGGTTTTGTTCCCGAAGAAACGTCGGAATCCCCTAAAACGGAGAGTGTTGAGTTCCAGTTTTTTTTCAGTGGCTTTGTTCCCGAAGAAACGTCAGAATCCCCCGCTGTATCAACTCCCTTACCGGAAACGCCGTCAATTACCGAAACAACCGCCGCCATCACGTCAGCTTCCGAACCCCCGACAGCATCTCATGTGACCTCTTCGACGCCCGCACCGTCAACAACGCCTGTAACCACTCCTGAATCGCAGACACCACCAGCCGCGCCGTCTACGGCTTCCTCAAAAATCTCCACCCCTGCGACAGCGGCTACCGCTGCTCCGTATGCCCCGTCAACCTTTGAAACCCCCTCAACCGCAAAAACACAAAACTCAACTCACGCTCCGTCAGCCAATGCTGCAAATCCCGCGACCGCTCCCGAAACATCGGCAAGTACCAAAAAATCCGAAACCACGATTGCTACGGTTGCGGCGGCGATTGACGAACCCGCTCCCGCCGAGGATTACATAAATGAGGTGCTCAGACTGGTGAACGTTGAGCGTGCTAATGAGGGACTTTCTCCGCTGGTGCTGGACAGTGAGCTTTCTAAGGCGGCAAGAGAACGCGCTGAGGAGCAGGTCGAGCTTTTCGGACATACCCGTCCCAATGGGGAAAGCTGCTTTTCTATATTCAAGGAGTACGGAATAAGCTACAGTACGGCGGGGGAGAACGCCGCCGCGGGTTACTCTAATCCCGAAGATGTAGTGAAGGCTTGGATGAGCTCCGACGGACACCGCGCAAATATCCTTAAGCCCTGCTTTGAAAAGCTTGGAGTGGGATTTGTGTATAGCGAAGGCAGCTACGTCGCTTATTGGGTTCAGCTTTTTGTTGAGGAATAATTTTTACCGCGTCCTTTATGGGCGCGGTTCAGATTGTATATAAAGGTTGACCTAAATTGGATTATTTGAAAAAATTTCAAAATTTCCGTTAGTCATACTCCGTTACGCTACGCTTCACTCCGCATGCCTAACGGAAACCGTACACATTTGCCATTCGGCAAATGTGTACTTTTTGAAATTTCATTCGCCGACATTGCGTGGCTTATAAGCTTTTTCTACAAGCTGCGTGCACATTTGCCAAATGACAAATGTGCGCTTTTTGAAATTTAATGCGCTGACATTATGTTGTCAATAGGTTTTTTCTACAGGCTGCTGCGTCCATTATGGACGCGGTAGGTTTTTATTAAGATTTTAGAAAATAATAATTTATATCAACAACTGAAATTAACAAAATCATTTTTTTAGTCTCAATTTTAAGTAAAAAATTAAATGCGCCAAAGAAATTGTTAAAAACACCTAAAATATTTAAATTATTTACCTCTATGACTGTTATAATGATGAATACACATTAGTTTTGATATCTAATTCAACAACAGATAATAGATTGTAGTCTATTATCTTTGGAGCTTATTTGTGAAATAAAAAAAGCTAACAAAAAAGTTATCTCGATCAATATTCTTTTTATACGAAATAAACATTGAAAAATCTCCCTTTTGATTGTATCATAGTGATATAAATATACGAAAGGGGGCATTCCCTTGTCCAAGAAATCTGTGGTGAACAACGCGGAAACCGAAACGGCGATGTATAAAATAGCTGCGTTTATTGTTGACAAAAGAAATTTGTTTTTCCTGCTGTTTATTTTCGCGCTTATTTTCAGTGTGTTTTCCCGAAACTGGGTGAGCGTTGAGGACGATATCACGCAGTATCTTCCCGAAACCACCGAGACCCGCAGGGGACTGACGCTGATGAACGACGAGTTTGTCACATACGGCTCGGCGTCGGTAATGGTGTCGAACATAACCTACGAAAAGGCGGAGGAGCTTAAGGAACTGATAGAAAATATACGCGGCGTTAGCGGCGTTGAGCTGGACGATTCCGAGGAGCACTATAAAAACGCTTCCGCAATGTTTTCTGTGACATTTGAGGGGGAAGCGGACGACGATATCAGCAAGAGCGCCATGGATAAAATCAAATCGGGGCTTTCGGGCTACGACGTTTACATTTCCAGCGAGGTCGGCAATGATGCTTCTGCGCAGCTTGCGGAGGAAATGGGAGTAGTTACGCTGATCGCGGCGGGAATTATTCTGGTGGTGCTGTTCTTTACCTCTAAGGCTTACGCGGAGATACCCGTGCTGATAATGACATTCGGCGCGGCGGCGCTGCTGAATATGGGTACAAATTTCATGGTGGGGACGATATCGTTTATTTCCGATTCGGTCACCATAGTGCTGCAGCTGGCGCTGGCGATAGATTACGCCATTATACTGATTCACAGATATACCGAGGAGCATGAACATCTTGAAGCGCGGGAGGCTTGTATTCTGGCGCTGAGCAAGGCTATTCCGGAGATATCCTCCAGCTCGCTCACCACTATTTCGGGTCTTATTGCGCTGGCGTTCATGCAGTTCCGTATCGGTGCGGATCTTGCTGTTGTTCTTATCAAGGCGATAATGCTGAGTCTTTTGTCAGTATTTACGCTGATGCCGGGACTTATCATGGTTTTCAGCAAGCTTATCGACAAAACCGTACATAAAAATTTTGTTCCGACGATTTCAGCGGTCGGAAAATTCGCGTTTGCGACAAAATATGTTATTCCGCCCGTCTTTGTTGCGGTTACGGTTTTTGCGGCGATATTCGCAAATAATTGCCCGTATTGCTACGGAACTTCCGACCTTGAAACGCCGCGCCAAAGCGAATCGCAGATAGCGGTGCAGAAAATCAAGGATAATTTCGGCACGACCAACCTTGCCGCTCTGATAGTCCCCTCGGGCAGCTATGAGAACGAGGGCAGACTGATAAGGCGGCTGGAGAGCTACCCCGAGGTGGAATCCTGCATGGGGCTTGCCAATATTGAGGCAATGGACGGCTATGTGCTGACGGATAAGCTCACTCCAAGGCAATTCTCTGAGCTTGTAGACCTCGATTACGAGGTGGCACAGGTGTTGTATGCGGCTTATGCCATAAACGACGAGGACTACGGCGACGTTGTAAACGGGCTTTCTCAATACGGCGTGCCGCTGATAGATATGTTCATGTTCGCTTATGAAGAGGTTGACAAGGGCTATGTAACCCTTGACGACGACCTGATGGACACTCTTGAGGAGCTGCACGAAACTTTAAACGATGCGCTTCTTCAGCTTAAAACGGAGGAATACAGCCGTATTCTGGTTTATCTGAATCTACCCGAGGAGGGTGAGGAAACCTTCAAATTCCTCAGCACTATCCATGAGGAGGCGGAAAAGCTCTATCCCGAGGATGTCTATCTCGTGGGTAACTCCACCAGCGACTACGACCTTTCTACATCATTTGTAAACGACAATCTGACCATAAGCATACTGTCGGCGCTGTTCGTTATAATTATACTGCTGTTTACTTTCAAGAGCGCGGGACTTCCGGTGCTGCTGATAGCGGTTATCCAAGGCTCTATATGGATGAATTTCTCTTTCCCGACTTTTGAGGATAATCCGCTGTTCTTCCTGAGCTATCTTATTGTAAACTCTATTCAGATGGGCGCAAATATAGATTACGCTATTGTTATTTCCAGCCGCTATATGGAGCTTAAGCAGGAAATGCCCATCAAAAAAGCTATCACCGAAACGCTTAATCAGGCTTTCCCGACAATTATCACATCGGGAACTATCCTTGCGGCGGCGGGTATACTTATAGGACAGCTTTCCACCGACGGAACGATATCCTCTATCGGCGTTTGTCTGGGACGGGGAACTATCATATCCATTATTCTGGTTATGGGAGTGCTGCCGCAGATACTTCTTCTGGGCGATACGATAATAGAGCGCACCTCGTTTACCATAAAGAAGCGCGAGCGCACGCAGATGAGCGGCAGCGGCATAGCGGTAACGGGACTTGTAAGAGGTTATGTCAACGGACGTATCGACGCGGTGGTAAACGGAATTATTGTAGGCGATATCGACGCGAAAATAGAAAGCAAAAATATTGAAGTGCTGGAAACGGCGGAGCAAACGGAGGTGAACGCAAATGAATAGGAGAACGGCGGCTGTTCTGGCTGCTCTTATGCTGCTTTCCGAGCCGATGTTTGTCAGTGTTCCCGTCTATGCGCAGACCGCGGTTCGGCAGGAAAACGCGGCGGATACCATTAGTATAAGCACCGCGGAGGAATTTGCGGAGTTCGCGAAAAACTGTACTCTTGACAGCTATTCCGTGGGAAAGGTGTTTGTGCTGAAAAGCGATATAAATCTTATGGGAACGGGTATCAAGCCCGTACCCAGCTTCGGCGGTACGTTTGATGGGAACGGTCACACTATTTCGGGGCTTAGCGTTTCGGAGGACATATCTGTGGCGGGACTGATCCGCTATATAGAAAAAAGCGGAACGGTAAAAAATCTTAATGTAAGCGGAAGGCTGACCCCTTCGGGCACTGCCGAAAAATGCGGCGGAGTGGCGGGAGTAAACCGCGGTCGCATTGTAAACTGCTCTTTTACGGGTGTTATATTGGGAAACGAGCGGTGCGGCGGCATAGCGGGGGTCAATGAAAGTGAGGGAATGATATCGGGCTGCTCCTCGTCGGGGCGCATACAGGCTGAACATTTCGCGGGAGGGATAGTCGGTGAGAATCGCGGCTATATCCGCACCAGTGAGAATGGGTGCTCGGTAAACACCTTGGCGGACGACGAATCGCTTGAACTTAGCGACCTCAGCGTGAACGACCTTTACAGTACCGAGAGCTTTTCGGACGTTACCGACGCGGGCGGCATAGCGGGCTATTCCGACGGCTCGGTGCAGAACTGCAAAAATCTCGGCGCGATAGGCTACCCGCACGTCGGCTATAATATCGGCGGCATAGTGGGTAGGCAGGAGGGCTATATAAGCGGCTGTGAGAACTACGGCACGGTCAACGGCAGGAAGGATATCGGCGGCATTGTCGGGCAGGCGGAGCCGCACCTTATGATATCCTATTCGCAAAGCCGCGCCGACGAGCTGAGCGACAGTCTTGACGAGCTTAATTCCCTTATAGACAAGACTATTGATGATATGGAAAGCCGCGGCGACGTTATCTCGGGTAACTTCAGCGGCATAAACAGTTCACTGGACAATATCCGCGGCAAAAGCGACGCAATGATGACCGAGGCTGAGCGGATAATAAATGCCGACGTTGACTCGGTGAACGAGCTTTCCTCGCGGGTTTCGGATCTGATAGATATGCTTTCACCCGTGGCGGATTCTGTTTCGGATTCCGCGGATATGCTTGCTGACGGTTTCGACGAGCTGAGCCAGGCGGGGGAACTTCTTGCGGAAAGCCTTGGAGAACTGGACGAGGGGACAGCGATAATCTTTGACTCGCTTGATGATATCAGCGGTATGATAACGGAGCTTCAGAGGGCTTCGGAGGCTGTCGGCAGTGCACTGGAGTCTTTAAGGAACGGATTGGGCGACCCGAGAAAAATGGAGGACGCTATTAACGCTTTGGAGGACGATATTTCGGCGCTTAAATTCGCGGTTGACTCCATCAGCAAAAATACCGCGGAGCTGCTGTCAAGTCTGGACGGATTTATAAATTCCGCGGAAACGGAAGCGGCGGCGGATAAGATAAAAGACGCTCTCGAGGCGATTTCGTCGGCTTCAACAAGGCTTTCCGACGATCTTGACAGATTGAGCGAGGCACTTAAAAATATAAGCGACAGGCTTTCGGATATTACGGAAATTCCCGATGACCCAGACAGTGTGGGGGGTATTTTCGGCGACGATTATCAAAAATATCTCGATGAGATAAAGGAAATGCTGAAGGACGGCACTTTGAAAGAGGCGGTGGAGGCGACGACGGCGGTTTTCAACGACCTGTCTGACATGGCAAATGCGATGTCAGAGCTTTCCGAAGGCGTTTCCGACATGATAAACAGCCGTGCCATAGAGCGCTTCAAGCGGCAGATATCCTCCATATCACGCGACATAATGGACGACGTTGAATATATCGATCGTATTACCGGCAGCGGAGCTACTTTCCCCGATACGGATATTGACGAGCTTTACGCGGTTATAGACTATCTGAAAAGCGCTTCCGACAGTATGACAAGCTCGGGCGACTACGCAAAGCGGGCTGTCGATATGGTTAAGAGCGCTTGGGAGGACTTGGACGATGCGGCGGCGGACGCAGTCGCGGCGGCATACTGCGCTTCCGACGCAAGCGTGAGCATGAGAGATGCTTCGAACCGCCTGGGCGATGCTGTGGATGAGGTCGGGGATATTATTGACTTTTTCGCCGATAAGCCCGATATAGTTTTTGTGGGTGCGGACGATGGATTTATAGAATCCCGCGAGAGCTTAAGCGCGTCTTTGGAGAGCCTTACCAAAGAGCTTGAGCAGCTTAACGGCTCTGCATCGGGCATGGGCGATATATTCGCGGAGGACTTAAGAGCGATAAACGAGCAGTGCCGTAAAATAAAAGAAATCATTTTTGAGATTATAGACGAAATTCGCGATACGACCATTGACGCGGAGGAATATACCGAGGACATCTCCGAATCGGACCAACAGGGCTATGCGGACGGAAAAATACACGCCTGCCTTAATTACGGGGGGATAAACGGCGATTTGAACATTGGCGGCATTGTCGGAACAATGGGCGTTGACAATTCGTTCGACCCCGAAAGCGATACCGCCGAGGCAATTGGCGAGCGCTCGCTGAACTTCATGTATATGCTGAGGACTGTTGTAAGAGATTGCTCAAATTACGGAACAGTCATCGCAAAAAAGAACGCGGTAGGCGGGATAGTCGGCGAAATGTCCACGGGCTGCGTTATCGGCTGCGGCGGCTTTGGCGACGTCAGTTCCGCTTCGGGCGGATACGTGGGAGGAGTTGCGGGCAATTCTCTTTCCAAGATAGTTTCAAGCAGCGCCATGTGCAGGCTAAGCGGCGGAGATTATGTCGGAGGTATAGCGGGCAGAGCTGAAGATATGCGAGGCTGCCGCAGCTTTGCTGAAATAACCGAGAGCGGGGAGTTTACGGGAGCGATAGCGGGGCAGGGAAACGGTGAACTTTCATCCAATGCCTTTGTGGAAAACGGTATGGGTGCGGTGGATGGAGTAAGCTACCGCGGAAAAGCTTTTCCCGTGCCTTATGAAAAAATGCTCACACTGTCCGATGTTCCCGGGGAATTCAGCATAATGAAGCTGATTTTCATGGCGGACGGTGAGATAGTGGACACGCTTGAATACTCCTATGGCGACAGCGTAAGGGATACGGATATTCCCGATATTCCCGCCAGAAGCGGCAGCTTTGCGGAATGGGAGGAGTTTGACGGTGAGGATCTGCGCTTCGGAAAGATAATCAACGCGGTTTACAGTAATCTTGTTACCGCTATCGCTTCCGAGGTATGCCGCGACGATGGGCTTCCCGTTTTTATCGTCGAGGGAAGCTACGGCAGCGAGAGCCTTATCGCGGAGCGGCGTGACGTCGCATGGCAGGTGACCGTACCTGATGACGGCGCGGAAAGCCATCTTATAAGATATTACACCGAGGGTGAAAATCAGGACATATATGTCAATGGTGAACGGGTTGATTCCGAACGTGACGGGCGTTATCTTGTATTCAGAACAAATCTGCTGAATTTTGAGGTCACGACTGCCGATAAACCTTTCAACTTTCTTCCGCTTATCTATGCGGGTAGCGGGGTTGCGGTTCTGGCAATAATCATAATAATTGCGGTGACAATCCGCAAAAGAAAAAAAGCCGTTGTAAAATCGGGGCGGTGATAAAAAACCGAGGTCTGTGTCTCCCGTGGGTCAGCTTTTTGAAAAAGCCTATTGACAAGGCAATATCGGCGCATTAAATTTCAAAAAGTTCACATTTGCCGAATGGCAAATGTGAACGGTTTCCGGCAGATATACTCCGTGCTGCTTTGCAGCATTTCAGACTGTATATAAAGGTTGACCTAAAGCGGATTATTTAAAAAAATTTCAAAATTTCCGCAAGCACGCGCCGTTCGCTGCGCTCACTCCGCGCGTTTGCGGAAACCGGTCATAATTTGCACAGCAAATTATGACGCTTTTTGAAATTTCATGCGCCGACATTGCGCGGCAAATAGGCTTTTTCTACAAGCTGCGTGCTGCTTTGCAGCACTTCGCATGCCTGCCGGAAATTTTGAAATTTTTTAAATAATTAGCCTTAGGTCAACCTTTATATACATTCTTCAGCGGGATATATCTCCGGCGCTTTTTAGTTTTAAAAGCCGCATATGTCATAATTTTAACATAATATAAACCTTTCTATGAAAAAAAATTGTGAAAAAGTTATAAATTCTATTGACACTTTACTTTTATTTTGGTATAATTACAATATGGGCTGATAAGAGGTATGCGTGACTGTCGGCGAATGTCACAAGCCCGCGCGTATTTCCTTAACGTCTTGTATTTTAAAGAACTTAAGGAGAATGGAAATGTCAGAAAAATTGGTGAATGATGTACTGGAAAAATTTTTTGCTCTGGGTGAAGAGCACAAGAAAATAACCGATGAATCCGCGGAGGCTCGTAAAGAGTACGAGGATTATTGCATTTCCAGCGACGCCGATCTTGATAAAAAAACGGGGGAAATACTGAAAAAAGTAAGCGGTATGGATTCCCTTATGCAATATGCCAGAGAACACGCTACCGATCTTGAAGAGGCTACCGCTCCCTTTGAGACCTCGGAAGGCGCGCTGGAAAGTCTGCGCCAGAAAATCGCGCTGGATTCCAGAAACGACCCCAACGCCGAAACGCTTTATACCAAGGCTTCGGGGCAGAAGCTGCTGTTCCAGCAGGAGATAGAGCGCGTCCGCAGCCTTATCAACGGAAGCAAGGTTCAGGCGAAAAGGATGTATGATTCCACAATGGACAAGCTGAACGAAAAGCGCTCAAAGCATCTTGATTCTTTTAAGTCGTTTATAATGTCTGAGGAGATCAAGGTTTATCTTAAGAACCTTTCAAACGACGCTTTCGCGTTTAACAGCTCGGGCATGGCGCAGTTGTCGGAAATAAGGGAGATCAGTCTGGGTCAGAGAAGAGTAAGGCTTCCCGTTCCCGAGGATCTGGAGCAGGAACTGTCCATTACGACGGAAGGCATTTTCAATTCTGCATCAAAGACCATAAACGCGCCGTTTTCTATTCCTGTCGATAAAGGCAGTGTGCTTTATGTGGATTTTGACGAGCGCAACGAATCCTATATGATGGGCGGTATTCAGCGATTTCTGCTTAATACTGTAAAGTATTTGGGCGGCAATCTTGACGGCATATTTTTCCTTGATCCGATAAAATACAACGCGGAGGGTCTTGGGCATATAGGCGCACTTTCCAAGGGCGCAAACGCTTTTGTGACCCTGCCCGAGTCCGGGGCTGCCGCCGAGGAGGGTCTTAACGCGATAACGTGCGGGCTTTCCTCCGTTACCAATATTAAGGGTGTAAGACGTGTTATGGTTTTCAGGAGTTTTCCAGAGGGCTACAACGCGGATATGACGGATAAGATAAAGAAAATTTGCGAGAACGCCGAAAGCAGCGGAATATGTGTTGTACTGACCCATAAGGCTGATGTAGACGGTGGAGAAGCCGAAAAGGCGGTTCGTTCGGTGGCGACAACTATCAGAAGCAGAAACGGCGGATTTTATCTGGAATCCACGCGCGAGGGCATATTGTGGTACTCTGCGCCCGCGAGCATTCCCGACGAGGTAAGGCGCACATATATTGAGCAGCGAAGAGCCGCTGAGCCGAAGCCTGTTGCCGAGGTACATATGCCCGAAGCACATATCGCCGAAGTAAAACCTGTAGAGCAAGCTGCCGTCGAGGTGTCTGCCAAGCCTGCTTGGACAGAAGAGCAACCCGCGGAAGCCGCTCCTGAGGAAACTGTTACTGCTTTGAGTGACACCAAGGAAGAAAATCACGCAGATGAGGCGGCGGAGGAAGTCGATTTATTAGAGGAAGCCGCTGAATCGGAGGATACCGCGGAGGAGCAGTCCGACACCGAAACGAAGGAATTTGAAGAGAGCACGGAGAGTGAAGCTGAGGTGACCGAGTTTCCTGCCGAGGAGCGGGAGGCAACGGACAAAGCTTACGTCAAGGGCGTTCGCGGCATGAAGATACCCTTTGGCGCGGACGGAGCGTTTGAGCTTAGTTTTGGCGACAGTCCTGTTTATATTACCGCAAAAACCGCAGAGCGCGGGAGGATTCTCCGAAATTTGATAGACGGAATCGCCGCGTTTGTACACCCCGACGACACGGAACTGTGGCTGATCGATATGACCATGACCGCGATGCTGAAATACGCGGAAAATACTCCGCCTCACATAAGATACCTTGTACTTGATGATAATTCGGGAACGGCGTTCGGAATAATGGACAGGCTTGACGAGGTTGTCAGAAAAAGAGCCAATCTGTTCCGCGGCAGATGGGAGGACTTTACGGAAGTGCCGGCGGAAATTTATATGCCCGAGATACTTGTTGTGGTCAACGGATTTTCGGGTATCGACCGTCAGTATGTTTATGGAGGATTAGCAGCAAGGCTTGCGGATATTGCCGAAAAGGGAAGAGCTTACGGAGTGCGCTTTGTGATAGCGGATAGCTCCGAACCGGAGTGTCGCGGCGAGAACAGCGTTATTATAACCTCTGCGGGCAGCACGGCAAAGATCAGAATGGCGGAAAAACGGGAGGTAAGCGTGCGCATTGCCGATGAGAACGCTTTGGTATGGGAAAGTCTTACTCCTGTGGACATTTATGCTACCGATGATAATACGGTTTACCTTGATAAGAAAACGCTTGTTTCGGATAAAAGCATTTTCCGCTCTTTTGAAAGCCGCCGCGCGGAATTTGAGGAGATGATATCTCTGAAGTCCGTGGGCGATATGCCGCTGTTTATGGGCGAGCCTTTTGACCTTTGCGAGATATCGACCGCGACCTTGTATACGGGATTTGCGCAGAATATTCTTGTTTCCGCTTCCGCGGAGGACAGAGCCTATGCGGCTCTCGTGCTGCTGTCAATAACTTCGTCGCTGACCATGCAGGACATACCGTTTGAGGTTTTCACTGCCGAAAGGAATGCTCTGTACGGTTATCTGAGCGAAAATACTCCCTCGGACGCGGAGATCATAAGCGAGGGAACGGAAAAGGTTTGCGGGCGGATAAGCAGCATTGCGCACGCGCTCGCCGAAAACAAATCCGATAACAGGTTTGTTGTGATTTTCGGTATCGGCGATCTGATATCCGAAATGACGACACTTGGCGAAACAGGTCAGCAGGCACTGCGTGATCTTTCACTTATTATAGAGAGAGGCTCAAGGTCGGGTTATCACCTTGTGGCGGTAATTAACGAGGAGGAGCTTGAAAGTTTTGGTATATCTCCCACAATGTTCGCTCACAAGTTCAAATGCTTTGGAACAGCGGAGAGAGCTGTTCAGTATGATAACGGAGAAACCGAAACATTCTTTATGCCATACTTGCATAAAGGCATAACGCTGGATTGCTTCGAGGTGGATGACAGCGGAGAGGTTATCGCGGCATTTCCCGAGGGACTTTTGCTGTAAAACGTAAAATAGGGCGCTCCCGTTTTTGGGGAGCGCTCAGTCTGTAGAAAAAGCCTATTTGCCACGCAATGTCGGCGCATTAAATTTCAAAAAGTCGTGCGTTTGCGAACGCAAACGCGCGGTTTCCGTTAGGCATGCGGAGTGAAGCGAAGCGGAACGGAGTATGACTAACGGAAATTTTGAAATTTTTTAAATAATTCGCCTTTGGTCAACCTTTATATACAGTCTGGGCGCTCCCGTTTTTGGGGAGCGCCTTTATATATTGCTTCTTTCTTCGGGTCTGATGGGGGAACTCATTACGGCATAAGTTCTTCAATACATTATTTATAATTATATCATTTTACGGGTAAAATAGCAATATCAACCGTAATTTAATAATATTATTGTATTTGTGCGCGGTGTGCTGTATGCTCTTGCAAATGTGCCAGAAAGTTTGTTTTTTGCCTTTGGTAAATATGCATATAATGAATGGAAAAAAGCGGATTTTTAAAAAAATATATAAAATTTGCAATTTTTTAAAATAAAACTTGCAAAAAGCTATTGACAATATGAAATATATGTGATAAAATATTTCATATACCGATACCGTGTACATAACGGTATGAGGAAGGGAAAGGGATATACTTATGGATAATTACAGAGTTCAGGAGCCATTTGAAAAAGACGGTCTGTACGACCCGCGGTTCGAGCACGAAAACTGCGGTATCGGAGCTGTCGTCAATATCGGCGGCAGAGCCGACGTCAAGGTTGTCGACAACGCGCTAAAAATCGTGGAAACACTGGAGCACAGAGCGGGTAAGGACGCGGAGGGCAAAACCGGCGACGGTGTGGGAATCTTACTGCAGATATCTCATGATTTTTTTAAAAAGGAAACCGAAAAATGCGGCATTAAGGTCGGCGACAGCAGGGAATACGGCATTGCGATGTTCTTTTTCCCGCAGAGTAAGGAAAAGGCAGACCGCGCGATGGCTTCCTTCGAGAAGGTACTGGAGGATGAGAAGCTGGAGTTTCTCGGCTGGCGCGGGGTTCCGACCGACCCCGATGTTCTCGGCTCAAAGGCGCTGGAAAGCATGCCTACCATCATGCAGGCTTTTATCGGAAGGCCCGATGATTGCTCCGCAGGAATAGATTTTGACAGAAGATTGTATATCGCGAGAATGGTTTTTGAGAAGCGGAACAAGGACACATATGTGTGTTCCTGCTCCTGCCGTACCATAGTATATAAGGGAATGTTCCTTGTCGGACAGCTCCGCAGATTTTACAAGGACCTTGCGGGCGGCGAGTATACATCCGCCATAGGGATAGTTCACTCGCGCTTCAGCACCAACACAAACCCCAGCTGGCAGCGCTCACACCCTAACCGCATAATGGTGCATAACGGTGAGATAAATACCATTACAGGCAACGTGGACAAAATGCTTTCACGGGAGCATATCCTCAGAAGTCCGCTTATCGGTGACAGAATGAAGGATATCGTGCCGATACTTGATGTGACCGGTTCGGATTCCGCACGGCTGGACAACACGCTTGAGTTTCTGACAATGGCGGGCGTAGACCTTCCGCTGGCAATAATCACGCTGATTCCCGAGCCGTGGCAGCACCAATCCACAATGAGCCGCGAGAAGCGGGCGTTTTATCAGTATTACGCCACAATGATGGAACCGTGGGACGGTCCCGCTTCAATTATATTTACCGACGGCGACCGTTTGGGGGCAATCCTTGACCGCAACGGTCTGCGCCCCTCTCGCTACTATATAACTGAGGAGCAGGGGAACAGGTATCTTGTTCTCTCTTCGGAGGTCGGAGCGCTGGATATTCCGGAGGAATGCATAGTCTGCAAGGAAAGGCTGCACCCGGGCAAGCTGCTGTTGGTAGATACACAGCGCGGGGAACTGATCGGCGATGATACCATAAAGAATTATTACAGCAAACGGCAGCCTTATGGTGAGTGGCTGGATCATAATCTCCACCCGCTGAGCGAGTATGCCAAGCCAAACAAAAAACCGGTGCGCATTAAAGGGGAGGAGCTTCAGCGGCTTCAGAGAGCCTTCGGCTACACCTACGAATCAATAAGAAACGTTATGATACCCATGGCGCTGAACGGGGGAGAGCCGACTATGGCAATGGGCACGGATACCCCCATACCGCCGCTTTCTCAGAAAAATCCGCCGCTGTTCGATTACTTCAAGCAGATGTTCGCGCAGGTCACCAATCCGCCGATAGACGCGGTAAGGGAATCCGTGATCACGGATACCTCGGTTTATCTGGGTGCTTCGGGAAATATTCTTGAGGAAGACGAGAGGAATTGTCTGGTATTGCAGATAAAGAATCCCGTGCTTACCAATTTTGATTTGCTGAAAATACGCTCCGCCAAGATAGACGGGCTTAAAACCGCGGAAATATCCATGCTGTACGACAAGGGAACGGTCACGCTGAAAGAAGCCATAGAGAATCTGTATAAGCAGGCGGACAAAGCTCATTCCGAGGGCGCTTCGATACTTATTCTTTCCGACAGGGGAGTGGACAAGAGCAGGCTGGCTATTCCGTCTTTGCTCGCGGTTTCGGCGCTGGAAAGCTATCTTGTAAAAACAAGAATGAGCACCGCAATGTCCATTATCGTTGAAACAGCCGAGCCAACGGAGGTACACCACTTCGCGGCGCTGCTGGGCTTCGGTGCGGGCGCGGTAAATCCTTATCTTGCGCTTGACACGCTGCACAAGCTGGTGGCGGAGCGTTCGCTTGACAAGGAATACACGGAAGCGGAGAGCGCTTATATAAAGGCTATCGTGGACGGTATCGTTAAGATCGCATCCAAGATGGGTATTTCCACTATACAGTCCTATCAGGGCTCGGAGATATTCGAGGCGCTGGGCGTAAGCAGAAGCGTCTGCGACGAGTATTTCCCGAACGTGGTCAGCCGCGTCGGAGGTATTGATCTGGAAGATATCGAAAACCGCGTGATATCGCTGCACGACGCGGCATTCGACCCCCGCGACCTCACCGTGAACGACGCGGTGGAGAGCATAGGCACTCATAAATCGAGAAGCGGCGGCGAGGAACATATGTACAACCCGCTGACTATCCACCTTTTGCAGCAGGCAACACGCAGGGATGATTACGGGCTGTTCAAGAAATACACCGCTGCACTGGACGATGAAACCAAAAATCTTACTTTGAGAAGCACTCTCGATTTTAAATACACGGATAAGGCGATATCCATAGACGAGGTGGAGAGTGTTGAGAGCATTATGCGCCGCTTCAAGACAGGCGCTATGTCCTACGGCTCTATTTCGCAGGAGGCTCATGAGTGCATGGCAACAGCCATGAACCGTATCGGCGGAAAGTCCAACAGCGGAGAGGGCGGAGAGGACCTCGAAAGAATAGTTACCGCGGGTGAAGCAGAGGATAAATGCTCCGCAATAAAGCAGGTGGCTTCGGGGCGCTTCGGCGTTACCTCTAAGTATCTCACCTCCGCAAAGGAGATACAGATCAAAATGGCGCAGGGCGCGAAGCCGGGCGAGGGAGGACACCTTCCCGCGAAAAAGGTATACCCGTGGATAGCCAAGACAAGGCACTCTACCCCCGGTGTGGCGCTTATTTCGCCCCCTCCCCATCACGATATCTATTCGATAGAGGATCTTGCGCAGCTTATTTACGATCTGAAAAACGCCAACAAGAACGCGCGAATATCCGTTAAACTGGTTTCGGAAGCGGGTGTGGGCACTATCGCCGCGGGCGTGGCTAAGGCGGGTGCGGGGGTCGTGCTTATTTCGGGTTATGACGGCGGCACGGGAGCGGCACCGAGCAGCTCCATTCACAACGCGGGTCTGCCGTGGGAGCTGGGTCTGGCTGAAACGCACAGAACACTTATTATGAACGGGCTGCGCTCTAAGGTCGTAATTGAAACCGACGGAAAGATGATGACGGGGCGCGATGTGGTTATCGCGGCAATGCTGGGCGCGGAGGAGTACGGCTTTGCCACCGCTCCGCTGGTAACGATGGGCTGTGTGATGATGCGGGTATGCAATCTTGATACCTGTCCCGTTGGTGTTGCCACGCAGAATCCCGAACTGAGAAAGTGCTTTAAGGGAAAGCCCGAGTATGTGATAAACTTCATGAGGTTTATCGCTATGGAAATGCGGGAATATATGGCTAAGCTGGGCATAAGAACTGTAGACGAGCTTATTGGGCGCTCCGATCTGCTGACAAAGCGGGAATACCCCGAGGGTCACAAGGCGGCTAAGATAGATATGTCGGCTATACTGGAAAACCCGTACGCGGGCAGCGCGGCGCATTTCTCCGAGGAGGAACGCTACGATTTCAAGCTGGAAGAAACCATTGACGAGAGAGTGATTATTCCCGAAATGAAAGAGGCTCTTGAAGCGGGGCAGCCCAAGACGATGGAACTTAACGTAAACAATCTCAACCGCTCACTCGGAACGCTTTTCGGCGCGGAGATCACAAGAAAATACCACAATACGCTTGACGAGGATACCTATACCATAAAATGCAGGGGCGCAGGCGGACAGAGCTTCGGCGCGTTTATCCCCAAGGGTCTTACGATTGAGCTTGAGGGTGACGGAAACGATTATTTCGGAAAGGGTCTGTCGGGTGGAAAGCTGATAGTTTACGCACCAAAGGAAGCGCGCTATAAATCGGAGGAAAATATCATTATCGGAAACGTTGCCCTTTTCGGAGCGACGAGCGGCAAGGCGTTTATCGCGGGATTAGCGGGAGAACGCTTCTGTGTAAGAAATTCGGGCGCGACGGTGGTCGTTGAGGGTGTAGGCGAGCACGGGTGCGAGTATATGACGGGCGGCACGGCTGTTATCCTTGGCAAAACGGGGCAGAATTTCGCCGCGGGCATGAGCGGCGGAGTCGCTTATGTGCTGGACGAGGAGTTCGACCTTTACACAAAGCTGAATAAAGCGCTTGTTGGCTTCAGCAAGATCACCGAGCAGGAGGACAAAGAGGAACTGAAAGCGCTTATTGAAGAGCACACCGATGCTACCGGTTCGTCACGCGGCAGGGAAATACTTGATAATTTCGAGGAATATCTGCCGAAATTCAAGAAAATCATTCCGCACGATTACGCAAGGATGATGAACAGCATTAAGAAATTCAAGGCGGAAGGTCAGAGCGAGGAGCAGGCGAGAATATCCGCGTTTGCCGAAAACACAAGGGAGGGCGCATAAAATGGGAAAGTCAACAGGATTTATCGAATACAGCCGCAATGAGAATGAGGGACTGTCACCGCTCCAACGGATTAAGACCTATCGCGAGTTCCACACACCGCTTCCAGAGGAGGAGCGCAGAACTCAGGCGGCGCGCTGTATGGACTGCGGAGTTCCATTTTGCCAGTACGGAAAGCCTATCGAGGGCATGGCGGCGGGCTGCCCGCTCAATAATCTCTGTCCTGAATGGAACGATCTTATTTATAACGAAAACATGAGCGGAGCGTTGGAACGCCTGCTTCTCACAAACAGCTTTCCCGAGTTTACGTCAAGAGTATGCCCCGCGCTGTGCGAGAAAGCGTGTACCTGCGGACTGAACGGTGATCCGGTTACCGTAAAGGAGAATGAGTATTCCATAATAGAACATGCCTTTGCCAACGGTCTGATTAAGCCGAAAGTTCCGTCGGTACGCACGGACAAGAGGGTAGCAGTGGTAGGCTCGGGTCCCGCGGGACTTGCGGCGGCGCAGCGGCTGAATCGCCGCGGTCATCATGTAACGGTATTTGAGCGCGAGGACAGAGCGGGCGGTCTGTTGATGTACGGGATACCCAATATGAAGTTGGAGAAATCAATCGTTGAAAGGCGCGTTCAGCTTATGAAGGACGAGGGGGTCGAATTCCGCACAGGCGTGAATGTGGGCAGGGATATCACTGCCGAGGAACTTAAGGATCAATATGACGCGATAATTCTGTGCTGCGGTTCGGGAACTCCCAGAGATATAAAAGTTCCGGGAAGGGAAGCGCAGGGAATATATTTCGCGGTGGATTTTCTGAAATCCACGACAAGGAGTCTTTTAAGCTCCAACCTTTCCGACGGATATTACATCAGCGCCAAATACAAAAATGTTGTTGTAATAGGCGGAGGAGATACGGGAAACGACTGTGTGGGAACGGCTATCCGCCACGGCTGCAAGTCTGTCGTTCAGCTTGAGATGATGCCGAAGCTTCCCGACGAGCGCGCCGAGAATAATCCATGGCCCGAGTATCCTCGTGTCTGCAAAACCGATTACGGTCAGGAGGAGGCTATAGCGGTTTTCGGCAGCGATCCGAGGGTATATCAAACGACCGTCAAGCAGTTCCTTACTGACGACAGCGGTCATGTACGCGCCATTGAAACGGTACGCTTGGAGCAGGTTCGCGATGAAAAGACTGGCAGAATGAATATGGAGCAGGTTTCAGGCAGTGAGAAGGTCATTCCCGCCGATCTGGTGCTGATAGCGGCTGGATTCCTGGGTACGGAATCCTATATCACCGACGCATTCGGGGTCGAGATAACTCCGCGCTCCAATGTGGCAACGGCTTCCCCCGATGTTTACCGCACCAATATTGAGAAGGTGTTTACCGCCGGAGATATGCACCGCGGGCAATCCTTGGTCGTCTGGGCAATCAGAGAGGGCAGGGAAGCGGCTAAGGAAGTTGACAATTACCTTATGGGTTATACTACTTTAAGATGATTTATACCGCCTCGTTTTTTGAGGCGGTTCAGTCTGTATAGAAACCCCACTATCTCGAAGAAAGAGGGGTTAAAAATTAAGAGGCGACAGAAAAGTGACAGCAAAAGAAACAAAAATGCCACTTGTGGAGGGCATATTTTTTGAGATTCATGGCAAAAACGAGTCTGAATATCAAACCGTGTAAATGGCAATAATACCCCACAGGAAAGTGAGGTATTATAAAATGAAAAGAACACACGGAATGGACGAAAGAGAAATGGAATTGGCAAGTCTGCTGATGGCAGAATGCTATACGACGGGAGACATTCAGGCGAAGCTGAAAAAGCTGTTTGCCGGAACGATCGAACAGATGCTTGAAGCCGAAATGGATGCTCACTTAGGTTATGAGAAGAACTCCGTTAAAGGGAACAATAGTGAAAACAGTCGAAACGGCTACGGGAAAAAGACGATCAGCAGCGACTACGGTGAGTGCGAAATAGCAATACCGCGCGACAGGAACAGCGAATTTGAGCCGAAAGTCATCGAAAAGCGACAGACAATAACCGACGAGATCGAACAAAGAATCAAGGCGATGTATGCTAAAGGTATGTCGCAGCGCGACATTGAGGACACGTTAAAGGATATCTACGGAACCGAGATCTCGCAGGGTCTTATCTCGCGAATAACCGACAAAATCCTACCCGAGGTCAACGAGTGGCAGAACCGACCGTTGGTGTTATTTGACAGGTAGAATGCGGAAAATAAAAAAAGCCTAAAAAAGGCTTGAA
>CAJULF010000009.1 GCA_910587135.1 uncultured Oscillospiraceae bacterium
CGCGTTTGCGTTCGCAAACGCACGACTTTTTGAAATTTCATGCGCCGACATTGCGCGGCAAATAGGCTTTTTCTACAGACTGCATGCCGCTGCGCAGCACTCCGCATACCTGCCTGAAACCGCGCGCATTTGCCATTCGGCAAATGCGCGGCCTTTTGAAATTTCATGCGACAACATTGCGCTGTCAATAGGCTTTTTGTCAGCATATCTTATATCTTAAAAGCGAAAATATTATTTATCATGTTTCGTTTATTTTGCTTCCGCTCTTGAACGCCAGTGCCGCAAGCAGACCAAAGAATATCGCTGCCGATATCCCGACCGCCGCGGAGGTAAATCCGCCCATAAACGCTCCCAAAAGCCCGTTTTGATCAACCGCCTCGCGTACTCCTTTTGACAACAAATATCCGAATCCTGTCAGCGGTACGGTTGCTCCGCCGCCCGCAAGATTAACCAGCGGCTCATAAAGACCCAGAGCGCCCAGTATCACTCCCGCCACAACATACGAAGTCAGTATTCTCGCGGGAGTTAGCTTCGTGAGGTCAATCAGGAGCTGTCCTATCAGGCACAGTGCTCCGCCCACCAGGAACGCCCACAAGTATTCCATAAACATATCCATTATCTTTACCCCCTTATTGCGCGGTTATCTCCACCGCGTGACAAATGCCCGGGATAGTTCCGCCCTGCTGCACCATCGTCGGCGACATAAGCGCTCCCGTGGCACAGTACAGTATCCGCTTCAGATCACCGCACTCAACGCGCTTGAGAAAATGCGCACACATCATAGAAGCGCTGCACCCGCAGCCAGAGCCGCCCGCGTGAACGTCCTGTTTTTCCCTGTCGTACAGCATAAGACCGCAATCCTTGTGATATTTATCTATCGACACGCCGTCGCGCCTGAACAGGTCGCTCAATATATCGCTGCCTACCTGCCCCAGGTCACCCGTGATTATCAGGTCGTAGCTTTCGGGGTGTGTGCCCATATGCGTAAAGTGACGGCTTATCGTGTCGTAAGCCGCTCCCGCCATTGCCGCTCCCATATTGTTAAGGTCGGTTATGCCCATATCCTGTATTTTTCCCACCGTTGCCGCGCGTATATAGGGCGGCTTGGATTCGGGAACCACTATTGCCGCTCCCGCCGCAGTAGCCGTCCACTGTGCGGTGGGCGTGCGTACCCCGCCATAATTCAGCGGAAAGCGGAACTGACGCTCCGCTGAGGAAAAATGCGATGAAGTGACAGCGGCGGCATTACTCACATACCCTCCGTTCACCATAGCTCCCGCAAGAAGGAGTCCCTCGGCAAAGGTGGAACATGCTCCGTATATACCGAGAAAAGGTATATAATATCCCTTCAGACCGTAGCTTGACCCCGTACACTGGTTTAGCAGATCTCCCGCTACCACAAGATCCATATCATCGGGCTTAAGCTCCGCCTTTCCCATGGCGTGCTTGAGCGCTTTGGACTGTAACAGAGCCTCCGCCTGCTCCCATGTTTCCGCGCTGTCCTTATTGTCCTCCAATACCTCGTCAAACTCTCCGCCGTAGGGTCCGTCGTTTTCTGTCTTACCGACCACCGCCGCGTAGGACAATATCGAGGCTTTTTCGTATTTAAAGGTTTTCCCTCTGCAAATCGGCATTCTAATCCCTCCTTAAAACAGCGTCGTTATATAATAAATTACTCCGTATATTATCGACGCGGAAATTCCGTATACTATTACGGGACCCGCTATAACAAACATTTTTGCTCCCAGACCCAGCACATAGCCCTCTGATTTGAAGTCCAGCGCGGGAGATACCACCGAGTTCGCAAAGCCCGTTATAGGCACAAGAGTACCCGCGCCCGCGTGCTGGGCTATCCTGTCGTACAGCTTAAGCCCCGTGAAAAGAGCGCTTAAAAAAATCAGCGACATTGATGTGAGCGCGCCCGCGTCGTCCTGACTCAATCCCAGCATTCCGTAGAGATTAAGCAGCGCTTCTCCCAGCACACATATTCCTCCGCCTATCACGAAAGCCAGCGGCAGGGTCTTGTACATCGCCGACGGCGGTGACATTCTCTTGGCAAGCTCGCCGTATTCCTGATTTGATATATTCAAGGTTCATTCTCCTTCTTTATTTGGATTTCAGATAAATCTGTTGTGTATATTGTTTCAGATACGCATTGCAAAAATTCTTTTTCCGTTATGGTAATTTTCGGGGACTCAGGGTAACACCGCACAAATCCCGCGCTTCTCGCTTTGCACGCTTATTGCTTGCATATTTTCCGTCATCTTGCACAAGTTCTCCTTGGCGGGAATCAACCTGCCGGCATTGAGCTTGTACAATCTGCCAAAAATATGACGGCGCAATCTGTGCACAAGTTTTGTGCGGCATTTCCTTAACCGTCCGCGCTCACACATCATAAATAGCCTTGTACTGCGCCGCTTTCTCCCCGCTGCGGTGATATCCCGACAAAATATGCAGCTCCGTTACCCGCTGCGGTTCGGGAAACAGCACGGGTATCGCTCCGCTGTAAAGCGACCTCCTGAGATATTTTTTCGGCGGCAGCGTGCAGAAATGCTCACCTGCCGCAAGCTTTCCGCCAACGTCGGTAAACAACTCAGCCACCTCTCCCATGACCACGCACACACTTATCCCATCGCCTGTGCGCATGGTCAGCCGTCCGTCCTCTATCTCCGTCACCACCCCGTCCGCGGGCGCGGATAATTCAATATCACCGCCGTCGAAAATCCTCAGCTTCTTTGACGGCAGCACCGCGTAGCCATCTCCCGAAAGCTTCTTTGAATACACCCCGTCAAGAAGCTCCCCGACCGCTATCACATTCCCGTCAGTCACACTTGCCAATATGCGTTTTTCTGACATATTCCCTGTTATTTGCTCCATATAAATCTCCTTATTTAAAAAAAATTTTCCGCACCGCTGCGTTTTCGTCTTTGCCGAAAACTCCGCTATCCTCGATTTAAAAGCTCCGCCCGCTTTGCGGGCTGCGCTTTCAAATCGGATTGCGGAAAATTCATGCGTGGGCGATCAGTCGATTTCTGCTTTCAGTGCCTTGGTCTGCTCGATATTTTCGCCCGCAGAAAAAGCTTATACGCCACGCAATGTCGGCGCATGAAATTTCAAAAAGTGTCAGAATTTGCTTTGCAAATTCTGACCGGTTCCCGCAATCGCGCGGAGTGAGCAAAGCGAACGGCGCATGATTGCGGGAATTTTGAAATTTTTTAAATAATCCGCCCTATATCAACCTTTATATACAGGCTGTGCCATAATTTGCTTCGCAAAATCTGACCGATTCCCGCAATCGCGCGGAGTGAGCAAAGCGAACGGCGCGTGATTGCGGGAATTTTGAAATTTTTTAAATAATCCGCCCTATTTCAACCTTATATATTGGCTGTCCGAATTTATTTTTCCTCTAAATGCACCAAAATAATCTTCCTTTTTCGTGTTTTATTGTGAAGATTTGGCATTGAATTACAAACCCAATAGGTATATAATATTTAAAGAAAAAAGAAAGGTGTGAGAATTTATGGAATCCTTTGAATGTTTTAAAGACCTTGCAATAATTCTTATAGCGGCAAAGCTGTTGGGGCTTCTTGCAAAAAAGCTTAAAGCGCCGCAGGTCGTGGGGCAGATAGTCGCGGGGCTTCTGATAGGCCCGAGCGTTCTGGGAATAGTAAATCAGTCCGAATTCATTTTAACAATGGCGGAAGTAGGCGTGGTTCTTCTTATGTTTTCCGCGGGGCTTGAAACAAATATGCGCGACCTTGTGAAAACCGGTCCCGTGGCGCTTACCATTGCGAGCGCGGGCGTTTTCGTACCGCTGATTTTCGGTTATCTTTTATATTCGCTGTTCTACGGATTTGCTCCGATAGGCTCGGAGAAGTTTTTCAGCGGCATATTTGTCGGAACTATCATGACTGCCACTTCGGTAAGCATTACCGTACAGGCGCTGCGTGAGCTTGGACACCTTAAAGGCAGGGTTGGAACGATAATTCTGAGTTCCGCCATAATCGACGACGTGATAGGTATCATTGTACTTACATTTGTAATAGGCTTCAAGGACGCTGACGCAAAGCCGCTGGACGTGGTAATAAAAACCCTTTTGTTCATCGGCTTCAGCATTGTGGTGGGATTCCTGGTGTACCTGCTTTTCAAGGTGCTGGACAAACGCTTCTATCATCAACGCCGTATCCCCATATTCGGTTTGGTGCTGTGCTTCGCAATGGCTTACTGCGCGGAGAAATTCTTCGGTATAGCGGATATTACAGGCGCTTATGTGGCGGGAATAATCCTCTGCAATCTGCGCGACGCGGAATATATCGAGGGCAAGATGGATATAAGCTCCTATCTGCTTTTCGGACCCGTATTTTTCGCCAGCATCGGCTTGAAAACCACCTTTGACGGGTTCACCTTAGATCTGCTGTGGTACTCGCTTGCGTTTGTGGCAGTAGCGCTGATAGCCAAGGTAATTGGCTGCGGACTGGTCGCGCGGCTGTGGAAATTCAGCGGCAAGGACTCACTTAAGGTAGGTGTGGGAATGATGACGCGCGGCGAGGTCGCACTGATAGTGGCTCAAAAGGGGCTTGCAGTGGGAATGATCTCCTCGCAGTACTTTACCTCGGTTATCCTGCTGATTATCTGCTCCTCGATAGCTTCCCCCGTGCTGCTTAAGCTGCTCTACCGCGGCGAGGACAGAACGGACTTAGCACCGCATGAACCTCACCCCGATCTTGACGAGACCGAAGCAATGGAGGAATAGCGAAAACACCAACACAGATTATCATAATACGATTTTGGGAACAATTTGTATTTCCGATTGACTTCACCTTATGATATGTTTTACTTCTTAGGAAAGGCTTTTCAATGGTTTTTCAACGACTTCTAAACGACGACCCCGTTCAAGCGTTACCTGTGGTTATTGCCGCGGCTTTGATCTATTGGTTTATCCACAGAGCACAGCATAAGAGGAAATACACCGATAACTTTGCAGAAGTACGAAAGCAATCACTTTTAAATGAAATAATAAGGTTAATTTTCGTTTGCTATATAGCGTAGTTGATATGTTGCACGCTGTCCCCAACAGCCTTTTGGTATAAGCTTTGGCATTACCCGTTTGACCATGATTTTTACTTTTATACAAAGTTTCAGCGTTGGGAACTTGCGCCCAAACTGTTGGCGAATTTGTGGCTTGACGGACAGATTCTGGGACAAAACCGCTATGTGTGGCTGTCCACATTTTGGGACTTTTCGGTCAACATCGTTCTTTATGTCCCACTCGGCTTTCTCCTGCCGCTTTTGTGGAAAAGGGCTAACCTGTGGAAAACCGTTCTTTTTGGTTTTGGGTGCACATTTCTGATAGAATTTTTACAGGCATTCATCGGACGTCAGGGAATCACGGACGACGTTATCTGCAATGTCTTGGGCACACTCGTCGGCTATACCATATATTTGCTGATGAAAAAGCTCTTGCCTAAGTTTACAGAGAAGTGCAAAACCTCGGCAAAATAGTGATACGGCATCACTTGGCAGATATGGGCAGAACCCGAAAAGTTGGTTCTGCCCATTTGTAATTATTAACATATTTTATATCAGTTTTTATGCACAAAATTGAAATTCTCTCATAAGATCAATATGCTTTGAAGCCTATTGATTGATACAAATTTGCCACGGCTCTGTTAACCG
The DNA here is from genome assembly GCA_910587135.1 of uncultured Oscillospiraceae bacterium. Taxonomy (GTDB): domain Bacteria; phylum Bacillota; class Clostridia; order Oscillospirales; family Ruminococcaceae; genus CAG-115. Next base: position 5,677 of record CAJULF010000009.1, read on the forward strand.
CACGAATTGTGATTATTGTTGCGCCATCGGCAAAAGCATCGCAAACGGCTTTTTCGCATACTGCTTTTGCAAATCCTTTTTTACGCATTTCGGGAATCGTACCGACAAATTCAAGAGAAGCCGCGCTATTATTATCCATAACGGCAGCTACGGAAACAGGATTGTTGTCATGATACAGAATATAACATTTCACTCCCATTTTTTCACACCAGATAAAATGATTCACGGGATGTATATCAGATACCCCGCCTGTAAAAATATCATTTACCATTCGTGCCCACAGCGCAAATTCTTCCGCTGTATGCACCCTGATAATTTTATGATTATTTTCATGGAATTCTAATTTTTCCTCTGAAAGCATCGCCATATAAACTTCATCATCTTCACTTGGCTCCGGTTTTTCATGTGCAGTTTTTCCGGAAAATAAAAATACTGCTTCATCAGACGCAAGCAAACTCAGCCAGATCGGCATATTCATTGATTTCATTTCATCAATGACCATTTTCATTTGTTCCGCGGGAAGATCGTTAATGCGAACATTATAGATAAAAGATATACCTTGTTCCCCCGCTTTGGGTTTTACATAAGAATAAAATTCTTTGTCAACCTTTTCCATATGTACAGCTTCCCCGAATAAGCCGACATAATAATTCGCCCCGTCATCAATATGTTGAATGATTTCTCTGTCTGTCATATTTTTACCTACCTGTGATCAATCTGATACGAAGTCTTTAAAACCTATCTGCCGAGCTTCAATATGCAAACTGTACTTTTGACCTTTTGTAACATTAGCAATTTTAGAACCTGTTATCATAGCCCGAAATGCCTGGATTGCAAAGCAAATTTTTCGGGAACAAGTAAAAGCGACGCAGGCGTACTTTATGTACGTCAAGGAGCTTTGCGCAGTACTCGGAAAAACTTGTTGCAATACAAGCATTGAGCGGCTATTAGAACAAGTGCTTCGTTAATCATTAACAGTAAGTTTTGGTAATATTATACCGGAACTTGCCGAAAGAGCAAATATTAAAACATTCAAAACAGCCGCCTCAAAGACCATTCCCACGCACCATACATATTATTTTACCGTAGCTCCCGTATAATAAAATTCAAGTATCTGCTTGTAGTCATATCCCCACTGCGAGGCGAGATTGTTCGCGCCGTTCTGGCTCATTCCCACGCCGTGACCGTAGCCGTAGGTGGTGAACGTGAACATATCCGTTGACGAGTCATAGCTTACGTCAAACGCCGCCGAGCGCAGCTCGTAATCCATGATATTCTCTCTGAAAGCGCGTCCCGAGAGCTTAACGGTTCTGCCGCTGCTGCCCGTATAGCTGTGATATCCGCCGATATTCATCTGCTCAACATACTTTCCGTCGGAATAGCCGTCTATGGAAATCCAGCCCGAGGGATCGCCCGAAAGCGAAATGCCCGTAACGTTCTGTATGCGGTTCTTTATCTCCTCCGAAGAATAGGTAACGGTGCGGCCGTAGTTCGGGTCGTATTTCGCGTCAAGCTCACAGAATACGCTGGTCAGATACGGATACGCGTTGCCCCATACGTTCTCGCTGGACGCGGTATAACCCGCTGATGACGCGGAATAAACCGCCTGGATATAATCCCCGTCATAGTATATCGCCTGCCCTATCACCGATTCGGTAAGCACCCGCACAGAGTCGTTCACGGTTTCGCTGAGCAGCACACTGGGATAGGTTCCATATTCGTTGCAGTATTTTATATAGGTGTACGCTGCCACAGCCTGCGCCTTTATCGCTTCGGGTGCGAAGGTGTAGCCCATCTCGTTCTGCGTGACCCTGGATACGATATCCACTGCCGAGCCCGATACCGTCATGCCCCTATTGGTAACATAAAGTATCTCCTTCGCCGCGTCGGCGTTCGGGATGATCTCCGTGGGTTCGGTGTAGTCGGGAATATCATCTCCGCTGTCAACAGGTATAGGTTTGTCATCGTTGACGGGTATCCCGCCTGTGGGAAACGTCGACGGTGTGGAAGCGGGAGTGGCTGGGGTGGCTGGAGTGGTTGGCGTTGTTTCGGGTGTTGTTTCAGGCGTTGTCGAGGGAGTAGTCTGCGGAGTGGTTGCTGTGGTGGCAGCAGACGTTGCGGTCGTTGTCGGCGTTGTTGAAGTCGCCGGAGTTGTCGCTGTGGTGGCGGGAGGTTCATCCTCCGGCTCGTAGGTATCGACAATATGTATCTCATTGGTTGCTTCCCGCGACTCCTCCACAGGAGATATCGCCTCAAAGGTGTCTATCGGCGGAGTGCTCTCCTCGGGAGTATAGCTGCTCTGCACGGGGCTTTCCGCAAGACCCGGAGAAGCGAAATGCAGTTCCTTAAGGTGCATGGTTTCCGTCTGAGCAGTATCGGGAACAATAAAATCCACCGTGCCCATACCGTTTGGCGGAGCTTCACCCGTGCCGGACGGCTCGGAGCTTCCGTCCGTTATGCCGTTTCCCGAACCGTCAGCGCCAAGAACGCTGCTGTCAACCGCGCTTTTTCCGTCACCCACAACGCCCATCACTCCGCAGGTAAACACATAAACGTTGCAGATACAAAGCGCTATAATAATTTTGATAAGTGAAATATGCTTCATGTAAACTCCATATTATTTTACGCGGGGTCTTCCCAAAGACCGTTTTCGCGCAGGTACTCCTCAAGTCCCTTTACAAGCGATACGTCCCAGGTTCTTCCCGTCCATGTCATTCCGTAAACGTCGTAGTACGCCTCAAAATACTTAATGCTCGTCTTGCGCACGATCTTTGAGGTGTCCACCTCGGGGGATTCGTTATCCCTTACCTTTCTCGCCATGACCACTATGCGCGCGTCGTCAAAGCCCATAGAACCGTCACAGGTGGAAAGGGTGAGTATCTCGTCGCCGTACTCGATATCCACGCCCGTTTCGTAAATGCTTCTGTCCATTGCCTCGCAGATAAAATCGTAAAACTCCGACTGGCTGCCGAAATACACGCGGCTCGTATAGTCGAACACGTCTCCGTGCTCCTTGGCGGTATTCAGCTTCATTACCGCGAATATCTTGTATTTGTTATCCTTGTACAGCGTGTTGAAATCCACTATCGGAGACATCTTGAGAAATTCGATATTGTTTATATAGTTGGACAGCGCGGAAAACTGGTACTTGTACAGCATATTGTGCCCGTAAAGAATGGTATTGTTGGGCATCTCGTTGGGACCTATGCGCCCCTCGTAATCGGTGAAGATAGTGCCCGCGAAATCGTAGTTCCCGTCAAAATCCCTGTGAAGATAATAATCGTTATCATCTGTCTGCATAACGGGATAATCCACATTTGTACCGTTTATGCTCACCCAGCCGATAAAGTCGTTGTTCGCCGCGTACAGCGCCGCGTACTTCTCGTTTATCGAGCCCTCCGGCATCTGCTCTATCTGCTCGTTGGTGGGGGTCTGGTTTTTCAGCTCCACCAGATAGGCGTTTGTGGCTGTTTTGTCGCCGTTCTCATCGACCGCGACGTTATTTTCAAGCTCGTTGTACTGCAGGAAATTCATAGCGATAACCACCACCGCCACTACCAGAATTACCAGCGCGGCAAGGAAAATTATCTTTCTGAATATCTCCGTGACCGAATCGCCCTTCCATGGCAGAAGTCCTGTCACAACGCTCATAAACAGGCTTTGTTTTTTCTTTTTGCGTTTTTTCTTTTTCTTGGGAGCTATTCCCATATCCATCTCAGCCATGTCCAATCCTTTCTTGCCTCAAGCGCCCGCGCAAAGCCCTATGCTCCCGCGGAATATGTAACTCTCTTTGGGGCAAAGCGCCCTCAAAGAGCCTTAAGGCAACACCGCACAAAGCCCGCGCTTCGCGCTTTGCACGAATCCTGCCCGCATATTTTCCGTTATCTTGCACAAGTTCTCCTTGGCGGGCGTCAGCCCGCCGGCGCCGAGCTTATACAATCTGACGGCGCAATCTGCGCACAAGCTTTGTGCGGTGTTGCCTTATAGCCTGTTTAGTATCTCTCAGCATGCATCTTGCTTGCATATTTTGCGTATTTCTTCGTTAATTTTTCTTGAAATACATACAGTATTTCTGCGAAAAATTACCTCGAAATACACAAAATCTGCCGCGCAATCTGCATACTTCGAGATACTTAACAGGCTCTTAAACGATCAATAAGAAAAACCCTGAATAAGCTCAGCGGGCCACTTCCTTCCGCCCCACTCGCCGCCGTAGAGGTCGTAATAATAATCAAAGTACAGCGGGTCGGGGTTGGCGTAGATTCTGTCAACGTCAACTTCGGGGCTTTCCCCCTCGCGAACCTCTCTCGCGAAGATGACCCAGCGTATCTGCCTGTCCGCGTCAAACTGCAGCGAGCAGGTGGACAATGTAAGCAGATTATCGCCGTATTTCAGATTTGCATCGGGATTTATAAACGTACTGCGGTCAAGAATTTTGGCGCAGTAATCGTCAAAATCAGCCTTGGTATCAAAATTGCGGTATCTGATATAGTTGAAAACAGGGGCGCCCTCTTCCTTACGGGTGTTTATAAGAACTCCGCCAAATATCTTGTAGGTGGACTTCTTATAAAGCGTACTGAAAGTGATGGTGGGATAGCTTCTGATATAATCCAGCCCGTAGCCCGCCGGGTGGTAATTATTAAATCGTGTAAGCTGCGCGAAATATTCTCCCGACATCATATTGTGCCCGTAAAGCACGATATTCGCGGGCTGGCTTTCCGCTGTTATCTCGTCATGATAGTCGGCGAATATCGCGCCCGAAATGCTCTCCTCGCCCTTGTAATTGTGGTCAAGATAATAATCGTTGTTATCTGTCTGCATTACCACGTAATCAAGCAGCTTTTTCTCGCCGTTCTCAACGGTTATCCAACCTACAACGTCCTTGTTTATCTCAAGCAGCGGCAGAAACTCCTCCAGCACTTCGGGGTATTCCTTTTTAAGCTCCTCGCGCTTGGTGGTGTCAATATTAACCGCCGTGTTTCCGCTCACCGCGCCGTGATAGATATCCGACAGCGAATTGTTGTCCGACGTGTCGGAAACCTTATTTCCCGCGGTAATAAGCAGGATAACCACCGAAACAATAAGCACCGTCCCCGCGCCCATAAAGATTATCTTCCGCAATATCTCCGTAATGCTATCGCCCTTTTGCGGGAAAAGATATTTTGCAATACGGACAAATAAATTTTCTTTTTCTACAAAATTAGCCATATTTTCCCCGTCCTTTCTGTGTGTTCCCCTTGCCGCCCTTTTCTTAGTTGATCGGGGCTGTGATGCTTTTAAGTTATGTTGACCTGAAGCTGATTATTTAAAAAGAATTTCAAAATTCTCGCCAATCACACTCCGTTCCGCTTCGCTCCACTGCGCGTGCTTAGCGAGAACCGGTCAGCATTTGCCGTTCGGCAAATGTGACATTTTTGAAATTCAGATGCTGTGGAGTTTTGCGGCTCTGAACCGTATGTCCCCTTAATTCGCGGGCGGATCGCAGCTTTTGGCTTTCACCGCCTTTGCTCTCCCGACCTTGTGCCGCTCGGAATTTAGTAGCTCAGCAGCTTAGACCTGTCCCAGGTGCTTCCATACCACTGAGTGCCTATAACGTTATAATAGTAGTCAAACAATTTCGCGTAATAGTTTCGCTCCGCCTTGGAAACGTCCACATATTCGCTCTCCCCCGGTCTTACCTTTCTCGCGAAAAGCACCCAGCGCGTGTCGACATCCTTTCCGAGCGGCCACAGGCATGTGGACAGCGTAACGAGCTGATCTCCGTAGGTAAGGTCTACGTCGGTGAAGAACCAGCTTCTGTCCATGATTTCCAGAACATAATTATTGAAATCGTCCTTGTCGCGGAATTTCGTTTTGGTCGTGTAGTTGAACACCTCACCGTACTGCTCCTGCGTGTTCGCCAGCATTCCCGCAAATATCTTATAGGTCTGGCTGCCGCCGTCGGGAGTTGCTATCATCAACGTGGGGTGTACCTTATAGAAAGCGCACGGCTCCTTGCTGGTGTCCTTCGGAACATAATGACCGAGGTAACCGAAAAACTCGCCGCTTATCATATTATGCCCGTAAAGTATGATATTCTCGTCCGTCCCGTCCCACTTGTTCCTGCGCGATGAGAATATCGTGCCCGAAATAGACTCGTTTCCGTAAAAATCATGGTCGATGTAATACGAATCGTTATCCGTGCCGACAATTACGTTGTTCAGCGGAGTACCCGTTATCTTTATCCACGCCTTTGTGTCGGAGTTCACCTCTTTAAGCGCGTCGAAATCTATGCTTAAAGGCGTATTTACAAGCGGCGTTACGTCTATCTCCTCGGTTTCGTCCAGAACCTCAACCGACATTCCGAAAGTGCTGAAAGGCTGATAGCTCATATCGATATCTATCGTGGCGGGGGGCGAACCTGCTATGTTGGCTATCTCATGGTTGAGATTTCCACCCTCTTGTATACCCACAAGCTGATTTATCAGGAAAATAAGGGTACCCGCAAAAATCGCTATCGCGAATATAAGTATTATCTTGCGCGTCTTTTCCATCGCGCCGTCGCTCTTCTGCGGGAACGCCGCCTCCGCGAAGCGCACAAACGCGTTTTTGGGACGTCCCTTTATCTTGTCCTCCTTTTTGCCCTTGGTCTTGGGCGGAGTATAGAAATCCAGCTTGTCAAGGGCAATATCCCTTGACGAAGCGGATTTTTTCTTTTTCTTTGGTTTTTCGGGTTCTAAGTAAGGCATGGTCTGTTTTCCCCTTTCTTTAATTTAAATTCGGCAACAATATGCGACTGATACTCTTTTAAGCGGTCAGATTATTGTCCGAGAAGTTCCCCGATTTTTTTCATCAATATTTCAAGCGCCTTTTCCGCGGAGGCGGCGCGGATATAGTCCCGCGCGGAATATCCCTCACCGCATTTCTGCTCAAAAATATGCCTCGCGGCAAAAGATCCGCCGATGTCGGCGCAGCCGATATAGACCGTCCCCACCGGGTCGCTTTCGGTAGCGCCCGAAGGTCCCGCGATACCCGATGTGGATATCCCGAAATCCGCGCCCGCGAGCCGCATGACTCCCCGCGCCATTTCCTCCGCACAGCGCACACTGTATTCGGTGCAGACCCTCAGGGTGTCCCCCGACACTTTCAGAAGCTCCTGCTTTACGCGGTTTGAATAGGCGCACACGCCCAGCTCTATGACAGCCGAGCTGCCCGAAACCGAGGTCAGCGCCGCGGATATCATTCCGCCCGTGCAGCTCTCCGCCGCCGATATCTTCAAACCGTTTTCGGCGCAGATACCGATTATTTCCACCGCAAGCGCGGAGATATTTTTAAGCGTAAGCTCGTAATCGTTCATATCAATTCAGCAAGACCGTTTCCTCTCCGTATTTAAAACGCTTTACCTCGGTTTTCTCCACAGCCTCCTCCACAAGGGCTGTGAAATCGAAGCTCTGCTCCGCCGCAAGGATATCCTCATAGCGCGGCTTTGTACGCGGGTGTTTTGGCGAGAACACCGTGCAGCAGTCCTCATAGGGCAATATCGATGTTTCGTAAGTGCCTATTCTGCGGGATATCTCGGTTATCTCTATCTTGTCCATTCCGATAACGGGTCGGAAAACGGGATACTCCGCCGCGGCGTTGGTGCAGTACAGCGCGGAAAGAGTCTGACTCGCCACCTGCGCAACGCTCTCCCCCGTGATAATCGCGCCGTAGCCGTCCCTGGCGCATATCTTATTGGCGATCTTAACCATCAGACGGCGCATAAGCACCGTGAAATACTCCTCGGGGCAATTGTCGCGCAGCTTTTCCTGTATCTCGGTAAACGGAACGCAGTAAAAAATTATATCCCCACAATAGTTCGTCAGCTCCTCGCAAAGCTTCTCGACCTTCATTCTCGCCCGCTCGGATGTGTAGGGGGGGCTTACATAATGAATGCAGTCCACCACCAGACCGCGCTTTGCCATCATATATCCCGCCACGGGGCTGTCAATACCGCCCGACAGCATAAGCAGCGCCTTTCCGCTGCTCCCCACGGGCATTCCGCCCGCGCCGGTTATGCGCTCCGCCGAAAGATAGGCTCCGTTGTCGCGGATCTCCAGCCGCACGGTTATATCGGGATTATGCACGTCCACCTTAAGGTGCGGGAACGCTTCCGACACCACGTCGCCAAGATGCTGCTGTATCTGCGGGGAGTTCATCGAAAAAGTCTTGTCCGCGCGCTTTGCTTCCACCTTAAAGCTGCCTGCGCTCTCCAGCGTGTCGGAAAGATATTCCTTCGCCCCCGCCGCCACCGCGGAAAAATCCTTCGGAAATACGGCGCAGCGCTGTATCGCTCCTATGCCAAAGATATACCTCAGCTTCTTCACAACAAGCCCGACGTCGATATCCTCCAGAGGAGTAATGTAGATCGTGGACTGCTTGCGGTAATAGTCAAAGCGCCCCAGCTTCCTTAGGCGGTTCTTTATGTTCTTCTGGAGCATATTCTCAAAAACGTTTCTGTTATCGCCTTTGAGAGCTATCTCCCCGTATTTTACCATTATTATTTCTTTCATTCGCCACAGCTTCCTTTATTTTTATTTAAAGTTTCCTCACCGTACTATCCGATGCTTTGTCGGATAGTACCGACACGCCGCAAAATTCCGTTTCGCCTCGCCCAACTGCCTTCCGCAGCAGCTTGCGAGAAATTTCCTGCACGGGCTTTACACCGCCTTATCTTCTGAATCTTTTAATGCCGTTTTCAATATTCTCGCACAGAAAGTCTATATCGCTCTCGCTTGTATCGGCGCACAGCGACACTCTCACCGCGCTGTCCGCGTTCTTGTCCGAAACGCCGAACGCCGCCAGCACCCCGCTCTTTTTTCCGCGGGAACAGGCAGAGCCGCTGGAAACATATATCTCATTTTCCTCCAGTGCGTGGAGCAATATCTCGGAGCGGATGCCCGAAACGCTGAAGTTTATAATATTCGGAAGGCATTTTTCGTCCGAATTCAAACTTATGCCGCTCATTTTCGAGAGATTCTCAAGCAGACGCTTCTTAAGCTCCGTGAAACGTTCCGCGCTGCCGCGATAGGCTTTTACGGCAGCCTCAAAGCCCGCGATAAGCTCCACGGGTTCCGTGCCCGAGCGAAGGTTTTTCTGCTGACCGCCGCCCGCAAGCAGCGGCGCAACGCGGATACCCTTTTTCACATAAAGCGCCCCTATACCCTTGAATGCGTGAACCTTGTGCCCCGAAACGCTTATCAGGTCACCCTCCAACGGCATTTTCAGAAAGCCCTGCACCGCGTCGATATGTACCGCCGTTCTGGGATTTGCCCGCTTCACCAGCCTGTACAGCCTCGCGGTATCAACCGCGTAACCCGTTTCGTTGTTGACTGCCATACAGCTTACCATCAGCGTATTTCCGTCGACCGCCTCCGCGAGTGCGCTCACAAAATCCTCATGATCTTTCGGCGCGAGCCTTATGACCTCACAGCCCCTTGCCTCAAGAATATCAAGTGCTTTTGCCGCGGAGGGGTGCTCTATGGCGGTGGTTACGATTTTCTTTCCGTTTCGGGAATATTTTTCCGCCGCGCCCAGTATCGCGGTATTATTGCTTTCGGTTGCTCCCGATGTAAAGATAATATCACCCTCGGGAGCGCACTCTCCGCCAAGCGCGTTCAGTATAGTTCTTTTCGCGGAGCTTAATATCTGCTCCGATAAAATCCCCATTTTATGGAGCGAGCCCGGATTTCCAAACCGCTCTTCCGCCGCTTTTATAACAGCCTCGCAGCACTCCGCGCATGGCTTGGCGGTCGCCGCGTTATCAAGATATACCATAAATTCCTTTTTCTCCCAAAACACAGCCATCAATATCACTGTATAGTTTATATCAGTATATCACATTTTCAAGCTTTTGAACAGGGATTTTTAAAATTTTTCAACATTTTTTCATACTGGTTACGGTTTAATTACAAAACGGTTACAAAAAAGCCGAATTGGTTACACAAAAATAACAGTTTCGCGAATTTGGTTACAATCCTGTCATATATGTTGATTTTTTTGATTAAACGTGGTACAATATGTACATAAACAGAAACCAAGTCTTACAAAAAAAGATACCCATCAATTGTTAATATATCAAATCCTCCAATTCCGAAACCCGCCGTCTTTATGGACGGCGGGTTTCGGTCAGCTTGTATATAAAGGTTGACCAAGAGCGAATTATTTAAAAAAATTTCAAAATTTCCGTTAGTCATACTCCGTTATGCTACGCTTCACTCCGCATGCCTAACGGAAACCGCACACATTTGCCATTTGGCAAATGTGTGTTTTTTGAAATTTAATATGCCGACATTGCGCGGCAAATAGGCTTTTTCCACAGACTGGGTCAACCTATATATTAAGGTTGGCTTAGAGCGGATTATTAAAAAATTTCAAAATTTCCGCCGGTCATACTCCGTTCCGCTGCGCTTCACTTTGCATGACCGGCGGAAACCGCGCTGCATTTGCCATTCGGAAAATGCGCGACTTTTTGAAATTTAACGCGTCGACATTGCGTTAAAACCAGTGTTTACTCAACCGCTTCCTCTATTTCCTCGCGGGAACCGAAATAGTCCTTTGTCAGCCCGCATACGGGGCAGTGCCAGTCATCGGGAATATCCTCAAACTTAGTACCCGGAGCGATTCCGTCCGCAGGACAGCCAAGCTCCTCATTATAAAGATAACCGCAGGGGCATAAATATTGTTCCATTACTACACTTCCTTTCATTCCGCGCCTTGTAAGCGCACGACGTCTGTTCCCGCCGATTTTTCGGCATTGCGAACAGGCTTTGAGATTATTTTGCGCCGCAGCTCCGAAAATATGACAAAACAGCTCTTTGCATATGTTTCCGAAATTGGTTAATATTAACGTAAAAACCCAACAATAAACTTGTCATTCCTCACAAAACCCCGATGAAAAAAGTCGGTTTTTTGACGAAAGAGAAAAAATCGTGAGAAAACGACTTTTTTTGTTGCATAAAAGCCCGATTTGTGTTATACTAATGCTGGACATCTGCGTCCGCACAAATTTTTGTTGGCATTTTTTGACATGACAGGTAAACCATCGGGCAGCGCCGCGGAAAATCGCCGCTGCCACAGGAAGGGCTGCTGTAATGATAAAGGAAAACCAAAAGCTGTTTAACAGGCTTAATGTAATCACCGACGCCGTCGCTGCTTTCGCCGCCGTCACCCTCTCTTACCTGCTGGTATTTCATGTGTTGGAATTTGAGGAAAATTTTCCGCTGATAGATTACATAAAGCTTTCAATTATTTTTGCACCCGTTCAGATAATTACCTTCGGGTGCATGGGTCTTTACGACTCATTCAGGACAAAAACCTTTGTCCATGAAATGGGCAAGCTTGTCCGCGCCTTCGTGGTGAACGGGATCATGATGGTCACCATGCTATACATAATCCGGCTGTTTGATTTTTCCCGCTGGGCGCTGTTTATATTTCTGGCGCTGGATCTGGCAATCGTTGCCACAAAGCGCTTTATAATGCGAAAAGCGCTGAAAAGCGCCAGAAGCATCGGATACAACAAGAAGTATGTCGTTCTTGTCGGCAGCGGTCAATCGGCGCGGGAATATCTGACGGCGGTTTCCGAGGACAAATCCCTTGGACTGGACTGCGTGGGTTATGTGGGACGTAAGGGTACGCTCGATTCAAAATGGCTGGGAGATTATGAGGATATAGTTTCGGTGCTTGACGCGCGGAATTACGATGAAGTGGTCTGCGCACTGGGCGGCGATGAGAACACCGAGCTTAAGCGAATCGTAGAAGCGTGCGAACTTACGGGAACAAAAATTTCCGTAATTCCCGTAATTTACAAATATATGTCCGGAACTCCGTCAATCGACGTCGTGAACGGAATCCCATTGATGAATATAAGGCGCATTCCGCTGGATAATATAGGAAACGCCTTTGTGAAACGGGCTACGGATATTGTGGGTTCTCTGATCCTGATTGCCCTGTCCTCTCCGATAATGCTTATTTCGGCAATTATCATAAAAATAACAATGGGCGGAAAAGTAATTTTTCGCCAGAAACGAGTGGGGCTCAACAAAAAAATCTTTGTGATGTACAAGCTCAAATCCATGCGGGACAACGAGCAGTCCGAAACAGCCTGGAGCACCGACAGCGACCCCCGCAAGACCCGTTTCGGCGCGCTGATAAGAAAACTGTCGATAGACGAGCTTCCGCAATTGTTCAACGTGCTGAAAGGAAATATGAGCCTTGTCGGTCCGCGTCCCGAAATACCCTACTATGTGGAAAACTTTAAAGACAGCGTGCCGCTGTACATGATAAAACATCAGGTAAAGCCGGGAATGACGGGACTGGCACAGGTAAACGGATATCGGGGGGATACCTCAATAGAAAAACGAATAGAATTCGATATCCACTACATAGAAAACTGGTCGTATTTCCTGGACCTGTCAATACTTATGAAAACAGTATTCTGCTTTATGAATAAGGAAAAGCTGAAAACAGAAAAGAACGATCCTTCCCAACGAAACGGAGAAAAGCTTAATGAACGAACAGAAAAAAACTGACCTTACAGCGCTTGCCATATTTTTTCCTGCGGTAATAGCTCTGGCAATAATACCTACCATTATGTATGTAACGTTGGTATTCTCGCAGCTGACCGACACTTACAGATATTTCCGCGGAACACCCGTTGACGACGGTTACCTGTTTCTGGACATCTACTCTCAGGGCAAGGCGTTTGCCGTGGTTGTAATAGCGATAATCATGATGGTTCTGGCGCTGATTTGCTGTATCTATCTTTTCAGGCGCATTGAAAAGCGTTCGCTGGTATTTGTGGGACTGTCTGTCGTTTATGTGTTAATGACGCTTATTTCCGCGCTGTGCTCGGAATACAGAGAAATTGCGCTTTGGGGACAGTTTGACCGCGCTGAGGGATTTTTTACCACCGCATGCTATTTCGTAATATTTCTTTTTTCCATGTATTCTTTCAAAACCACAAAGAATTTCCGCTATGTTGTTTTCGCGCTGTTCTTCTGTGTGGGAGTCAACACTGTTCTGGGTATTTTCCAGTTCACCGGAAACAGCCTTGAAACCAAGGATTGGTTTTTCAACCTTATCGTTGACAAAAAGTACGCGGACGCAATTTCAATTGACTCAAGCGTAAACAGCAAGTCACTGCTCGGCGCGCTGTATAACTATAACTATGTCGGCAGCTTTACGGGTCTGGCGATACCGCTTTTTTCAACCATGGCGATCTTTGACAAAAAAATCCTCCATAAGGTTTTTTACATCATATTTGATATGATGGCGCTTTTCATGCTTATGGGAAGTACCGTAAGAAGCGGTGTTGTTGCGGTTGCCGCCGCAATTGTTGTTGGAATTTTCCTGTTCTTCCGTCTTATACTCAAGCGTTGGAAAATCGCTGTGGGAGCTTTGGGGGCTGCGGTTCTGCTGCTGGTGGCGGGTAACCTCATCACAGAGGGAGCTTTTTTCAGGAGAGTTTCCACGCTGTTGGGAGATATGATTCAAGTCGTTGCTCCCGCAGAAGAAAAGACAGATCTGTTTGACAGCTTACCCGTAAGGGAGATACTTCATAACAAGGACGGCAGTGTTACGCTGATAACACAGGGTGACGAAATGAACATCGGCTTCAACGAGGCTGAGAACCGCTATATCTTTACCGACAAAGAAGGCAGCGAGATAAATGTTTCCGTTGCCGGCGACGGAGTTATATCCAGCGCCGACGAGCGTTACAGCAGAATAAGCTTTGAAGTGTACAGCGACTCCGAAACGCTTTCTGACGGCAGCGTAATGTATATGTGGTTTGACGGCAACGCCCGCTCAGTTCTTACATTCGGACTTTTCGGCGGAAAGAATATTCACCTGGTAGACAATAAAATTGCTGACAGAATAGAGCCTGAAAACGCAGAGCATATCGGATTTGAGGGGAAGGAGCTTGTGGGCTCTTCAAGAGGTTATATCTGGTCGCGTACCATTCCCCTGCTTAAAAACTGTATCCTTATCGGCTACGGGGCGGACACATTTGCTTATGTGTTCCCGCAGCAGGATTTCCTCGCGAAATACTATTCCTATGCGGAGGGCTTTTATATCACCGTCGACAAGCCCCATAATCTGTATTTGCAGATTTTCATTTCCAATGGTCTTATAGCGCTTATTGCCTTTATAGGCATTTGCCTGTTTTATCTTGTGGACTGTCTGCGGCTTTACGCACTTCGTAAGGAATACCGTATCGAGCAGGTATACGGCGCGGCGGTCATGCTTGCCGTTGTGGGATATCTTACGGCGGGAATGTTCAATGACTCGGTAGTGTCAGTCGCACCGATGTTCTGGATACTTCTGGGAGTTGGCTGTGCGCTTAACACTATCAACCGCCGCCTTGACAGGAATATCCCCGAGGAAGGTACCGAGCCTGCTGCGGAAACTGTCAAAACGATTTCCGCACCGGAGACCGTGTCAGATGACGAGGCTAAGAATATCGCCATGCGCCTGCGCGAAAATGCCGCAGCCAAAAAAGCTGCGGCAGCGGAAGCCCAAAAAGCCGAAAGGGAGGCTCACCCCGTTACAAAATCCGATATAGAAGCGCTTACCGCCAGGATCAAGGCATACACCGACAAAGAAAGCGACAATACGGAAAGAAAGGATACCGATACATAACTTAATCGAAATTTTCCGCAGATTTTTGCGTAAGATTTTGTAAATGCACGGCTTTAACGCTGAGGTTTATATGAAAATAGATATCAGAGATATTACAAAGTTCCCCAATATCCTTACGGTTATAAGAATTATGCTTATTCCGTTATTTATCATAATATTTTTATGGGCAAACGGGAATATTGAGTTGAATCTTAAGCATTTCAACAAACAAAACGGCTATATAATTGCCGCGGCAATAATGATCCTATCGGGCTTGACCGATATGGCAGACGGGCTTATAGCACGAAAATTCAATATGATAACAGACCTCGGAAAGGTTATAGACCCCTTTGCCGACAAGCTCACCCAAGCTGCTGTGGTGGTGTGCCTGATTTTCCGCTACGGCGATATCTGGATACTGATAGCCGCGCTGTTTGCGTTGATTTTCATAAAGGAAATTCTCATGCTTATCATGGGCGTAATGTTTTTAAGAAAAGGGCAGGATCTCGGCGGCGCGAGGTGGTATGGAAAACTGGCAACGATTATCTTTTATTTTCAGGTTATAGTCCTTATCGGCGCTCCTGTACTGTCAAATCTTACCGCTGTGATTATGTTCTGCATAATGATCGCCGCCACGCTAATGTCATTCATAATGTATATGCGGGAATACTACCGCCTTAAAATGCAGCGTGACACAGACGGGCAATCCGACAAAGGAGAAGTTTGAAAAAATTTCAAACTCAGCTTGTAGAAAAAGCTTATATGCTGTGCAGTCTCGGCGCATGAAATTTCAAAAAGTCGCAAAGTTTTGCGCAACGATAATGTGGTTGGCTAAAGCATTACGTTGAAGTTTGTGTAAAACCCGTGCATTTGTGAACACAAGCGCACGCGGTTTCCGTCGGGTATGCGAAGCGTTAACGGAGTATACCCATATAAGCAGACTGAAGTATGAAAAAATTTTCATCCCATATGTCTGTGACTTATGGACTTCGTTCCAAATTTTGCCGCGAAAACCGAACAAAACCTGAAAGGAACACAGTATAATTATGATAACAGCCGATCTCCATACTCACACATCGTTTTCCACCGACAGTGACACTCCTCTTGAAAAAATGGCGCAGGCAGCCCTCGAAAAGGGACTGAAAACGATTTGCTTCACGGAGCATATGGATTTTGATTACCCCGGCGGAGAGTTCTTTCTGGATACCGCAGCATACCGCAAGGAGCTGTTTCGTGTAAAGGAGCTGTATCGCGGTAGTCTGGAAATACTTTTTGGTGTGGAGCTGGGTTTGATGGACTACATCGCGCCCACCCTTAAGAAATATTCCGAATCGTTTGATTTTGATTTTATAATAGGCTCGGCGCACCAGGTGGACGGAATCGACCCGTATTATCCCGAATACTTCAACACTCACGGCGACCGCAAAGGAATATATCACTTTTACGAAAGCGCCCTTGCTGCCGTAAGAGCCTTTGGTAATTTTGATGTTTTCGGACATTTTGACTACATAGTACGCTACTCCCATGCCAAAAGCTACTCGCCTGCCGATTTTGCGGATATTGTTGATGAAATTCTTAAAGAGCTTATTTCCCGCGGCAGGGGTCTGGAGATAAACACGGAGGGTATTCATTACGGGCTGGGCTGGGCGCACCCTCATCCCGATGTGCTTAAGCGTTACAGGGAGCTTGGCGGAGAGATAATCACCGTAGGCTCGGACGCGCACAGCGGCGACAGGATCGCATATTGCTTTGACACAACACAGGAAATGCTCAAATCGGCGGGATTTAAATACCTCGCGGTATTCCGCGGCAGAAAGCCCGAATTTATTCCTCTGTAACATAAGGCAACACCGCACATGCTTTGCGCAATGTTGTCATAAGTATAAGACCGCGGCGCATCTGCGCCGCGGTCTAAATTTTATGAGAGCTTGTTGTAATTCCCTTTTCTGATTATTGACGAGTAATCCTTATAGGAAATATTCAGATCCACATACCCGTCAATTCCCGATACAACGCCCTTGCTGCTGTACTGCCATATACCGAAATCTCCCTCATAGGTAGGAACGGTGTTCCACTGCGCCAGCCATACGTCATATTCGGAGAGCTGGCTCATGTCAATGTAATCGGTAAGCCAGGTCTTGTTGCAGTAAATCATTGCGTAATAGCCCGCCGCGCTTATCTCATCAAGGAACGCCTTAACAATATTGGTAACACGCTTTCTGCCCAGATCAGCCTGATACTGCTCCTCAATATCCAGAACCACGGGATATGTAATCTTATACGGCTCAATGGTCTTAAGGAAAAAGCGGGCTTCTTTTCTTGCCTCCGTGACGGTTGAGGCGTACAGATAATGATACACTCCCACCTTGACGCCGTTTGCGGTCGCCTGCGTAATATTGTACTCAAAGGTTACGTCCTGAGCGATGGGACGATCGTTAACCTTTCCTCTCGAAGCACGTATCATCGCAAAATCAATTCCCGCCGCTTTGACCTTTGCCCAATCTATCGCGCCCTGTGCGTAGGAAACATCTATTCCTTTTGCGCCGACATCGGTGGTTTCGCCCATATTGTCCTGATCGTTTCCGGGGACATGGGACGTGCCGTAACGATAATCTATCAGTCGGCTGCTCTTGGAAATGGCAAAGCGGGCGGATTTGGACTTGTAAAATTTAACAGAGCTCTCAAAAATAAGAACACCGCTGTTTACAAACTCACCCGTAAGCGAGAAATAGCCTGCCTGCGTGGAGCGTCCGCTGATGGTTATTCCAAGATATCCCTTACAGATAAGCCGTCCGTCAGAAGGCGTCTGCATTTCGCCGGTTATAACCGTTCGGGAATTTGCGGTGAGTATCGACTGACCGTAGTTCAGGTACATACCGTCGGCATAGACATTCATAACTCCCGATATCTGCGCCTTTGCGCCGTGGCGCACCACAAACTCGCTCAGAACACGCACAGTGGAGCTTACGGTGGTGTTGAATGTTCCGTAAGTTTCAAGTCCCGCATTTGCGTAAATGGTAAGCGTTCCCGAAACAGTAATTTTGGAATCCGGCTCGGAAATGAGCTTTCCGCGCACCCCGAAAGCATTATCCTTATAAATCAGCAGCTCCGCGCCGCTGCACACTACAAGCGTGCTTCCCTCGGGAACGCTGAATTTTTTTGATACCTTTGCGGATTTGCTTATGTAATAATTCTGCCCGCTCTCCATAGGAGTCTTGCCGTCCCACTCGGTATAGCCGCTAATGTCTATCGGCGTATATTCCGTGTCTGACAGGTCAACGCTGCTGTCGGGGCGGCTGTCGGCTGTTTCGGAGCTTTCCTCGCCGCTTTCGCCGCTCTCGGAGCTTTCGCTGTACGGACTTTCTCCCGTTTCGGAATTATTGGGATTTTCATCGATATTCGGGTCGATTATGGTCGTTTCGGAAGTCGGCGGGTCCTGTGGAAGCTCGGGAAGCAGCGAGTTTTCCGCAAATGCCGTTGTAAGGCATCCAAAGGACACCGCTCCCGCAGCGATCAAAGCCGTGATTTTTTTGATTAGTGTCATTTTTGATTCTCCATTCAATAGCTGATTACAATCGGGTAAACCGAATTTAAATTGTATAGTTATATTGTCGCATATTTTTCGCGATTTGTCAAATGATTTTGCATAAAAATGCTAAGTTAATTTATGGCACGGCGGGCTATTCCGTTTTGGGGAGGGCGTACTTATCCTTGTAAACGTTGAATTCGTCCATAAACTCCGACTTTTCAAGCCGCTTTAGCTCGTTCATATATTCGTGAGTGTCAAGGCTGTTTTCTTTTATTCGGATAAGGCACACGGCTATATTTGAGCAATGGTCGGAAACGCGCTCGAAATTCGTCAGCAGATCTTGCAGGATAAAACCAAGCTCTATGGTACATATTCCCTTGCGAAGCCGCTCTATATGGCGTGCCTTAAGGTCGGTGCGAAGCTGGTCTATTACGTCCTCCAGCGGCTCTACCTCCTTTGCAAGCGCCACATCTGACCTTATAAAGCAGTCTATCGACATATTGAGTATCTCGGCTACCGCGTTCTTGATTATTGGTATCTCCTCCAGTGCCTGCTTTGAGAACGATATCTTCTTCTGATACATCTCCTCAGCCGCTTCCACGATATTGACCGCATGGTCGGATATTCTCTCCAGATCGCCTATGGTATGAAGCAGATTTGAAACAACCTGACTGTCGCTCACCGATAAATCCTTTGAGCTTATCTTAAGAATAAAGGAGCCTATTTTGTCCTCGTAAATATCAATTGCGTTCTCGTTGTCAACTACCTCCGCCGCTTTCTTCGGGTCGTACTCCGTGACCATGTCCATCGCAATAAGCATGGTCTGCCGTGTCAGCACCGCCATTTTATAGGCTACGTTTCTGCACTGCTCGATAGCTACCGAAGGGGTATTGAGAAAACGCTCGTCCAGCATGGACATAGCCGCTGTCTCTTCCCCGGGCTTGTCCCGTATGGTAAGGCACGCGAGCTTTTCAAGCTGTTTTGTAAAGGGCAGGAAGACGAGAGTCGTCAGCACGTTGAAAGCGGTGTGTATAATTGCGATGCCCAAGGAATTGAGCGCGCTGTTCATAAACGCGAAATCCAGAAATGAATTGAGAATGTAGAACAGCGACAGGAAGAGTATCGTGCCGATTATATTAAAATAAAGATGAACTATAGCCACCCGCTTTGCTGACTTATTCGCACCGATAGCGGATATAAGCGCGGTCACGCAGGAGCCGATATTTGTGCCGAGTATTATCGGAAGCGCTATGGAATAGGTTATCCCGCTGGTCTTTGAAAAAGTCTGCAAAATTCCGACCGAAACGGAGGACGACTGAATAAGCGCCGTAAGCGCCGCACCGGTTACCACGCCCAAAACGGGATTTGAAAACGCAGCCATGAACTGCCCGAAAGCCTCATTGTTCTCAAGCGGCTTTACTGCCTCGGACATGGCGTTCATGCCGAACATAAGCGTTGCGAAGCCCAACAGTATAACACCCAGCGTTTTTTTCTTGTCCGATTTCATGAACATCAGCATTACAATGCCGATAACCGCCAGAATCGGTGTAAAAGTGGTAGGCTTAAAGATGGAAACAAGCCCCTCTCCCTCTACCGCCGAAAGGCTGAGCAGCCAGCTTGTGGCGGTCGTGCCTATATTCGCGCCCATTATAACTCCGATAGCCTGCGACAGCTTCATTATTCCCGAGTTTACAAAACCCACCATCATAACGGTGGTAGCCGCCGAGGACTGTATCAGCGCCGTTACCCCCACGCCGAGAGCCACACCCTTTATCGGGTTTGAGGTCAGCTTCTCCAGCCAGCGCTCCAGATTGCCCCCCGCGAACTTCTCCAGACCTCCGCTTAACGTGTGCATTCCGAAAAGAAACAGCGCAAGCCCGCCCAGCATATTAAGAATATGATAAATATCCATTTTTTCTCTCCTGTAATTCGGTCCTCCCTGTGACCGATTCCGTCATTTTTCACTTTCTTTATTCACTCTTATATTATACTAAATTTTTTATGAATTGTATAGGGGGTAAGCGTTTTTTTGTAGATTTTTTTAATTATGAACAACAATTCACATGCATTGAGGTGAATATAGCCAAATTTGCTTTTTGAAAGTCCACTGACGGTATTGATATTACGCTGTATCTTTAGCACATAATAAAATAATCCAGCTTGTATATAAAAGCGCTGATTAAGTCATATTATTTATATTTTAAAATTTCCGCGACCCGCCCGCCATATCTCGCTCCGCTGCGCAAAGCAAACTGCCGGACTGTGTATAAAGGTTGACCAAAAGCTAATTATTTAAAAAAATTTCAAAATTTCCGCTAATCATACTCCGCTTCACTTCGTTCCGCTCCGCATGCTTAGCGGAAACCGCGTGCGTTTGCGTTCGCAAACGCACGACTTTTTGAAATTTCATGCGCCGACACTGCGCGGCAAACAGGCTTTTTCCGCATACCGCTGCGAAGTACAAAATTCTTTTAAATAATCCGCTTTAGGTCAACATTTTTTACCAGCTTTATGCAGATGCTCTTTTTTACATTTTTTAATGTATAAATTTTCCGAAAAAGTCAAAACTACTTTCACAGCCCGAAATATGCAATACCAAATGATATTGCGGTTGGTTCTTGTTCGGGCAATCCATAAAAACGGCGCTTACAATAAAGAGCTATCGCCGAAAAAATGAAAGGAAAATGACTATGAAAAATAATAGGTCAAAAAAATCACCTCTTGGCGGAAAAGGTCTGGTGATCGCTTCGGTTGTGGGAGTTGCGGCGGCAGCAGCGGCGGTGGTTTCCGCTTACAACGCCACCATGTCAAGGCTTGTTCCCACTAATACCAACCCTGTTTCCTCCAACACATGGATATTCGAGCAGGACGAGAGCGATGAGAAGAAGCCTGACGAGCAGCCAAAATCCACCACTCCCGCATCGCCCGTCAATCTCGAAGTGACAGAAGAAGCCGCCCCCGTCGGCAGCAATATCACAGGTATACCAATTGACGAGGACGAACCCGCAATAGCTCCCGTTTATTCTGAAGAAGCGGGTGAAGCGCCCGTCGCGGAAGTAAACAAGCCAATCACCGCGGATATCGGTAATATCATGCCCGTGGACGGCGAGGTAGCCAATCCGTTCAGCAACGGAGAGCTTGTCAAATCCACCACTCTCGGTGTGTGGAAAACTCACGACGGCTGTGATATACGCTGCACGCTTGGCACAGATGTCAGGTCAATGTCGGAGGGAATGGTAAAGGAAATCACCGACGACCCTCTGTGGGGAGTTTATGTTGTGGTAGAGCAGTCCAACGGGCTTGAGGTACACTACTGCGGGCTTACCAAGGAGCTTAATGTGAAGGCGGGACAGCAGATAAATCAAGGAGCGATTATCGGCAAAACAGGCGACACCTGTCAGATAGAAATATTGGAGGAACCGCACCTGCATCTCGGCGTAAAGCAGAACGGGGAATGGATAGACCCCATGTCGGTCATAAGCTAAAAAATGAAGTCGGAAGAGAGCGCCCGTAATTTTACGGGCGCTCAGTCTGTAGAAAAAGCCTATTTGCCACGCAATGTCGGCGCATTAAATTTCAAAAAGTCGTGCGTTTGCGAACGCAAACGCGCGCGGTTTCCGGCAGGCATGCGGAGTGCTGCGCAGCAGCACGGAGTATGACTGCCGGAAATTTTGAAATTTTTTTAAATAATCCAATTGAGGTCAACACAGCTTAAAAGCATAACAGCCGAGAGCAGCGCAAAAATCAATCAAACAAAGGCGCGCTCCTTTTGTTAATTTTTATTCGGAGGTGTCGGGGGAGTCGGCGGCTGAGGAGGAGCTTGTATGTTCCCCGCGGAACTGATATTCTTGCGCAGCATCCGAAGACCGCTCAGGTCTTTAGCCATGAGCTCCTCTACCCTTGCCAGCATATTGTCCGCGTAGGAACTGGTGGTGGAGCGCACCGCATTGGAGTGCGCCTGCGCCTCGCTCATAAGCTCCGTTGCGCGCCGCTGCGCTTCCTTTACCAGGTCGTTCTGATCAAGAAGCTCGTTTCTGCGCATTTCGGCGCGTCGGATTATATCCTCCGCCTCACGCTTTGCGTCGCTGATTATGCGGTTTTTATCCGCCACGACCTTTTTAGCCTGATTGATCTCCCCCGGGAGGGATAATCTCATCTGCTGAAGAATATCCTCTATCCCGTCGGCGTCTACCATACTCTTTTTGTTGAAAGGAACACGGGTCGCATTACCGACTATTTCCTCAATCAATCCTATAAGATCTTCAATAGAATATGAATTATCCATTTTATTGTCCTTTCCTTAAACTGCTGTCCGCTGCCGCCGCCTTACGCTTGGCTTCGGCAAAGTCGCTCGTCAGCTTGGAGCGTATCTGCTCATGAATACAGGCGGGAACGTAATTTTTCAAATCTCCGTCAAACATAGCCACCTGCTTAACCATGCTTGAGGAAACAAAGGTGGTGTTCAGGCTGGCAGGGATAAACACGGTCTCCGCGCGGTGGTTGAGGTCCTTGTTGGTGTGAGCCATCTGGAACTCGTACTCAAAATCCGAAGTAGCCCTCAGACCCTTTACTATAACATCAATGTCCTGCCTTATGTTGAAATAGTCCGCAAGCAGCCCGTCATAGCTGTCTATTTCGATATTGGGCATATCCGCCGTTACCTTTTTCAGAAAATCGCAGCGCTCGGGTATTGTAAAGCTGTATGATTTCAGCGGATTTATCAGCACCACCACAACCACCTTATCAAACATCTTCGCCGCGCGCTTTATTATGTCAAGATGTCCATTGGTAACGGGGTCGAAGCTTCCGGGGTAAATCGCGGTCTTCATTCCGTATCGCTCCCTTCCTCCGCCGCGGGGCGGTAGATTGACACCGTAGTGCGGGAATGCCGCAGCTGCTTTGCCAGTCTGAACCTCCCCACGTTCTGGGGAAGTGCGCATTCCTTCTCATGCTCGCATATAATAACACCGTTTTCCGACATTTTTTCGGTCAGAACCGGCAGCGCCTTTTGAATAAGTTTATAGTTATACGGCGGATCCAGCACAGCGATATCAAACACCGCGCCTGTTGATTTCAGAAAAGCCGAAAACGGCATATTTACAACCTTGGCCTCTCCCTCAAATCCCGTGGTTCTAAGATTATCCCTGACCGCTTTTATCGACACTGCCGCGGAATCCACAAACCAGCACTCCGAAGCGCCGCGGCTGAGTGCTTCTATCCCGAGCTGCCCGCTGCCCGCGAAAAGGTCGAGCACCCGTCTTCCCTCTATCTCAAACTGTATCGCGCTGAAGATAGCTTCCTTGACGCTGTCCGCTGTGGGACGGACGACCTCCGTGCCCTCCACCGTCACCAGCTTTCTTCCCCGCGCCTTGCCCGTAATTACTCTCATATTTTTCCCCTTAAAATCAAAATCTCTCCTGTATAAAGCCGTAAAGCTCCTTTGCCTTTTCCTCGCTCACCTTTGCGGCTGCGCGAAGCTCCTCAACCGTTGCCTGCTTCATTCCCTGCTTTGTCTTGAACGCTTTAAGCAGAGCCTGCGCCTTGGCGTTACCTATGCCGCTTATCTCGGTAAGCTCCAGCGTATAGGTCTTCTGCTTGTGCTTTACCCTCTGGAACGATATGGAATAGCGGTGCACCTCGTCCTGTATATTTGTCAGCAGATTGAACAGCCCCCGGTTGGCGCTCACCGATATTTCCCCGCCCGCCCTTGCTATGGCGCGGGTGCGGTGCTTGCTGTCCTTTACAAGCCCGAAAAGCGGGACGTCTATTTTAAGCTCGTCAAACACCTCAGACACCGCCGAAATGTGACCCTTTCCGCCATCGAGCAATATCAGGTCGGGCAGCGGAGCAAAGCTCTCGTCGCCGTCAAGATAACGCTGCATACGCCGCCGCAGCACCTCCTGCATGCACGCGTAGTCATTCTGCCCGACAACGGTCTTTATGTTGAAGCGCTTATAGGACGGCTTGAACGGTCTGCCGTTGCGGTAAACTATCATACCGCCCACCATTCCCGTATCTCCGAAATTCGATATGTCGTAGCTCTCGATTATATATGGTATCTTTTCCAGTCCCAGAAGATTTTTCAAGTCCTCCAGCTTGCTTATCTCCTCGGCGGTGCGCCCCACCTTTAGCGCCAGATACTCCCCCGCGTTGCGCTTCGCGAGCGTGACCTGCGCCATTCCGTCACCGCGGTGAGGTATCACGAATTTCACCGCGTGCCCCGCCTTTTCCCGCAGAAGCTGAGTAATAAGCTCCATGTCCTCAAATTCCTCATCGACGTATATCTCCTTGGGGATATCCTCACGCTCGGAGTAATAGTTCAGCAGGAAATCCCGCCGCATTGCGGGAGGGTCGTACTCGTCGTCGATAAAGAAATTCTCCTTATCCACCAGCCTGCCGCCGACATACTTTATCACCGCGAAGCTCGCCATACCGACATTCTGCGCCACTCCCACGATATCGTACTCCTGCTTGTAATCAAGTATCTTCTGGGACTGGGCAAGCCGCGTTATCGCCGCTATCCTGTCGCGCAGCCGCGCAGCCTTTTCAAACTCGAGATTCTCCGCCGCCCGCTCCATCTCCTCGGTAAGCATATCCACCGAGGTTCTGCTGCCGTTTTTCAGATAATCCAGAGCCTCGTCTATTATCTTTTTGTATTCCTCCGAGCTTATTTTGCCGCGGCACACTCCCATACACTTTTTTATGTGATGGTTAAGGCAGGGGCGCTCCTTTCCGAAAGCGGAGGGAAAGCTCTTTTTACAGGTAGGCAGCATATAGATCGTGTTTGCCTCCTCCACCGCCTGCTTTACCGTGTACCCGCTTGTGTAGGGTCCGATATAGTCCGCGTTTTCATCGTTGGTGTT
This sequence comes from uncultured Oscillospiraceae bacterium, assembly GCA_910587135.1. Taxonomy (GTDB): domain Bacteria; phylum Bacillota; class Clostridia; order Oscillospirales; family Ruminococcaceae; genus CAG-115. The sequence continues at coordinate 30,706 of CAJULF010000009.1, forward strand.
GAGCGAATAGGTAATGCGCGGATAAGGCTCACGTGATATTTTGATATAGTTATAGCCCTTGTCGTCTTTCAGCAGAATATTGTACTTGGGCTGATGCAGTTTTATAAGGCTGCACTCCAGAACAAGAGCGTCAAGCTCGGTCTTGGTGCAGATAAAGTCAAAATCATATATATTATCCACCAGTCTGAGCGTTTTTGCGTTATGCTGGGAATTATTGTGGAAATAGGTTGTAACGCGGTTTTTCAGCGCTTTCGCCTTACCCACATATATTATAAGCCCGCTTTTGTTCTTCATCAGATATACGCCCGGCGAAAGCGGCAGACGATTTGATTTATCCCTCAGATACGGAAGCCGATCATTCATAAAAACCTCTATTAAAAAGAATTTTCCGCACCGCTGCGAGCGCCGCTTCGCGGCGTTCGCGCTATCTCGCCGTGAAAGCTCCGTTCCGCGGAGTTTTGCGCAAAAAGCAACATAATGCCACAAGCAATCACGCGACGGCTGCGCAAAACCATGCTACACTCCTCTTTCACGGCGGATTGCGGAAAATTCATGCGTGGGCGGTCAGCTGATGTATGCTTTCAGCGCCTTTGACTGCTCAACCTTTGTGCGGCTCTTGGCTGTTATGCTTTTAATGCATATGAACTTAAGCTGATTTTTGAAAGAATTTTCCGCATTGTTTAAATTTGAGTTTTCCGCACCGCTGCACGGTTTTCACAAAGACTTGCGGAAAATTCAGGCGCGGGCAGTCAGTTATTGTCATTCATCTATTCCTTTATATTGTACCATTTTTTTCAACAAATTACAAGTCCCTTACGCTATTTTTTTACCGGGCAGCGCTCTTGACAATTTAATGCAATCGGACTATAATATAAATAATGATTTTTAGGCGGGTCGGTGTGATAATCAAAAGCCTACCGCCGGCTGATAGCTTATTTCCGATTTCTATAAAAGGCGGTTTTTAAAGGCAATGTATAAGTATGAAACTCATCTGCACACAAAAGAGGGGAGCGCCTGCTCAACTGCGCCCGCGGTGGAAATGGCGCTTGCTCACAAAAAATTGGGCTACGACGGCATCTTTGTCACCAATCACTTTTTCAACGGCAACACCTCCGTGCCGCGGGAACTGCCCTGGAATGAGCGCGTAGAGCTTTTTTGCGTTGGCTATGAGCAGGCGAAAGCGGTCGGGGACGAAATAGGTATCAAGGTGTTTTTCGGGCTGGAATTCTGCGTATATCAGGCTGATTTCCTCATCTACAACATGGATAAGCAATGGCTGCTGGATAACGAGCAGCTTCTGATGTACTCCGATGAGCGGGAGCTTTTCCACACCATACGGCGGCTGGGCGGATTTATAGTTCACGCCCACCCTTTCCGCAGCGCCTCCTATATCCATCACATCAGCCTGTACCCCGAGGATATTGACGCGGTCGAGACAATCAACGCGAGCCACAATCCAAACTCGCTTTACAACCAGCGCGCGGAGCTTTACGCGGATATGTACGGTCTGCCGAAAACAGGAGGCTCGGACTCCCACCATCTCGACAAGCTCTTTGGCGGCGGGATACTCGTTCCCGAGCCGATAAATGCTCCCGCCGACTACTTAAGGCAGATAAAGAACGGAACCGTCGTTCCTCTGGAAAGACGCGAAGATTTGATATAGTAAACAGCGAGGGGTGCAGATGTTCAATATTCTTGTGGTGGACGACTACACACATATACGGCGGCTTTACGAATACACTCTTGAAAAAAACGGATATGTTCCGTTTACCGCCGCCAACGGAAAAGAAGCGCTGAAGTTGATGGAATCCACGCATATCGACCTTATCGTCCTGGATGTGATGATGCCCGAAATGGACGGATATGATTTTTTAAAGACTATCCGCGACAGCGGCAGCGAAATACCGGTGCTTATAATTACCGCCAAGGACAGCGCCGAGGATCTGCGCAAGGCGTTTATGCTCGGCACTGACGACTTTATGGTAAAGCCCGTGGACGAGATAGAAATGCTGCTGAGGATAAAGGCACTGCTGAGAAGGGCAAAAATAGGCGAGGAGCAGCGGCTCACCGTCGGCGGCACGGAGCTTCTGTACGATTCCTTTACGGTCAAAAGGAACGGAGAAGAGATAACCCTGCCCAAAAAGGAATTCCAGATACTTTTCAAGCTGCTGTCCTTTCCGAACAAAACGTTTACGCGGGCGGCTCTTATGGAGGAATTCTGGAGCATGGACAGCGAAAGCGAGGCGCGCACGGTAGACGTTCACATAAACCGTTTAAGAGATCGGCTGTGCGGCTGCGACGACTTTGAGATAGTGACTGTCAGAGGGCTGGGCTACAAAGCGGTGCGGCGGGACGAGCGGGAGGAAAAGGATTGTTGAATTTTTTTAAAAGAAAAAAGACAAAACACCGCCTTGGCTTAAAGCTCTCACTGCTGATGCTGATAATTATATCGGCGGCGGACGTGCTGACCTTTTCCGCCGCCATAACCATAGGCATGGTAACGGGCGGCACAAACAGCACTACGGATGTCATTGCCTCGGTGGTGTCCAGCATAATTATTGGGTTTCTGCTTTCCTTTATAATAGGCGGGATAATCCTCAAACCACTTTCGGAGCTGATAGAAGCCACAAAGCGTGTTTCGGAGGGGGACTACACCGCGCGGGTGGAGATGGGCTGGAGCGAACGCCACACCATCAAGGAGCTTTCCGCGCTTATACGCCGGTTCAACGAGATGGCAAAGGAACTGCGCAACACCGAGCTTTTCCGCAAGGATTTCATTTCCTCTTTTTCGCATGAGTTCAAGACCCCTCTTGCTTCGATACGCGGCTTCGCACGGCAGCTTTATGAGGGAGGACTTACGCCCGAACAGCAGCGGGAATTTTCCAAAATAATCCTCGACGAAACGGAATACCTTTCGGCGCTGTCTGCCAACACCCTGCTGCTCACCAGTCTTGAAAACCGCGATATCGTTTCCGAAAAAAAGCGCTTTTCTCTGGACGAGCAGCTCCGCAGCTGCATGATAAGGCTTGAACCGCAGTGGTCGGAAAAGAATATCGAAATAGATATGGAGCATATGGAGGATATTTCTTTCTATTGGAACGAGCAGCTTCTTGCGCACGTCTGGAATAATCTGTTTGACAACGCCGTAAAATTTACCGATGAAGGCGGATGTATAAAGGTGTCCTGCACCCGCGAGAGCGGCAGCATTATTGTAAAGGTATCGGATAACGGATGCGGGATATCCCCCGAGGCGCTTCCGCATATTTTTGACAAGTTTTATCAGGAGGACAGCTCGCACGCCACCAAAGGAAACGGTCTGGGGCTGGCGCTGGTCAAAAGAATAATCGAGCTGTGCGGCGGAACTATATTTGCCGAAAGCAGCGGGCAGGGAACTGTATTTACGGTCAGACTGTAACATGGAAAAACGTCGGGCTTTGGCGGCAGAAATCTGTTATGTATATTGTGCCTTTATTGATTATTATAGATTTATGAGGTGTCTTGGATCAAAGCGGAAGCCCTTGGTGAATACGTGAGCCGCTTGCAAGAAGAACAGCAAAATAAGATACCCTTATCAACACACATATTATCAGCTTGTAGAAAAAGCCTATTTGCCACGCAATGTCGTCGCATTAAATTTCAAACCGTGCGTATTTGCCGTACGGCAAATGCGCACGGTTTCCGATAGGCATGCGAAGCACAATGTAGCGTCAGTGGAGTGAAGCGGAGTATGACTATCGGAAATTTTGAATTTTTTTTAATAATCAGCTTTAGGTCAACCCTTATATATAGTTTGTAGTTTAAAAAAGCCTATCTGCCACGCAATATCGTTGCATTAAATTTCAAAAAGTTCGTATTTGCCGTACGGCAAATGCGCACGGTTTTAGATAGGCATGCGAAGCGCAACGTAGCGTCAGCGGAGTATGACTATCGGAAATTTTGAAATTTTTTAATAATCAGCTTTAGGTCACCCTTTATTACATACAGAGTGATATTATGTCTGTAATTGTCGTTTGAAAATGTCAATACTGTAAAATGCACAAAAATTTTGCACAAAATTTGTTTAAATCCGCATGAGGTTTTTTGTGCGGTTTGACTTGAAAAATTAACTTGTGTGTGTTATAATTTATATGTAGTATATTATGCCGTTTTGGCGGATATCTAACGTCGGACGGCAAGGAATTAGGAGGACTGTATATGTCAACTGCTGTTGCTGTAAACGATTCCTCAAGCGGAAAAACACCGATCAACAAGCTCATATCCTTGGGATTGATGGTTTTCGGCGTTATTGAGGCTGTTGTTGCTTATTTCCTGGTTATAGGTCCGCTGTTTATCAAGCCTGTTTACAATCAGGCGGCTGCCTATAACGAAAGCGGAGTAACCTGTATAGTGAAATTCTTCGGAAAGACCTTTGCCTCCGCGGATGAAATAGCGAACAATCAGGTCATTCTGTCGCTCGTTTCTACGGTTATAAATATTGTTATTATTTATCTGATTTTTACGGGCGCGCTTATTCTTCTGGCGTTTTTCTTCAACAAGGGCTATGCTTTTGCCAAGACCTACCTTGTGGCTATCTTCGGCACAAAAGCTCTTATCGGTATAATTCCGCTTATGGTGCCCTTCGCAAACATAAGAAACTCAATGAGAATATTCGGCATTGCCGATGCGGTTATCTGCATTGCTGTGTGTGCGTATTTCGTATACATTAACTCGATTGAATATGCAGATGATATGCTTATGACCCCCGACGAGATCGCGGCTATGAAAAAGCGCGGTATCCAGAGCGGAATCATGTTTGTACTGCTTACGCTTTCAATGATCTTTGAGGGTCAGGCTATGGGCGCTCTCGGCGGCGGAAACTGGTCTATTGCTCTCGGATGGCTTGAGCAGACCCAGATACAGCAGGGACTTGTTCCCGCGGCATTGGTCGCAGTAGGTCTGATAGCTGCCGTCACTTATGTTCGCGGCGCGGATTGGGCTAATTTCTTCTTTTTCTCTTTTGGTGCTTCGGCGGCGGTATCCAACATTATCGCGCTCATCAACAGGATAATCTGGATATTCAATACATACAACCCCATGAAGAGCCTTGCTAACAGCGGCGACGAAGATGCTGTCGCGTGGATAGGCTCCAACGGAATGAACACCAGATGGTGGACAAGGACGATTTTCCTTATTCTTGCGCTTATTGGTACATTGGCGCTCACGGCGTTCGTATTTAAGGGTGTTATAAAGAAAGTAATACCCAAAATCACTCCCGATGACAAGAAAGCGGCAATATCTCTGCTCATATCCGCGGGTTCGGTTCTGCTGTGCTTTGTTCTGACTATCGTAGCGGTAACTATGTGGGATAAGCTGCTTTACGGCGGAGTAAATCTCGGCGCTATGGACTATATGTACTATACGCTGTATGGCGGGATCACACTGTTCCTGCTAACCTCAATGCTGGGCGGGTTCGGATTTACAAAGTTCGGTACGCTGGCGTTGTTCCTTGTGGTTCTTGCTTCGGATTTCGAGTGTGTATTTGAGGTGTTCAATGCGAGAAACAACTTTATTGCTCTTAATGAGGGTATGGTTGGCTACAACTACATAATCGCTGCTGTGCTGTTTATTCTCGCAATTGTAAGCTGCTTCGGGCTTATTCCCATATTCGCTGTAAAAGATGTTGAAAACTATATGTACAACAAGCGTTTTGAATAATAATTAAAATTAACGTTTTCCCCGCAGGCTGCACTGCGGGGAAAGTTTTATACATCCGTTACGGTATGACAATATTATCGGGGAAAATCACAGACTGATTTTCCCCGAAATAATTTTTTTCAGAAAATCCTCAAAGCTCTCCGCTGCCACCGACGTTTCCTCAAACTCCGGTTCAGTTCCATACACAACACGCCGACTGCCAATGTCTATCGCGTAAAATGAATATCCGCCCCTTACCGACAATAAAACAGGCAAATGACACGACCACCATTCCTTTACCGCAGCGACTTCGCTGTCGCTAAGTGCGGCTTCGGCGGATATCTGTTCAAATTCATTCCACGCGAACCCGTTCGGGTCGGCATTCTCCTTAAAATCATCGGGAAACAGAAACCACGAGCATTCGTCACCCGACTCCAACCGCGAAAAGCTGCTCAAAAATCCGATATACTCAATATCCAATCCCGGATACCTGCTTAATATGGTGTGTTCGGCAATATTGAAGCTCTTTGCGGACGGCTCGATTCGCCAGCCTTTCTTTTCAAGCTCACTTGCCAGCTTGGCTGTCAAAAACATATCCATATCGCGTCAATCCCCTGTTGAATCCCTTAAAATAAGCGAGTGCGGCAGCATATAGGTAGTGGTATCGGGAGTTCCGCTTTTGATATTTCCGATCAGTTTTTCCACAACTGTCTTGCCCTGAAGATAGCACGGCTGCTCGACCGTGGAGAGCCGCGGTATGAACATATGAGAATAGGCAATATTGTCAAAGCCGAAAAACAGCATTTCCTTTCCGACCTTAATGTCATTCTGAATAGCATAGGTCATCGCGCCGATAGCAATGGTATCCGAAATGGAAAAAATCGCATCGGGCTTTTTGGCCAATCTCATAAGTTGCTCACAGCCCCTGGTTCCCGTATCAACGCCGTAATCTCCATAATAAATAAGAGATTCATCGATGTCAATGCCGGCATTTTCAAGCGCCCTTCTGTAACCGCGCTCGCGGTCAATGGAGGATTGGGAGCGTATATGTGTGGTAATCAGCCCGATCCGCCTGCACCCCTTACCGATAAGGTAGCTTGTCGCGTCAAAACCCGCACGCTCGTTGTCGACCGTCACACAAAGGATATCGCACCCCTCCATGCGCTCCAGACACAGCGCAAGATGATATTTTTTCGCAAGCCCCAGCACCGTTGCATTATCCTGCTTGGGCGCAAGAAGCACCGCGCCGTCGACTGCCTTGGAAAAGAGCATTCCCAACAGATGCATTTCATGCTCGGGGTCATCGCGGGTAGTGGCAATAAGTACATCGTAGCCCTCCGAATAGGCTGCGTCCTGCATACCACGCAGCACCTCAGAGTAGAAGCTCTGCTCTGTTGAGGCAATTATAGCAAGAATACGCTTGGTTTCACTTTTCCGCAGGTCGCGCCCCAGAAAATTGGGGCTGTATCCCAGTTCCTCCACGGCGCGGTTTACCGCCTGCACCGCCTCCTCCGAAACGTTGGTTTTTTTGTTCAGCACACGCGACACCGTTGCCACAGAAACATTAGCCGCCTTTGCCACATCTTTTATTGTAATATTCACAATGCTCACTTCCCACTGAGATAAATTCGTTTATATTTATATAATACACCATTGGTTAAACGATTTCAATAGGCAATTTGCACAAAGAGCACAGAAAAATATTGTATGCGATTAAAAATTATCGGTATAAAGGGAGAATTCTATTGAGGGCATTTCCAAAAATCGACTTGAAAAGGCAAAATTGACGACGCAGACGGCGTGCGCCGGCAATTTTGGCTCAAACAATATTTTTAGAGACGCCCTTGATATAAAACGCAGATGACGTCAAAAAACTGCCGCAACATATTCAAATCACCTTTACAGAATGTGAAATAGGTATGCAATGGTCCTGTTTTAACAGTTATTCCGCCTTTTTAGCTAAAATGAAGGCGCTTGTTTTCTCCACAATAAACTAATTTTTGGCATATTTTTTGTGCATTGTGCAACAAATTGTTGTTTTATTTGCAATTGCTATTGTAATATTGCCGAAAATATGTTACAATTGATATAGGGGTTATCCGCCTGCACCCTATACACCATTTGTTGCACCATGCGGAAAACTTCTGACGGAGGCAATACCTCTGCAATAAATTATTGGAGGAAGATATAATGAAGGTTACAATTACCGCCAAAAAAATCAATATTTCTCAGGCATTTACAGACTATGCGGAGAAGAAGCTGAACGCTAAGCTCGACCGCTTTTTCCCTGAAGAGGCAGAAGCAAGAATAACGCTGGCGGAGCGCCGCGATATGATTATTTTGGAGCTTACCGTAAAATATAACGGAATTATCTACCGCGCGGAGCAGACCGCAAAGGATAAGAACGACGCGCTGGACGTTACGGTTGACAGAATTATCCGTCAGATCAGAAAGCAGAAGACCAAGGTTGAGAAGCGGCTCCGCGCTGACGCCTTTATGGGGCTTGAGCCGGACGTTGAGCCCGAGGAGGACAGTTACGAGGTTATCCGCTATAAATACTTCAAGCTTTCTCCGATGTCTGTGGACGACGCGATATTGCAGATGAACCTGCTGGGGCACAGCTTCTTTATGTTTATGAATTCGGAAACAAACCGCGTAAACGTGGTGTATATCCGTGATGAAGGAAATTATGCCGTGCTTGTTCCCGAAGATGAATAAGCAATACCAAACCTCGGGAGCAATACCCGAGGTTTGATTTGTCGGACTGGTTTTGCCGTTTATATGGGGGGAATATGGAAAAAATCAACTATCAAAAGCGTTTGGACAAGCTGATTGCAGGCTTTGGCGGAGAAATTCCCACGCTTCTTCTTCACAGCTGCTGCGCACCCTGTTCAAGCTACTGCATTGAATATCTCTCGCAATATTTCCGCATAACGCTTTTGTACTACAATCCGAATATCTCGCCCGCTGAGGAGTTCACAAAGCGCTCGGAGGAGCTTAAGCGGCTGGTGAGCGAAATGTCCCTTCCAAACCCCGTCAGTGTGGTTATTGATGATTATGACCCAAATGAGTTCCTGAGCAAGGTAAAGGGTTTGGAGAACGTTCCTGAGGGCGGTGAAAGATGCTTTGAATGCTATCGCCTGCGCCTGGAGAGGGCTGCGCGTTATGCTGCCAACGGCGGATTCGACTACTTTTGCTCAACGCTCTCCATCAGCCCGCGCAAAAACTGCGAAAAACTGAATGAGATCGGCGATGAGCTTTCGGAGATCTATTCGGTCAAGCATCTCCCCAATGACTTTAAAAAGCGGAACGGATTTAAGCGTTCGGTGGAGCTGTCGGAGCAGTACAGACTTTATCGGCAGAGCTACTGCGGCTGCGTTTTTTCCAAAGCGGAAAACCAAACCCGGAATAAAGTATGAGGCGGATATCTACCGCCTCATACTTTATTCCGCATTTATATCACGCTGCGCTACCGCGAGCCTGTCGCAGCGCTCGTTCTCGGTGTGCCCCGCATGACCCTTTATCCAGCAGAACTCTGCTTCGTGCTGCTCCAGCAGTTCAAGCAGCCTGCCCCATAAGTCGGGATTTAGCGCGGGTTTTCCGTCGCTTTTCTTCCAGCCGCGTTTGCGCCAACCTACTGCCCAGCCCTTGCTTATTCCGTCCACCACATATTTGCTGTCGGTGGTTATCTTTACCTTGCATGGGTATTTCAGCGCTTCCAACGCGCTGATTACACCCAGAAGCTCCATACGGTTGTTGGTGGTGTGCGGCTCTCCGCCGCTCAGTTCCTTCTCTTTACCGTCACACCTAAGTATCGCTCCCCAGCCGCCCGGACCGGGGTTGCCGCTGCACGCGCCATCTGAGAATATCTCCACAAATTTTTTATCCATTATTCCTCCGTAAAAACAGCCCCCGAACGCTCGAGGGCTGTTTTGATATCAGGCAATTATCAGTTAGCCAGACCCGCTCTTTCAATACCTTCCGTAAAGTACTTTTGCAGGAAAATGTACATTATTACGATAGGCGTTATCGCCAGCAGGCATCCGGCTTCCATCCATACAACAAAGTCGAGTGCGTTCCCGACCTCGCCCGTGAGGTACAGCGAAACCGTAGTCGCGATATTGTCTATCTTCATGGAAATCGTATTGGCATTGCTGAAATACATAGAGCTTACATAGTAGTCGTTCCAGTACCAAACGATAGAGAAGATAAATACTGTCAGGAATGAGCTTGCCGCGTTCGGAACCATTACGCTGATAAAGGTCTTGAACGGACCGCAGCCGTCGAGATACGCCGCGTCCTCCAGTTCCTTGGGAAGTCCTCTGAAGAACTGTCTGAACAGGTAGATGAACAGGCCCGCTCTTATACCGTTACAGAACAGCGCGGGGATATACATCGCGAAGTTTGTATTGGTAAGCATGAGGGAGTCGCCCATTACCGCGTTGAACAGACCGAAGATATCGAAATATCTGAACTGCATATACTGCGGAATCAGAATGATCTGAACGGGCACGATGATCTGCAGCAGAACAATGGCGAACATGAAGCCCTTGCCCTTGAACTTGAATCGCGCGAAGCCGTATCCCGTGAGCGCGCAGGTACCTACCTGCAATACCGACGAAATAATATTCAGCACCAGCGTGTTCCACAGAGCCTGCGGATACTCGATTGCTTTCCACACCTCCACGAAATTCTCAAATCGTACCGTTTTGGGAATCCACATGATGGAGGGGTCGTTCATTTCAACCTGCGGACGCAGGGACGTCGAAATCATGTACAAAATCGGGTACAGAATTACGAACGACAGACCGAAGATAATCACAAAGCGGAAGAAAGGCCAAACGTAGCCGGCTATTCTGCGCCAGAAGATGTACTTGTAGTGCTTTCTCTCCTTGGTCGTGTAGTGTCTGTAGTTGCGGATTATCTCGAAATTTGTTACACGGTAGTCGGACTTTTTCTTCTTTGCCTTGCCGCCCGACGGAGCAGCCACCGCTGCTCCCGCGTTGATATCCGCGATTGTTTCCGCAATGTTCTCTGTTACGTTTTCAGCAGGCTGATTAGCAACATTGTTTAAATTATTATCTGTCACTTCTCTAACCTCCTTATTCATTCTCATAATAAACAAATCTGTTTATAATCAGGCAGACAATGCCGAGGATAGCGCCGATTATGGCGAAGTATATCCATGCCAGCGCCGCCGCGTAGCCGTGTTCCCAGTCGGTTGAACGCTGAAGAACGTATTTCATGACCTCGTTGTCGGAGGATACAAAGGCATCGATAATGGTGTAAACCAGGTTTGCCAGAATCATCGGGCTGATTATCGGGAAGGTTATCTTCCAGAAGAACTCCCATGCCGTCGCGCCCTCCATATTCGCCGCTTCCTTTGAAGACGGCGGGATATTCTGAAGCGCGGACAGGAATATCAGTATCTGAATACCCGAATTCCATACAAGGTTAAGAACGTTGGAAGTTATGCTCTCGATAAACTCCGTAAATTGCTGATTTATGTTATATATTCCTATAAACTCCATCAGCTCCGAAACAAGGTCGGTTTTGAACAGCGAGCTGAACTGCGCCGCGTCGGATACGCCCTGAGATGCCATATCGCCGTTGATTACGGAGATAACGGGACCTGTCGCGATAAGCACGGGCAGGAAGAAGATCGCTCTCGCAAGGGTTCTTCCTCTGAACTTCTGATTCAGAATAACCGCTATAAACAGCGAGAATATCAGAATTACAACCGCCTGCGGCAAAATTTCCGCCAGTGAAGCGGTCAGCTTCGGCGCGAAATTCGTATCTATTGTGAAAGCTCTTCTGTAATTGTAGAAGTTGTTCCACTCGGTGTAGATACCCGCGCTGGTCATACCTTTGAGCAGCGCCTCGGACTTATCCAGCAGCGATGTATCGCAAAGGGAATACCAAAGGGACTTTATTACGGGAATGATAAACAGCCAGATAGTTCCGATAGCCCACAGTGCCACAAATCCATAGCCGTAAAGATTTTTCTTCTTTTCGTAGGGTATCTTGTTGGTCTTTATCTTCAGCTGAATCTTTTCGCCGCCCTTCCTGCGTATATCCACCTCTTCATTGGAGGCGTTGAACGCCGCGGCAGCTGCCGTATTGTGCGCGGATACTCTGGGCGCTGCCTTGGGTGCTTCTTTCGCAGCCTCGACAGTTTCCTCGGTTTTTACCGCTTCGGTTTCCGGAGCAGCTATTTCTTCGGCAGCGACTTGCTCGGTGCTTTTGCCGAGGTTCTTTTCGTCACTCATCAATAGTTCGCTCCTTTCCATCCAAATTGCGTGAGATCTTTTTCAGTACCGTTTACTTTGAGCGTCAGCCTGTCAAGGTCCGCCTCGATCACCGTTCCGTTGCTGAAAGTGGTTTTTACCACATTATCGGAAACATACTCAAAATCGGTTATAGTAGCCTCGGATACTCCCGATACAATGTCCTTGCACACCTTATATTCTGCCGCGGCTACATCGAGCCAGCCCGCGTAGTGCGTGTAGAACAGCGTGTCATAGGAGCTGTCCGTAAAGGTGTTGGGATTCTCATACATAACCTCGTAATGAACGGGTGTGCCCGTCGCTACGGAAAGCAGGAACAGCTCATCCGCGCTGGAGCTTGCGTTCTTCGCCTTGGTCGTGTAGGGGATATATCCGTGGATTACCATCTCGTAGAGCGGGATATCATAGTCATATACGTCAAACCCGCTGCTGTAAAGCGGAACATCTTTTATCATGTCCACATAGGGAAGCACATAATCGTTGCAGGCGCTTGCCACAAATGTCATTCCGCTGTTGTTTATCATCTGGTAGCAGTTCTTGAGGTTCTCCACAGCCTGCTGTCTGGAGGTATTTCTTTTGGCATTGGAGGTGAAGTCGCTGTAAAGCATATTCGTTCCTTCCGCCACCGAGATAGCGCTCAGACCGCCCTTGCCGTATCCGGAAATTACCTCTCCGTAAACCTTCTCGTAATAAGCCGGTGAGAGTATGTACCAACTGGTTCTTGTATCGTGGGGAGTGCCGAAAGCTCTCTCATAAACCCCCTGCGTAGCGTATGCCTTGGTAACGCCTATTACAGATGCGCCCGTCTTGGAGTAGCCGTTTCCGCTTCTCTCATAGTTCATAAGGTCGACACTCGGAGCGAAAACCGCGCCTATGCTCTCAAGGTATTTTTTGAGATCCTCGAACTTATTCTTGCCGCCGAGCGAACTTGCATAATCGAGAGAATTTGAGATGCGGCTTGTAACGCCTGCCGTGTTGAAGTCCTCATAGGTGACTATCATGTCCGAAACGCCGCGCTCGTTAAGCTCACGGACTATCTCCTCCGCCTGCTCGTATGTCGTTGCGGTTGTCTGGAGCTTTACGGGGAATCCCGCTACGGAGCGCTCTTTAACCGTGCCTCCGAAAAGGTCAAGGTAGAGATGAGCATCGTCCGCCGTGGTCTTTTTAGTCATACCCTTTTCGTCAACCAGATATTTCTGATATCTCTGGGCAATGTCCACATAGCTCACATTTTCCTTGGCGATAGGATAGTACCTTACCGTCATGCGTGGCTCGGGAACCTTATTCTGCTGATAAGCCTTCAAAGCCGAAGCGTTGCTGCCGCCCATGAAGTAGCTGTCGGTAGAACGCAGCGAGAAGTTGAACCACGCGGAGTTGTATCCTGTCGCTCTCGGACCGCGCGCTATGCTTGCCTTTGCGGTCGCGTAAGCCGAACCCTCGGTCGCTACCAGCAGCAGAGCATTGTCCTCCTTTACAAGACCCAGTATAGGCAGGTATGCCTGCTCGGTCTTTTTCGGAGCCATATCCTGGCTTATCGCCAGATCTCTGCCGTACAGCTGCTGAGAATAATCCGAAGCGCCGGTTCTTCCGTTATTGAAGTTGATGACAGCGCCGGAGCCGTCGGGAGTTACTATGTAGCCCTCCTCGTCCAGTCCGCCCGCTCCCAGATCCTGGAACAAACCTACGTCTACGATGGAGCGCGAACTGTCCATGATCTTGTCGGGTTCGTCTATCTCCACCTCGTAGATCTCGTCCGCGATAATGGATATCTCAAAATAGTCATCCTTCAGAGTTACCGTGTAGGGAATCTTTATACCCTCGCGGCTGAAATCAACCGTTGCCTTAAAGCCGTTCTCATAGCTTGTGTCCACTGTCGTTGTGCCGTTGGCGGCCGAGCGCAGCAGAGTGTTTGCCGCGTCGGTATCGGTAACCATTACGGAGTTAATTACGACCGAGGATTTCAGCTCGTTCTTTTTGGTATTATTGGTTCCTACCACGGGGTCGTTTTCGGCATTATAGGGATTGCTCCACCAGTAGTAGCCGTTCGCCAGATTCTCGACAGCGAAAACACCCGTTTCCTTATTTACATAAAGAGCAAGGCTGCTTGTTCGCGCGCACTCTTCCATTGCCGCAAGAGCTTCCTCCTCGGTTATATCCGCAGGAGGCGCCTCCTCTTCGGGGGCTTCTTCCTCTCCGGTGTCCTCCGGTGCGGCGTCCGCCTCGGAGGTGTTCACAGGTTCGGTGCTTTCAGCGGTTTCTGACCATGCAACGCTTTGGCTTGCCGTAAGCGCCATTGATGCGCAAAGCGCCGCGGCAAGTATTTTCTTGCGAAATTTAAGCATTTTTACACCACCATTTTCAATATTCAATGCCATAGGTTATATTTCGGCATCTGCCGGTTCCGCGTATTCTCCCCGGTATCGCCCGGGAAACATGCCGCGGATCATTTGGTTCTGAGCTTTGCCATCTCTTTCTTAAGCTGGTGCTTTTCAAAGAGCGTGTATGCCGTGACCACTATCGCCACAAGCACCGCAATAGCGCCTATGAAGATGAGCACAAGCGTCGTCGGCTCCAGATTCGAGAATCTGTAAAGCAGCTCCGTATAGATGGAGTATACGAAAACATATACCTGCTGGAAAAGCGAAACCAACAGTACCAGCAAGATTATAATAATGACCATCGCGAAAACGGTTATTATCATAAAGAGCAGGGTTTTGGGGATTGAATACTGGTGTACCGTCCTCATGCCCGAGATCAGCAGTATTACCGTCCACAGGATCGTGAGGTAGGATACGAATGTGATAAAGGCGGACTCGGTTCTGAGCAGGCAGTTGGAAAGTATTATGTTGATGACCTTTCCTATGATGAAGGGTACAAGAGCATACGCGGTATTAACGCAGATATTCTTCATTGTGCCCTCGCCGTCAAACAGCGTGCAAAGCGCCCAGTTGCCCACTACCCATGTAAAGAACAGCACAATCGACTGAATCACAATAGGCACTACGTTAAAAATCTTGACATCGGAAAAATCAAAAAGGAAGCCTGTCATAAGCTGCTCGCATACGCTGACTATAAAGAACAGCGCTACGATAACCATTGCGACCTTCATGTTATATGCTTTCTTCCATCTGAGGTCCTCAAAGCCTTCAAAAGGATGACGCATGACGTAGAACGGCCATTTCCAAGCCGGTAAATCCAAATCAAATCTCATGGCTTACTCCTCCTTTTTCTGCTGTTCTCTCAGAAGCTTATCGGCGGCAGCCTTCTTCTTTGCGCGCTGGCGTCCGCGAACGCTGGAGATAACATATATTGCCGCAAGCAGAAGAATTATGATGACCGCGAAAAGCGTGAAGTTTTCTCTGATAAACGCCATTCTCCAGCCCTTGAACGCTTCGTTGTAGCCCATTCTGGAATTATAGTAGAAGTAATCCATAGCGGTCTCAAAGTCGTTCTGATTGAGGTACGCGTTTCCGAGACCTACATATGCCCACCAGTAATTCGAGTCGCGGCGGAGAACTTCGTTCCACGGACCTACCGACTCCGCGTATTTGCCGGTGTTGAAAAGTGTAATTGCCTCGTGAACTATCGAGCCGAACTCGGTGCGCCCGAATACCGTAACGCTGTTTTTGCGTCCGTCAAGAACAAAAACGTTGTTTCCGAGACTCTCAACCGCGTTTACGGTCGTGAACGTACCCTTCTGGCTTCCCGTGCCGCCGAAGATAAACAGCAGGTCACACTCGTCGCTGTACTGGAAGATACGTCCCGTTTCCAGGTCGAGCAGGTTTATTACTCCGTTATCGCCGATATCAACGTCTGTGATACGCGAGGAGTAGGTCTTGCCTCTGTAATATTTTGTGAGGTAATCGCCGAAGTTGTAATCGTCATATCCGAGGTTTACGAAAATATTCGTACCTGCGGAGTTGAGCTTCTTCAGAATATCGGTATCCGAATTCTTGGTTTCGGTTACGGTATAAATGAAGTTATCTTCGTCAATATCAAAGTTGGATATCTCAACAGGAACGTTTCTTCTCATTCTCATGATCTGCTCACGGGTGAAAATCAGCTTCCAGAAAGCGTTCATGATAACCTCTCCGGTTTTCTCGACGCGGTTCGCGCCGAAATAGCCGTTGAACTCGCCCTCTCTTGAGAACACGATAGCGCCCTTCGTGGTTGAGTCGATAACGATATAAACGTTCTTAGCCGCGTCTACAAGCACCTTAGAGGGGTTGAAGGTCTGTGTCTGGTCAAAGACTTCCTCCTCGGGGCGGGTGTAAACCGCAACCACTTTTCCGTAACCTATGCCGCTGTCGTCCTTCTCCGCATAGAAAGCAACCACTCTCTCATTCTCGTTGTCGGCAACGTATATCATATCGTCATCGTCAACAAAAACTCCCGTCGGACCTTTAAAGTAAAGGCTGGTTTCCTTTGCGTATCTCGACTGGTCAAGAGTACCCACGTTCACCGCGTCCTCTCTCCGCTTAAGCCACTCTCCCACCTCGGAAAAATCGAGGTATTCTATCGCGTTTATAAGGTTGAACTTGCTGTCGGTTTTAATTATGCGCCCCTTCATATTTGAATCGAGCGTACCGGAATAAGCGGTATCCGCTATGTATATCTCGTCGGAAGCCGAAACGAACATATCCGACGGTGTACTCAGGTCGCCGCAGCCGATATCCTTGCCGGTTACGACCTTTTCCACAACATAGCCGTTCTGCGAGGGAATCGGGTCGCCGTACCAGTCGTAGTTGTAACCGTCATAAGGCTCATCGGCGTATGCAACGCCCGTGCAGAGCATAGCCGCCGCCATAAAGGCGGAAACCGCGCAAGCAGCGATGCGTCTGATTGATGGCACTGTAATCATCCTTTCGTTATGTGTTTTATCGGTTATCCCGCGCGGAGCGCTAAGGGCAGTCCCCTGCTCCGCCTGCGGGCATGACGTTTTTCGGATCAGTCCTTAAGTCCCGAGTGGGCCATCGTTTCAACAACGTTGCTCTGGAGGATTAGGAACAGTATCATAGGCGGCAGCATCAGTACTACAACCGTCGCCGACGATACGCCCGTTCTGGCTATACCCGAAGCTGCAATCTGCTGCATAACGATAGGAATAGGCTTCAGCTGCTCACTGTATACGAAAAGGTAGCCCGTGATTTGCCATGCGCCCTGGAACGCGAATATCATCAGCGTCAGCCACGCGGGCTTTACGTTGGGCATAACGACCTGCCAGCATATTCTCATGTGGCTTGCGCCGTCCAGCTTCGCCGCCTCGATCATGCTTTCGGGAATCTGTCCCATAAACTGACGCATAAGGAACAGTCCCATTGCGGTAGCTATGTAAGGAAGCGTCAGCGCGAAGTAGGTATCGATCATGCCGAGAACCGCCATAACGATATACTGAACGATGTATGTTACCGAGGAGGTAAACAGCAGCGCGACCTCAATAATCTTGTTCATAGCCTTGATACCGGGGGCTTTTACCTTTGCCAGCACATATGCCGCCGAGGAGGACAGCAGGAGCTGTGCCACCGTAACGACTACCGATACAAGAACAGAGTTGAATACGTATCTTGAGAAAGGAACGTCCAGCGCGCCCGCGACCTTAAGCATATCCTCGAAGTTAAGCGAGGTGGGGTTCTGTACATAAAGCTTTGGAGGGAACACAAACAGCTCCTCAACCGGCTTTATGGACTGGACAAACGAGAAGTAGATGGGGAACAGCATGAACAGACCGACGAGCACCAGCAGAATGAATATCGCTATATCGCCGCCGCGGGAGCCGCCCCACTTTTTTCTTTTCTTAATTATGCGCATCTCCCGTACCTCCTTATGTATCCAGAATTCCGCTCATTGCCTTGCGGATAACGTTGTTTACGACAAGCATTACAAGGAACAGCACGAAGCAGATAGCGCAGGCATAACCCATCTCGTATCTGATAGAGCCGTAGTCGAAAGCGTGCGTCATGATGGTGTGCGCCGCGTAGTCCGTTGAGGGGAACGCGGTCAGGAAACGACCGATATCGCCCGCTGTAAAGGAGGATGTGATCTGCATTACCGCCGCGAACAGCAGCTGCGGTCCCATTGACGGGACGGTGATGTAGATAAGCTCCTGGAAGCGGTTCTTGATACCCTCGATAGCGCCCGCCTCATAACCCGACTTGTCGATGCCCTGAAGTCCCGCTCTCAGCGCAAGGAAGCCTGCGCCCAGCGCCATCCACATCTGTACGATGATAACGCACATGAGGATATATCGCGCGTCGGTCAGCCACTGCTGGGCGCCCTTGATAATGCCCAGATTCAGCAGCACGGAGTTGAGGAAGCCGTAGGTATCGCCCGAGAAGATGAGCTGCCATGTGGCGTAGATGTTACCCGCCAGCGTCGGAGCGTAGAAAACATAGGTAAATACGGTTTTCAGCGGACCGGGCATCTCGTTTATCAGCCATGCGAGCAGGAAGCACAGGATATAGCTCACAGGTCCCGTGATTATCGCGAAAACCAGCGTATTCTGTATCGCGATAAGGAAAACGTCGTCTGCCAGAAACAGAGTGTAGAAGTTGCTTAGCCCCGTCCATTGGGGGAACTGTACCATGTTAAAGTTCGTAAAGCCGATAGGGAGCGAGATCAAAACCGGAATCCCCGTAAAGACTACGAACAGCAAGAAGAATGGTAACGCGAGCACATATGCGCTGCCGTTCTTTTTCATTTCGCGCATCGTATAGCGAAACTTACTGTCTTCGATATACTGCGATTTTTCTTTACCGAACAAACTGATTCCTCCTAATATTTATTCGGAGAGCGTGGCTCTCCCGCCTTGCAGTAGTTATACTATCCCGCTTTATACCATTCAAACAGATGTTGTATGATCGTTGTTTTATATGAAACATAAAGCGGGACAAGTATCATTCCTCCGTGTAGAAACCAAGCTCCGTCAGCTTTCTTACGATTTCGTTGTTGATATCTCTGTTGTAAGAGGACAGCTGGAGTCTGGGATCTCTCTGATTGTTTACAACGGCTCTGAACGCGTTGTAAACGTTACGGGTCACCGCATAGGAAGCGGGGATGATCGGCACCTCGCGCAGATTGGACATCTGGTCGGATATCTTGTTGTATTCCGCCGTAGACCAGTTCATCTTTTGAAGCGCTTCGAGATTGGCGGTAGCGTAGCGTCCCATCGGACCCATAATAGCCTCGATGGTTCTGCCGTACTCAACCTGAATATCGGTGGAGGTGAACCACTTGATGAAATCCCACGCCGCCTCGGGGTTGGTGCAGCTCTTGAATATTACCGCACCGGAGGAACCGGAGTTGGAGGTATAGTCAAGTATCTCGTTGCCGTTCTCGTCCGTCCTGTATGTTCCGGGAACATGTGTGAAGTCCCACAGACCCTTGATTTCAGGCGCCGCAACCGTAAGCTGAGTATAGAAGGTCGCGTAGTTCTGTATCAGGATAGGCATCTCACCTGTTCTGAAGCGTGAGAAACCGTCGTAGGTCTGTTCAAAGTCATAGATAGTATAGAACTTTGTCCATTTGGTGAACGCCTCAACCGCCGCTTCGGTATCGAAGGTGGTCGCGGTGTAGTTGTCGTTATAGAAGCTCTGTCCTGTCTGAAGCATCAGAAGAACGAAAGTGTTGCCCGCGTCAAATACCTGAGAGGAAACGTTGGAGGGCAGTATCAGACCGACTTCAAGGTACTTTCTCTGGAGGTCGGGCAGCATATCTATCAGTGCGTCCCAGCTTTCGGGCGGCTCATTGTAGCCAAGCTCCTGAAGAACGTCGGTGCGGTAGAACATCATTGGGAAGCTCTCATCCAGCGGCAGCGCGTAATATCCGCCGTTGAACTCATACAGCGTCATTACATCGGGGGAGAAACGCTGTGCTATGGTGTTAAAGTCCGGATTTGACGAAAGCTCCACCAGCAGACCTCTCGAAGCGCAGACAACGGGGAAGTCGCCGCCGCTGAACAGCGCCACCTCAGGTCCCTTACCTGCCAGAGTAGCCTCAAGAACGGCTCCCTGTACCAGACTTATGGACGCCTGAATGGAGTGGTCGGGGTTGTACTGGTTCGCTACCAGCTCGCTGACTACGGTAGCCTGGTCACGACCGAGTGATACCCATACGTTAAGCGCCTGAGTGGTAGTTTCGGAAATCGAAGTGTAGTCCTCAAAGAAAGAACCTATAAATCCCTTGAAACCGAAAGCAAACGCCTTGAAGAAATTGCTCCTGTTGTCCTTGTATTTATCGTGGACGGTCTTTACCTCGATATAGTCGATTTCAAGAGGCTGGTCGCGGTAATCGCGCATCCACGCGGAAACAGCCGTGATCTGGTCGCGTATGCTGTTTATCATGGTCGGTATATCATCGGGCTCTTTGATGGCAAGCTCCAGAATAATCGCCATGGTCTGAAGTGCCGCAGCCTCGGAACCCTGACCTGTCAGCGCCTCTATACTCGCCTTTTCGGCATAGAGCTGATCAACCGTGCTCTGGAATACGTCCAGCAGCTCGGGTATCTGAACGTCGAGGTAATAATCGTTGTACTCGTCGGGGCTGGGACCTGTGATCATCAGGATACGTCTGCGGTAATAGTTCATGTTGTACACAAGGTCGTCGAGACGCTGCATTACCGCGCCTATATCGCCCGGAATAGCCTCAAGACCTATCGTGTTTGTTCCCGCGTTAAGATAAACGTATATATCCTCGCCGTTATCGTCAACAAGATTTACATTCTGCCACTTGGAATTGTACTGAATTTTTACATCGTCAAGCTCTGCGCAGGGAACAACGCCGTTAATGTAAACGCGTCTGTTGGAGAAGAAGCCGCGCATTGTGTTCTGACGAACGCGGAAATTCAAATTGTACCAGCCGTCGGCGGGTACTTCAACATTCCACACAACCGTCTGAGTCGCCTTGTCCCACGTCTCCGCGCCCAGCGTATTGTAACGCTTGTATACGGGGTGGGATGGGCTTACGGTGTAGTCTGTTCTGTCGAAGGTGGGATAAAGCGTGGAGGCGGTGGTGTAAGCGGGGGTTTCCGCCTCGATAAGTATAGCCTCGTTATTGAGGAGAGCGGGAGTACTCTCTATCTCAGCTTCCGAGGGCTTGATATCCGCATAGGACGGCAGTGCCTCGGTGTTGTAGAAGCGGATATTCTTCATGTAGAAGTTGGTCTTTACGCCATTAAGCGTCAGCGTATGCTCGCCGGCGGAAAGATAGAAGCTGAAAGGCTCGTTAATAAGTCCCGATTTATCCTTGATCGGATAGGTCACCCAGCAGTCATATTCCGTCTGCGGAGGGCGCTTCTGGTTTTTCCGCTGAGCGTCAAACTCAATGTTGCCGTTGCTTATCCAGTAACGGTCAAGCTCGACAAGCTGAAGCTCGTCAAACGGGCGCTCTCCGTCAATCAGCATGCCTACCTCAATTGTAGTGTTCGTGCCGGCAACGGGATAGTAGAACATCTCCATATTGTACAGTCCCGCCGTCTTGACATTAAATTTCCATGTAACGGAGCCCTCACTGTCCAGCCAGGACATACAGTCGGTCTCTCCCTCAAAGGGAACTATCTCGCAGACCGCTCCGTTTGAAGCCTCAAATTCGGTCACATCTATCGTGACCTCCTCCATGGGTCTTGCAGCATCAGCGTATTCCTCTATGTAACTTTTATACGCGTGCTTGTTGCTGACAATGTTCATGTTGTCAGCGTTAAGGTCCTCAAAGGAGCTTATTTCCTCCTCTGTTTCGGCAGCAGCGCCAAGGCTCGCGACCTGAACCAACGACGCGGCGATAACCGCGGACATAAACAGCGATGTTACTTTTTTAAAGCTCACTTTTTGCTTATTTGCCACAGTATAATCCACCTTTCCTATTATCTGCACGGCGAACCGCCGACAGCGCATAATCGGGCTTCTCCCTTCCCGATCGTTTACTGTTATGCTCCCCTGCGGGGGTAAATGCTTATCCTGTCCTCCTCAAGCTCTACGCGGACTTTATCGCCGCCCTTCAGCCCAAGTTCTTCAAGATATTCCTTCGGTATCTGCAATCTGCCCGCTCTGTCGAGGACGGAAACCTCCTCATGAGCCTGCTCCTGCTGTTCCTCCGAAAGCTCGCCGAAGGAGCGGAGCGCGGAGGCTTTTCTCAGCATCTCGGTAGAAGTTTTGCCGTCGCGTATCGCGACCACTCTGTCGATCTGCTTGGAAAGATTTATGTCATGCGTTACTATTATAATAGTAACGCCCATGACCCTGTTAAGCTCGCGGAAAACGTCAAGTATCAGCTTTGAGGTTGCTGTATCGACCGAACCTGTGGGTTCGTCCGCCAGCAGCAGCTTGGGATTGTTTGACAGCGCAATGGCGATGGCAACTCTCTGCTGCTCTCCGCCCGACATCTGGTCCAGCCTGCTGTTTTTCCGCTGTGAAAGTCCCACCATATCCAGCAGCTCAGCGGCTCTTGACTGTCTGCCGCTGAAGCCCGACAGCAGAAGCGGCATTTCCACATTCTGCTGAGCCGTCAAGTAGGGAATCAGATTTCTCGCGTTATTCTGCCACACAAACCCTACTGTTTTCCGTTTGTATTCTATTGCGTCCTTCTCGTTGAATTTCAGCATATCCCTGCCATCAATGAAAAGGCTGCCAGCAGAGGGTTTATCCAGTCCGCCAAGCATATTCAGCAGCGTTGATTTTCCGCTGCCGCTTGCGCCGACTATCCCCATCAACTCTCCCCGCTCCACCGTAAGGTCAAGTCCTTGCAAAGCCATGACCTCAACTCCCGAGGATTTATATATTTTAACAAGATTTTCCGCCTGCACCATCACGTTTTCGGGCGGAGCAAGCATTACCATTTTCGGCATTCTACTCCTCCGTTCCGTTGACGGTGACCTCGCCTATAACGCCGTCCTCCAGCGTATAGACTATATCAGCCGCATCCATCATGGACGTGTCGTGCGTTGTCATAACGATTGTCAGACCGTTCTGCTCCACCAGATCCTTAAACAGCTTCATAACCGCAAAGGCGGTCGGGCTGTCCAGTTCCGCTGTGGGTTCATCCGCGAAAATTATTTTCGGCGAGTGAGATATTGCCCTTGCTATCGCGACTCTCTGCTGTTCTCCGCCGGACATCTCCCCGGGTCTGTGGTGCATTCTCTTTTCAAGCCCTACCTGCACAAGGCTTTGCTTGGCACGCTCTATTCTCTCTTTATAAGGAAGACTTGTAAGCCTTAGCGCAAACTCCACATTTTCAAACGCCGTCATGGTGGATATAAGTGCCACCGACTGGAACACGAACGCCATATCAACTCTTCGCAATTTGTCACGCTGAGAATCGCTAAGCTTTGTGATATCGTTTTCTTTTTCAAGGAAAAATACCTCGCCCGAGCTTGGTCTGTCAAGGGCGCCGAGAATATTTATCAGAGTGGTTTTGCCTGAGCCGGAACGCCCGCGCAGCACCGACAGCTTATTCGGCTGAATATCAAGATTTATACCTTTCAGCGCGTGGACAACGCTGCCGTCTCCGATCTTAAAATCCATACAGACGTTTTTTGCGGTAATAATGCTATCCATTTTCCATTGCCGTTCCTCTCGTCCGTACTATTTATGTGAAAACGATTTTCACTCTTACATTTTTAAACCATCATACTCCGATATAATTATAACAAATTTACACCACAATGTCAAGAAGATTTAAACTTTTTATGCAATATATCTAAATTTTATTTTTTATACTCTTTTTGATATTTTAATTTATTATATTTCTGCCTTATCTATATTTTGTGCAAATTCAAATAATTTCACGCTCTTTTTGTCCACATTTAGTTGTTTTTAAGCAATTTTATTTTGTCTTTTTAAGTAAAGTTATACATTTCCATTCCCCCTTTTTTGTGTTTGTGAGTTATAACGAAATTTTATAACAATTTTTATAAAAAATAACCAAAAACCCGCCCCAATTTCTCGGAGCGGGTCATTTTTTTATTACTTTGAAGAGTAATCATTCAATGAGCACTTGCCCACTTTAGTAACGTTTCCGTTACGGATTACTTTCTCTTCTTAGCAGCTACAACAGCAACTGCACCAGCAACAATAGCAGGAACAACCGCAAGAGCTACACCAGTAGGAACGTTAGGCTCATCTTTGCCTGTCTCAGTTTCAGGAGCAACAGTGATAGGAGCGGGCTCAGTCTCTTCAATGGTAGGCTCCACACTCGGAGTGGGCTCATCACTGATGGGCTCACCGCCATCATCAACTACAACAGCGGTTATAGCGTCAACATCAACGCCAGCCTCGAAACCTGCATCAGGAACGATAGATACACTAACTTCCTCTTCAGCAGCAGCGTCAACCGTGAATACCAGGGACAGAAGAACTGTGCCGTCAGCAGGAGCCTCAGAGTTCGCATAGGTGAAAGACATTCTTTCCTCGTTGAACTCTGCCATACCTGTGCTGGTCTTGGTGAAAGAAGCCAGTGTCAGGTTGTCGGAAGCCTCAACGGTAAACTGGGTAGCAGCCAGATCGCTTACGAGCGGAAACTCGCCCTGAACCACAATGTCTACAGTATACTCACCGCCCGCAACGGGAGCAGTGCCATTATCGGTAGCAACGATTTCAGCGGAAGCAGCAACAGCTGTCAGAGACAGAACTGCAGCAGCAGCGCCAAGAGATAAAATCTTCTTCATATTATTTTCCTCCATGATTTTATAGTTTATTTAATAAATCCCTTTGCGGGGCTTTCGCCCCGCGCAGGGGATTATTAACAAACAAGAATTGAATTACTTGAGTGTGCCTGCAGCAACGCCCTTCAGGATAGCAGCAGCATCAAGAGCATTGATAGCGCCGTCGGTGTTGAAGTCAGCAACTGCCTTGTCCAGAGTATCAACAGTGCCGTCAGCAGCAGCCTTCAGAATCAGAGCTGCGTCGATAGCGTTGATAGCGCCGTCCTTGTTTACGTCGCCGAGCTTAGCATCGGGGTTCAGCTGCTTGTTGATTTCTGTAAGCAGAGCCTCATAAGCAACCTTGAGGTTGTCATGGCTCTTAACATCAGCAGAATCATCAGGCTTGGGAATGTTTATAAACTGACCATCATCAAACTTGAAGTTCTTGAACTCAGCGCCGTTGGTGTACAGACGGTTGATCTTGTTGATATAGCCATCGGAAGAGAATGCATCATTCTCAAGAGTTACACCAACAGCATCATCAAGCGAAGCAACCGTGGAGAGTTTGTATGCAACATCAGCCATTCCAGTCTTGATTGCGTCCGTCATCTCCAGTTTACCGCTGTCAAGCAGATCAGCGATCTCAGCAAGCTTGTAGTAGATATCGCCAAAACTGTACTTGAATGCCTTGTACTCATTTTCAAGCGCATCGTAATAACCCTTCAAGCTGTCATATACGGTGTTAGCCACAACCTCATTGCCGTTGTAAGCAAATGCAGATACGTTCTCAGAGTACTTCTTATCCTTATTAGCAAGTCTCAGCCAAGCTAACGCATTTTGACGAGCTGTTACCAACTCAGTATGACGGCACTTGAACATTGCGGTATCACCGGTAAGATCAGCAAGGTCATAGCACTCATCAATCAGCTTCTCAACATCAGCCTTAGTATGAGTACCCTGGTTACCGGAGTACTTATCCTCAAGAGCTCTCTTCAGGTAAGAGTAAACAAGATTCCACTCAGTAGAAGAAGCCTTTGCTGAGTTCTCAGCAATAGCACCTGTATTGTCAATATCATAGATAGTGGTGGTCAAACCGGTCTGATCCTTAATGGTCTCCTTATCGGTTGTAGTAAGATAGAACTCTGCAAGCGCAAATGCAGTATCCAGAGTCGTGTAATCCTTAACAGCCTCACCAGCGGAGTTGGTGTGATCTCCATCCCATGGAGCCCACGTTGAGTTAAACGCTGTAAGAGCCCAACCGCCAACTACGATTGACTGCTGACCTTCAGCGGGACTATACCAAAAGTCCGAACCGGTAACAGTATAGGTATCGCCATCATTTACTTCATTTATCTCGTGGTTATCAACAGGGCTTACGCTGTCCTTGACATCAGAAGCATTTACCTTGATGAAATCGGTAAGATCAACTTCGCTGTTCTTGTTTACAATCTTGTACTTGCCGCTGGAAGGCTTGCTTGTAACAATAACGTTTTGATTAACGGAGCCATTCTCATTGTAAAGATCAACGTAGCCAGACTCATTCAGAATAATATAGAATGATCCATTGGTAGGCTTAACGGAGATGGATACGTCGATGTCCTTGGTCACGCTCTGAGCATCAGCATTCATACCAGTACCAACCGCTCTCTTAGCGCTTCCCTTTGCAACATACCAAGGATTAACTGTGGTGGTGGCAGTGGAAACATCGACCCACTGACCGGAAATACCGTCAATATCATTGTAAACCTTCAGCTTATTATTGGTCTTTGTAGCTACCAAATCAAACAAATCCTCAGCAGCCGTTGTTGCATAGTCATGAACCAGCTGACCGTTGTACTGCTTGATAAGCTTCTGAACAGAAGCCTTAGAACCTCTTGTCGTATCGGTGGGTTTGAAGTTATTGATTATATTAGCAAATCTTTCAGCCTGAGCTGCAGCCTCTACAATATCACCAACAGAGGTCTTGCTGACGCTCTTGTAGCTGTCCAGAGCATCGTACTGTGCCTTGATGTTAGCCATCTGACCCTGAGCCCAGTATATAATTTGACCGTATGATACAATCTCATCGCCAAACGCCCAGCTGTAATCACCACCAACGGTACCAGTCTGCCATGCATTATAAGCATACTCTTTCTTCAGTGCGGTTTCCAGAGCCCTCAAATTGGTTCTGAACTGAGCCTTGGTAACAGTATCAAATGTCGCAAGATTGCTCTTGGCAGCAGACAAGGTCTCATATGCGTCAGTAATAATGCGGCTGTCAGAAGACTTCAGAACAGACTCAGCATCTTCAAACGCATTAGAGAAGTTGGACCACTGAAGCTTGCCATCCTCATCCTTATAGATAGCATCGCCAAGATCCTCATTAAGGATATTGTTGCTCTCATAAATCTTCTCGCAGCTCTTAACAAGATCTCTGAGGTCAGTAGCAGTATAAATAGCCTTTTTGTTGTACACAGCCTCAAGAATCATATAAGCTGAAGTATAGTCATCAATAGTAGACGCTGCATCGTCAAGTACATTCTCTGCGAATGCTAAAGCATTCAAAAAGTTATCCTGAGTAACAGAGCCATAATCGTCAAGGCTCTTATCGCGGAACGTAGTCATTTCCTTTACATAAGCCTCAAGATCAGCCTTAGTCTTTACGTTCTTTACATCTGTCGCTGTTTCATCTGCGAAAGCTACAGCTGAAATGGAAGTCAGCGCCATTACAGAAGCCATAGCAGAAGTAAGAATCTTTCTTCTTAACATAATAGTCCTCCTAAATTTGGTTTTTTACAACATCACAAGTTATCGGGCACTCGGATGTGATAAACGGTTTTTTCCGTTCCGACTATGTAGTCGGTGGCAGCCGCGAAAAAGTTTCACCTTCCGTAAAATTTTTTTCGTCCTGCCTGCATGACCGTAGTCGCCGGAAATCTAAAAAAAGTTTCAGCATTCGGGATTTTTTTATTTTCCGTTTGCAATACCGTAGTCATGCGGGAATTTCAAAAAGTTTCACATGCTCAAAAAAATTTTTCGAGCATTTTATTGGAAAAATTTTCCAAATCAATGTATTACTTTCTCTTCTTAGAAAGAACAACCGCGCCTGCCGCAATAACAGCAAGACCTGCAACGGCAGCTACACCCTCAACGCCGGTATCGGGCGAACCCTTGGAATCAGCAGCGGGTGCTGCGGGAGCCGTATTGTTATCGGAAGTTGTGTCAGTGGGAGTTGTATCCTCCTCGGGAGTTGTGTCCTCATCAGCGGGAGCAGCAGGTGCAGCAGTGGTAACATTGCCGTTAGCGTCATAGGAAACGAGAACGTTGCCGCTTGCATCTTTAAGAGTCATTCCAAGAACGGTGATGTCGGACATACCCGCGCTCCACTCCTGGAAAGCAACCTGTACCAGAGCGTAGTCGTCAACAACATTGTTGGTGTCATCAACGTTCATGGTAAGGGTGTACTGCAGATCGCCTGTCTTTACAGCCTGAACGGGCTTAGACTCGTCAATCGTTGCAAGCTCAAGTTCCTCATCGATAACGCCCCAGAACTCCTTGCCGTTCCAGTTGTGGGTGCTGTCGGTAGCGCTCTTGTTGGAAAGAACGATCGCGCCGCCTACTTCACCCTCCCACCATTCGGGATCGGCAGGTGTAAAGGTAACCTCTACAACAGCGATCTCGCGGCAGTCAAAACCGGGATCGGTAACATCCTTCTCGGAAGCGTCAAAAGTACCGTCAGAGTAAACAACGGGCATCCATGAGCCTGTGCCGCTCGAGAAAATTCCGGTAGAATCAACGGTAGTCAGCTGAGCGCTTGCACTTACCGCCAGCGTGCTTGCAACTGCGCAAGCGGCAGCCGCGGAAAGAATCTTTGCGATTTTCATAAAATCAAATCCTCCTGAATCCCCACATTTTGTATATGTACTATACCGTGGGTACAATTAAGATATAAATACATTTCAGAGCCGCTCCGAAAGGAGCAGCCCCGAAAATATTTCCTTACTTTCTCTTCTTGGTGAGAACAACAGCACCTGCAGCCAGAGCGGCTACGCCAACAGCGGCAGCTACGCCAGCCACGCCGGTATCGGGAGAACCCTTGTCACCGGTAGATGTGGAGGGAGTTGTAGGAGTTGTGTCCGAAGGCTCAGAGGGAGCAGAAGGAGCAGAAGGTGCAGAGGGTGCACCTGATGTCATATTACCGTTGCCGTCAAACGAAACAAAAGCGTTGCCGGAAGCGTCCAGAAGCTCCATGGAAGTAACAGTGATAGCGCTCATGTCGCTGCCCCACTCCTGGAAAGCGATCTGTACATAACCGTCGGGAGAAGCCATTACCTCGTCTGCGTAAATGCAGGTAGAATCATCAAGCATCATGGTTGCCGAGTAGGTGTAATCGCCAACCTTTACTGTCTGAACGGGAGAGCCCTCGTCATGAGTATCAAGCTCCAGATCCTCGTCAACTATGCCCCACCAGTTTGCGGAAGCCCAGTTGTGGTCAGCGGGAGTAATGCTTACAGGACCGCAGGAGGAAACAATACCGCCGCCGGTGTTGCCCTCAAACCACTCGGGCTCTGCAGCCGTGAAAGTGAAACGGATACCCTCAATCTTTGCAAGATCGATACCCAAATCAATGTTCTCCGAAGGAACATAAATCTTAAGCATCCACATCCCCGTAGCGGAAGAAAGGTTGGAAGCGGGGTTCTCTGCTACAGTCAGCTCCGCGCTTGCGCTTACTGCCAACGCGGTTGCGGCAACTGCACATGCGGCAGCCGCGGAAAGAATCTTTGCTATTTTCATAAGTTGAAATCCTCCTTGAAATAATACCCGTCGGCATAAGCCGCGGAAACGTACATTTTGGCATAGC
This sequence comes from uncultured Oscillospiraceae bacterium, assembly GCA_910587135.1. Lineage (GTDB taxonomy): Bacteria > Bacillota > Clostridia > Oscillospirales > Ruminococcaceae > CAG-115. Next base: position 60,134 of record CAJULF010000009.1, read on the forward strand.
TGCCCCCATACAGGCACAACTATCCTTGTATTACACTATACCATTTTTACCACCCGCAAGTCAATGTGCAATTTGTATAAATATTCTATTTTTTTTTATTCATTTTACTTAATTTTGTCCTATGCGATAACTTTATGAGCAGTTTTTCGCGCAGATATAAGATAAAAATTGAAGGCGCAAATTCGCTCACCATTATTATTCCCGAACATGCGCTGAAAATTATTGTAAATATACGTCAATTTACTAAGCAAATTTTATGCACTGCCAAAAAACAATCTTTTTTAAAGAATATTTTGTAAATTTTAACGAAATGCCGTTTTGCTACTTGAATTTTTTGCGACGCGGTGATATAATATGTATATATGCCTCTTTAGTTAAATGGATATAACAGCCCCCTCCTAAGGGGCAGTTGTAGGTTCGATTCCTACAAGGGGTGCCAGAACATTGTTTCGCTTTCCATGAGGAAAGCGATTTTACTATATAATTTCACCCTATACTATATTATTGCCCTGTCACACCCCACTCATGCAGAATGCTTAAAATGTTTTTTTCGCATTCGTATCGGCTTTAGAAAGCGCTTCTATGGGGATTCACACCGCCTTGTTTACGAAATCTGCTTTTTTAAAAAAATTTCGGCTTTTTGCAGCTTTTTTCATGGTTATTTGGTATTATCTGTACAATAAATTTTCAGGAGGTATTAAAATGAAAAAATCTGTTATGACACTTATTGTTTTTGCCGCGCTGCTGATAAGCGGCTGCTCGTCGGTTGAAAACGAAGGAGTTTCACTGACGGCGGCAAATCCGGGATTTGACAGCGCCGCCGCGGAAAGCGGTATTGCCGCCCCGTCCATCGAATTTGAACCTCCGCTGCTGCAGCTTGAACTCAACACCGCCGATGCAAGCTCCCGCCTCAATCTGACAGCGGGAAGCTTTAAATGGGACGAAAACGGGGTTTCCACATCTTCCCATGCCGATCCAATCTCCCTTGCCGACGGCACCTCGGACGTAGCCGTGGTCAACACATCAGCGATGACGGGAAATCCCAGGCTGCTGACCGACGGCGGCAGGATAGTTTCTGCCGTGTGCCGCCGCGACAGCGCAAACTTTCTTCCCTGCGAGATCGTCAATGATGAGATAGTTCTATGCCACGACAGCGCTTACGATATCTATTCCGTAACGGTTGACTATGACTGCGGAAGCTGCGAATATGTATTTAAAACCGTCGCCCCCGCTCCTCCCGTACTTCGTATAAGAGTCGGAAACACTTATCATGCCCTTTCTCAAAACAATTATGAGTGGGAAGCGCAAATCGGCGACGAGACCGCAGCTGCCATAGCCTGCGGTCCAACACCCTGGGAATGCCGCGGAAGCTGTCCCGCAATCGACCTGAGCGGAGAAACCAAAGCCGTGCTGATGCTTCCCGACGACGCGGAAATAGCCGGCATATACGTTTATTCCGATGAGGACGTTTACGAAACACCGGAATTTAACGGCAGGACATTTGATCTTCCCGCCGATCCCAACAACAAGCTCTACCATATAGATGTTGTTTTCCCCGGCGGAAGATGCGAATATGTCTTCAGCACCTTTGTTGATGGCGCGCCGACAAGCTCCGATATGGCCGATAGCCGGGAAATCTGCGGATATCCGCTCTATACCGAAACAGAGCAGGCAGTGCCCGCCGAAACTTCCGAGACTGCTTCTTCAACGCCTGCGCAGTCCACTCAGCAAACGCCGTCCTCTGAGCCATCCGCCGCACTGCTTGCCCGATCAACACAGCTTGCGCAATCCACACAATCCACTCAACCCATCCGGACAGACAACTATACGCCCGCGACCTACTCATGGCGCGGCAGCCATCACAACGAGAGCCACCACGGTCATCACGGCAGATGCTGGCAGCAGAGCGCCAACAATTGTATATCCGACTGTCGGCTCGATAACCTCAGCTTTTACGCATACGGCTATGATATCAGCGCTGAGCAAAACCACAAAAGAGATTATGAGGGCGCAATTACCGACAAAGAAGTGATTGCCGAGCTTTGGGATATCATCACAAAGCAGGAGCTTCAGCCCGAAGTGAGCGGAAACGAATCCTATACGGGCTTTCCATATATCAAAATAACGGATAATTCAACAGGTAATGTTTACACAGTGTCCTTTTCCACTATGATAACCTACGGAAGCTGTCACGGCTTATGTCCCGATGTGGTGGGACACGTATGCGATATACCCGCCACATACACCGACTGCATGAGGATATCGGGCGGCATATACTCCCACCATGCGGTTATTGACGGAGATGCGGCGCGCTTTAATGAGCTTGTCATGAACTCTCTCAAACAATACGAGCCTGTAAACGACACGGTATTCAGCAAATCCGCCAAAACCGACCGGATAGTGTTTGTGCAGCGCTACACAAACTACGCGTGGGCTTCCACCGATGAAGGATATTTTATCGACTGTTACGGCAATAAATACGTCTTTGACTTTGGCGGAAAACGTCTGGACGAGAACAGCGAGGAATTCTTCAACGAGCTATGGCAGGTCTACCTTGACAACGACCCGGTGGAACGCGGTCTCTACGACGAGAAAAAGCTGTTTGACATACTTGTTGACGATATTCAAACAATCGACGAAAACGCGGAAGTATCCGAAGATCCCCGCGGAGCGGACATGGGACAATTGACGCTTTATGTTGTCGATATCGACGGGCATCTGATAAAACTGCGCTCCGAAGGAGATGTGAGCCGCCAACTTGAAGACGAAACCGCAAAAAAGCTGTGCGATTTCTTTGACAACGAAAAATTGTCATGATTTGTCTGAATTCACTATAATTACGTAAAATCGGGGCAGTCCTTGGGGCTGCCCCGATTCAGACCGTATATAAAGGTTGACCTAAAGCGGATTATTTAAAAAAATTTCAAAATTCCCGCAAGCACGCGCCGTTCGCTGCGCTCACTCCGCGCGTTTGCGGAAACCGGTCATAATTTGCTGTGCAAATTATGACACTTTTTGAAATTTCATGCGCCGACATTGCGTGACATATTAGATTTTTCTGCAAAAGGTTGTTGCTTTCGCTACTTTGATTTTTCGGTTATTGTGTGACTCTTATTGCTGCATATCTAATTCATAACTGGAATAAAATGTATTGGAAGCGGACAGGTTGGTTAATTTCTACAAAATATGATAAATTTTTTCTAACAATTTAAGTGGATAAAAACAAAAGAAAATGTAGATTTTTCGGGAACGATATGTTATAATAACATAGTGGTATATCAATTGTGATATTGCAGCGGAGTAATCCGGGCCAAACGGCGCGGTTTTTCCGTGTTTTTCGCGCCTATACGGCATGAAACGCGGAAGCGCACGGGCGGCAGCTATCGAGCGAGGTACGACGCCGGTCGTATACATAAATTCGACAGGCGGTCGGGCACGGACAGAATCCGTGCGGTACCGAGCAGTTTTTTATAAGGAGGCTTATGAAATGGCATTGAAAACGAGCGCCGTTCCCTTTGCGGGAACAGCAGAGCAGGAGGCGCGGCTCAAACAGATCATTGCGGAGCATAAGGAAGACCCGGGCGCGCTTATGCCGATTCTCCAGAAGGCGCAGGAGATCTATGGGTATCTTCCCATTGAAGTGCAGACTATCATAGCGGAGGAGATGGATATTCCTCTGGAAAAGGTTTACGGAGTAGTAACCTTCTATGCGCAGTTCACCACAAATCCCAAGGGCAAATACAAAATTTCCGTCTGTCTCGGAACGGCGTGTTATGTCAAGGGGTCGGGCGATATCTACAACAAGCTTCAGGAAAGACTGGGAGTTGAAAGCGGCGGAATTACTCCCGACGGTAAATTCTCTCTCGACGCCTGCCGCTGCATCGGCGCGTGCGGTCTTGCCCCCGTATTGACGGTAAACGAGGACGTTTACGGCAGACTTACCGTTGACGACGTGGATAAAATACTCGCAAAGTATAATTGATTTTATATAGTATGTACGGCACGGCGGCAGCATGGCAGACCGCATATACCGCGCCGAGGGGAACGCTTGAATTCCCCCATACAGAAAGGATAAAACATGATTAAAACATTAGACGAGCTTAACGCTGTCAAGGTCAAGGCGGCGGAGGTAGTTTCCACGCGCGTCGAGCACAGGGACAGCGGCGTCAGGGACGTGCTGGTCTGCGGCGGTACGGGCTGTACCTCCAGCGGTTCGGCAAATATCATAAAAACTCTTGAGGAAGAGATCGAGAAAAACGGACTTAAGGACAAGGTCAATGTTATCAAAACGGGCTGCTTCGGTCTGTGCGCGCTCGGTCCAATCATGATAGTTTACCCCGAGGGTGTCTTCTACTCAAAGACCGAGTCGGAGCATATCCCCGAGATAGTTGAGCAGCACCTGAAGAACGGCGAGCCGGTAAAGAAGTATCTATATTCCGAAACGGTTCACGAGGACGGCAGCATTATCTCGCTGGACGAAACTCCGTTCTATAAAAAGCAGCACCGCGTTGCGCTGAGAAACTGCGGCGTTATCAACCCCGAACATATCGAAGAGTACATAGCGCGCGACGGTTATCAGGCGCTGAACAAGGTTCTTACCTCGATGTCCCCTGACGATGTTATCAAGGTTATAACCGATTCGGGGCTTCGCGGACGCGGCGGCGCGGGCTTCCCCACGGGACGCAAGTGGCAGTTTGCCAAGGCAAGCGTAAACGAGCAGAAGTACGTTTGCTGCAATGCCGACGAGGGCGACCCCGGCGCGTTTATGGACCGCTCCGTTCTTGAGGGCGACCCCCACGCGGTAATCGAAGCGATGACCATTGCCGGTTATGCTATCGGCGCTAATCAGGGCTATATTTACGTCCGCGCGGAGTACCCCATCGCGGTTGAGCGTCTTGAAATCGCTATAAAGCAGGCTGAGGAGCAGGGTATGCTCGGCGACGATATCTTCGGCACGGGCTTCAGCTTCCACCTTGGGCTTCGTCTGGGCGCGGGCGCGTTTGTATGCGGCGAGGAGACCGCGCTGATGACCTCTATCGAGGGCAACCGCGGCGAGCCGAGAGTGCGTCCTCCCTTCCCCGCAGTAAAGGGACTTTTCGGCAAGCCCACCATACTGAACAACGTTGAGACCTACGCGAACATCTGCCAGATAATCCTTAAAGGAGCAGAGTGGTTCGCGGGCATGGGTACGGAAAAATCCAAGGGCACAAAGGTATTCGCGTTGGGCGGAAAGATCCACAACACGGGTCTGGTAGAGGTTCCCATGGGAACAACGCTGCGTGAGGTAGTAGAGGAAATCGGCGGCGGTATTCCCAACGGAAAGAAGTTCAAGGCGGCCCAGACGGGCGGACCTTCGGGCGGCTGCATTCCTCCCCAGCACCTGGATATCCCGATAGATTACGACAACCTTATCTCCATAGGCTCTATGATGGGCTCGGGCGGACTTATCGTCATGGACGAGGACAACTGCATGGTCGATATCGCCAAATTCTTCTTGGAGTTTACTGTTGATGAGAGCTGCGGCAAGTGTACTCCCTGCCGCATAGGAACAAAGCGTCTGTACGAGATACTCACCAAGATAACCGAGGGAAAAGGCACAATGGAAGACCTTGACAAGATGGAGAAGCTGTGCTACTACATCAAGGACAATGCTCTGTGCGGACTGGGTCAGACAGCTCCCAACCCCGTGCTTTCCACTCTCCGCTACTTCCGCGACGAATATATTGCTCACGTTAAGGACAAGACCTGCCCCGCGGGCGTCTGCAAGAGCCTGCTGAGCTACAAGATAATAGCGGACAAGTGCAAGGGCTGCTCGCTCTGCTCGAAGAAGTGCCCTGTGGGCGCTATCAGCGGCGAGATCCGCAATCCGTTCAAGATCGACTCCGAAAAGTGCATAAAGTGCGGCGTATGTATGTCCAACTGTAAGTTCGGCGCTATCGTTAAGGGTTAAAGGAAAGGAGAAAAGAAATGGTAAACATTAAAATAAACGGCGTTCCCTGCTCCGCTCCCGAAGGCTCTACTATTCTCGAAGCGGCAAGGCTTGCGGGCATTAAGATTCCGACGCTGTGTTTTCTTAAGGATATAAACGAGATCGGCGCATGCCGTATCTGCGTGGTCGAGGTCAAGGGTGCGAGAAGCCTGGTGGCTGCCTGTGTATATCCCATCAACGAGGGTATGGAGATATTTACGAATACTCCCAAGGTCGTTGAGAGCCGCCGCACCACACTGGAGCTTATTCTTTCCAACCACAAGAGAGAATGTCTCTCCTGCGTAAGAAGCGGAAGCTGCGAGCTTCAGGAGCTTTGCAACGAGTATAATGTTGTGGAGGATTACTACGAGGGTGAAAATCCCGCCATCAAAATAGACGACAGCGCGGCGCACATGACGCGCGACAACAGCAAGTGCATTCTCTGCCGCCGCTGCGTGGCAGCCTGCGAAAAGCTTCAGGGTATCGGCGTAATCGGCGCAAATGAGCGCGGTTTTGCGGTACAGATAGCTTCTCCGTTTGATATGTCGCTGGCGGAAACCGCCTGCGTTTCCTGCGGTCAGTGCATTACCGCCTGTCCTACGGGCGCTCTGAAAGAGAAGGACGATACCGCCAAGATACTGGAGGCTATCGCAGACCCCGAGAAGATGGTTGTTGTTCAGGCAGCTCCCGCTGTCCGCGCTTCGCTGGGTGAGGCGTTCGGCTATCCCATCGGAACCAACGTCGAGGGCAAGATGATAGCCGCAATGCGCAGACTCGGCTTCGACAAGGTATTCGACACCAATTTCTCGGCAGACCTCACCATTATGGAAGAATCCGCTGAATTTATCGACAGAGTGCAGAACGGCGGCGTGCTGCCTATGATCACAAGCTGCTCTCCCGGGTGGATTCGCTACTGCGAGAACTACTTCCCCGAGTTTATCCCGAATCTGTCCTCCTGCAAGTCGCCGCAGCAGATGTTCGGCGCGGTTGTCAAGACCTACTACGCGCAGAAGCTTGGCAAGAATCCCGAGGATATTTTCAGCGTGAGCATTATGCCCTGCACAGCCAAGAAGTACGAGATTGGCAGGGACGATCAGTCCGCGGCGGGCGTTCCCGATCTTGACGCGACTATCACAACGCGCGAACTGGCTCGCCTTATCAAGCAGGCGGGTATCATGTTCAACGACCTGCCCGACGAGGTATGCGACAGTCCTCTCGGTACAGGCACGGGCGCGGCGGTCATCTTTGGCGCGACGGGCGGCGTAATGGAGGCTGCTCTCCGCACAGCGGTATGGAAGCTGACAGGCAAGCCCGAGAGCACCCCCGTTGAATTTACCGACGTGCGTGGCATTGAGGGTATCAAGGAAGCTACCTACAATGTAGCGGGCATGGAAGTCAAGGTCGCTGTCGCAAGCGGTCTGGCTAACGCAAAGGCTCTGCTCAAGAAAGTAAAGAGCGGCGAGGCAAGCTACCACTTTATTGAGATAATGGCTTGTCCCGGCGGCTGCGTAAACGGCGGCGGTCAGATAATCCAGCCATCCTCCGTACGCAGCTTTACCGATATCAGAGCGGAGCGCGCAAAGGTTCTGTATGATATCGACAGCGCGAACACTCTGCGCTGCTCACACGAAAATCCCGACATCAAGGTGCTCTATGATGAGTTCCTGGGCGAAACGGGCAGTCACAAGGCACACGAGGTGCTACACACCACCTACAAGGCGAAAAAACTGTATAAGTAAGACGGTTATATCGTAATTTTCAAAGCCACTTTTGACAAATATGTTGAAGGTGGCTTTGTTCTTTGGAAATTATCAGGATAAATAATAATTTAGCTTAGAGGTTGTTTGCAAACACCTTTAGAACAACACAATAATCAAGAGGTCAAAGGCGCTGAAAGCCAAAGTCCACTGTGCGCCCATGCATGAATTTCCCGCAATCCGCCATGAAAGCGCAGCCCGCGAAGCGGGCGGAGCTTTTATGGCGAGATAGCGCAAACAACGCTTTGCGTTGTTTGCAGCGGTGCGGGAAATTCTTTTTAATAATTAAGCTTTTGGTCAACATATCTTAACAGCATCTCAGCCCGGATCCACCTTTAAATCAAGAATCAGACCGCTCAGAGCAACACAGCTAAACAGCATAAATTTATTATTTAAAATTATATAAAAATTTATAAAATCCCCATAAATTTTCTCTTTTTGTCTGTCATAGTAAATAGAAAGGAGGTTTGAAATGAATTCGACAGTTAAGCCCGACAGGGCGGATATACTGAGCGACAAGCGGCTTGCGGAACTTATCGGCGAAATGCGCGGCGGCAGCATGAAAGCCTTTGACGAGATATACTCGGCGCTTTCAAAACCCGTGTACACCGTTGCGCTGCGGATAGCAGGCGAGCGCACTCTCGCCGAGGATATCACACAGGACGTTTTTGTAAAGCTGTACGGCTCGCCGCCCGACGATTCGGTAAAAAAGCCGCGCGCATATATCTTTGCCATGGCTCACAACGCGGCGATAAACTATTTGAAAAAATTATCGCAGTTTGAGGATATCGAAAGCGCGGAGGATATCTCTGACAACTATTCCCTTCAATCAGCCGCGGAAAACCGTCTGGATATCGCGGCAGCGCTGGCGAAGCTTCCGCGCGCTGAGCGAGAGATAGTGGCACTGCATGTCAACGGCGGCTTTAAATTCCGCGAAATTGCGCAAATTATGGGTATACCCGCGGGAACGGCAGCATGGCGCTGGAGCAAGGCTATCAAGACCCTGCGGCAGATACTGGGGGAATAGGTCATACGAAAGGAGAAAAATTATGAAAAAATACTTAACATTAGCTTTTATACTGCTGTCTGCGGCGGTGCTTCCCGTCCATTCCGCGAGTGCCGCCCAGCCAAGCGCGGTGTCGTTCGCGGAGGATATCCCCGAGCGCGACCCGATGGAACACACACAACCTGCACTGAACGAGAGCGCCCCCGCTGCCTCCGAGTCTTCGGCAACCGAAGAAAGCAGTTCTTTGCCGGACCTCGATACTCCGATGATATTTCAGAGCGGAGAGCGCGGCAGGGGTGACGTTGAGGATATTATAGCCTACTGGGAGGAAAACGGGTATCCCGAAAATCTCTCCTTTATCGCCGAAACGAGAAGTGAAATGATAGACGGCGTGGTCTACACCAATTACGACATCGGTCTGGTGCTGGCAACGGAGGAAAAGTGTGAGGAAATACTCGATATAGCGGCAAACAACTGCGTGATTCGCTTTACCACCGGCACTACCGCTTTGTGGGAACGCGAGTGTCACTTTGAGAAGCTGTGCTATCTGTCTGTTCAGGAAAAGGACTTGGGCTTCCTTGAAGTACGCCTTTACAAAAACAGTGATATGATAGAGGTAGTGGTATCAGGATCCGAAAAGACCTATTACGAGCACTTTTCAAAGCAATTCGGCGGTGTCGTGGTGTTTGTAAACGAAAGAAACGCGGTGACCGGTATCGATAACGCGGGATTTGTTCCGGGAAATTCGGAGAACAAGGTGGCGGATTATACCGAAAAAACTGCCAATGCCGAAATATTTCATGCGGCAAGCTTTCTTGCCGTATATCCCAACGGCTGGATAGGCGACTCTCCGATTGAGCTTGGAGCAGACCTTGACGGAGTGAACACGATCGGAATAGGCGGCAGCGGCGCGGATCTCGGATTGGCATCTCCCTTTGAGGGAACTATCGGCATAGCTGCCGAACCCTCTGCGGAAAAAAGCGTTCCCATATGGCTGTTTGTTGCGGGAGCGGCGGCGGTTATCCTTGCGGCGATCGCGGCGGTAACGCTGAGAATGCGTTTTAAAGCAGGCGCGGACGGTACCGCGGCAGCCCACGGAAGTGCGGAAAACAAAATAATTGCCGCGATAAAAAGCGCCGAGGAACACCCAGACCCGCGGCTTCTGGAGAAAATAAAGGATAATATTACAAAATAATACCACACCCATCACTTGACTTTTGCCCCCCGCTGTGTTACAATAAAGCACAGCGGGGGTGATTTTTATGCCAAAAAGAGATGACGAGGAGCGCAAAAGAAATAACGACAAGCTGGAGAGGACTATACGCAGGAACTGGATAATCTGCGGAGCGTCGCTGGCAGCGATTATTTTATTGTATTTCATGTCAAAATAAACAACAGGGCGGCGCGTGCCGCTCCCGAAAGGATACAACCGATGGACTACACTGATTTCTCTTTTGCAAGACGTGAAAATAACAGCAAGCGGGACTTTATAATCATAAACAAATTTCAGTCGAAGCACTATCCCTCCGACCCCTTAAAAACTACTGCGGAATTTTCCGATTTGGGGTGTGAGCTGAAAAGGCATTTCGACGGGGAAAGAGTCTGCGTGATAGGCTTCGCGGAAACGGCGGTGGCTGTGGGAGCGTTTTTCGCGCGGGAGCTTGGAGAGGACTGCTTTTACATCTCCACCACCCGCGAAAAGCTCCCCGACTGCTTTGAGAGCATAACCACCGATGAAAGCCACAGCCACGCGGTACTGCACAGTCTGTGCATAAGAAACGCCGCTATACTTCGCCGCGCAGAGCGGCTTATTATAGCGGACGACGAATTTACCACGGGCAGCACCGCGATAAAGCTATCGGAAAAACTAAAGGAATTTTTGTCGCCGGACTGCCGCATAACCGCGGCGGCTTTTATTGCCTCAGAGGAGGCTGTAAGTAATTTCCGCGAAAACGGGATAGAGTGCCTTGCGCCGAAAAGGTTTTCGAGCTTCGACGCGAAATTCCCAGAAAAATATCTTCCCGACAGAGTAATTACGCCGCGCAAGCCAGACGAGGAAGTTTATTTGAACGCGGTTTACGATCACAGGCTCGGGGTGGATATCGGAGAATATTTCGCGGAATGTGAAAGCCTTTGCGGCAAACTCGCGGAGCGGCTGAGACTATCGGGAAATATCGCGGTAATAGGCACGGAAGAGCTTTGTGTACCGCCGATAATTCTCGGCAGGCTTCTTGGGGGAAAGGGCTGCCGCGTTACGGTGCAGGGGGTAACCAGAAGCCCCATGCTTCCCTCCGAGGAGGGAGATTACGCGGTAAAAAGCCGCGCGGCGCTGAGCAGTCTGTATGATTCGGAGCGAAAGGTTTATCTGTATAATATCGGGAATGCCGACGTAAGCGTGATAATCACCGACGCGCAAGCTCCCGACGAAAACGCGGTAAAACTGCTGTGCGGAGCAGTCAGCGGGCACACGGTTCTTGTTAGGTGGCGCGGCGCGAAAATGCCGACAAGTCTGCGCGAAGAGGACTGCAAACTGCTTTTAAAGGATATAACAGGGAAAATAACTTCCCTTTCCGCAAGAGAGCGTGAGCCGCTTATACAAAGCGGGGTTCATTACAGTGAACTGCTCCCTGCGGAATACGAGCCGTCGGCGGAATACATAAAGCAATATGAGCGCGGGCTTTCCGAATGGTCGGAGAAAACGGCCCAGGCGGTACAGACTGTTGCGGAACGCATCTACGCGGAAAAGCCGCGCGCCGCGATAGTTTCGCTGGCAAGGGCGGGAACTCCCGTGGGAGCGCTTATCGTGCGCTATCTGCGTAGAAAATACGGTGCGGATCTCGCTCACTACTCAATATCCATCATACGCGGCAGGGGTATCGATAAAAACGCAATGCGTTATATTCTGGCGCGGCATGCTCCCAAAGACATACAATTTGTGGACGGCTGGACGGGAAAAGGAGCCATAACGCGGCAGCTCCGCGAGGCGCTGGAGGACTACCCCGAGGTGGATGAGCGACCCGCTGTGCTTGCCGACCCCGCGGGCGTGTGCGATATATGCGGCACGCGGGAGGATATATTTATACCCTGCGCCTGCCTTAACGCGGTGGTTTCGGGGCTGTTCAGCCGCACAGTGCTGCGCAGCGACCTCATTTTTGAGGGAGATTTCCACGGAGCGGCATATTTTGCCGAGCTTGCCGACAGGGACAGGACTTACGAATTCATAAACGCAGTGGAAAGCAAAATGAGCTATGATACAGCCGAAGTTCCCGCGCCGACGGAATACGGCTGCGGACTTAAGGAAACCGAGGAGATAGCAGAGAAATTCGGAATATCCGACATAAATCTTGTAAAGCCCGGGATAGGCGAAACCACCCGCGTTCTTCTGCGCAGAATACCGCGAATGGTTCTTGTAAGGGAAAAAGGCAGCCCGCTCACCGCCCACATTGAGGAGCTTGCGGCGGAAAAAGGCGTTGAGGTGAGAGAATATCCTCTGAAATGCTACCGCGCCTGCGGGATTATAAAACTGTTGGGGGATATCTGATGTTTTTGTTTGCCGATCTTGACGGAACAATAATCCGCTCCGCCCGCACAAAACACGCGGGAGATATCACGGTTGAATATAAGGACGGAGCGGAAATAAGCTGTATATCCGAAAAAAGCGCCGCGCTGCTTCCGAAGCTGAATTTCATACCCGTTACCTCGCGCAGTGTGGAGCAATACAAGAGGATAAAATTCCCCTCCGGATTTTCGCCCAAATTCGCCATTACCGACAACGGCGGAAATCTGCTTATCGACGGCGAAGTTCAGCCCGACTGGGCTGAACGGTCGGCGGAAATTATGCGAAGCTGCGCTAAAGAACTGGAGCATTGCCACAAGCTGCTTGAGAGCGACCCCGACAGAAGCTTTGAAATACGCATGGTGGACGGGCTGTTTCTGTTTACCAAAAGCGGCTGCCCCGAAAACACGGAAAAACGTATCAGCGTGCTTTCGGAATGTGTTTTTTACCGCACAGGCGAAAAGGTCTATGTTATTCCGCGGCGGCTGAACAAGGGCGATGGCGCTATGCGGCTGTTCAGAAAGCTCGGAAACAAGGACGGGATAATATGCGCGGGGGACAGCGAGATGGATATACCGCTGCTGAATATCGCGGATATAGCTGTTTTCCCCGACAGTCTGCCCGCGGACAGGATAAAGTGCCCCGTAAAGCGGACAAGCGGCCGGGATGGCTTCTGCGAATATACGGTTGAAGCGGCGGCGGAAATAATGGGCATTTATTGATGGAGAGAAAATTTTATGGAATATTATGAAAATGAGGAGTTCAGCAAGCTTGATATTTCGGGCAGCGAGTATTCGGATGTCAGATTTACCGATTGTGAATTCACGGACTGCACATTTTCGGAGCTTAAGCTGAAAAACGTATTATTTTCGGGCTGCGGCTTTGCCCGTTGCCACGCCTCATCGCTTGAGTTCAAAGACAGCAGCTTTAACGATACCCGTCTTTTCAACTGTACGATTTACGGCATGAATTGGGGTGAGCTTATGTCTGCGGGAGCGTTCTCCGAGCCAATAAGCGAAATGAGCGGGTGCAGATTACGCGGCGGAATATTTGAAAGAATGAGTATGAGGAAATTTGATTTCAGGGGAAATTCGCTGCTTGAGTGTCTGTTTTCGGAATGCGACCTGCGTGAGAGCGATTTTACGGCGTGTGACCTAAGCAAGACCGAATTTCTGCACTGCGACTTGCGCAAGTCGGATTTCCGCGGAGCGAGCGGATATAATCCCGATATATTTTCCTGCAAAATGAAAGGAGCGGCGTTTTCGAGCCCCGATGCGCTGTCGCTTCTCAATGCGTTGGAAATAAAGATCGACTGACGAAAGGAGCCCGTATGTTCGGATTGTTCAAAAGGAAAATAAAAATCGGAAAAACCGAAGAGGAAAAACGCGCCGAGGCGCTTCCGAGGAATAAAAAGGTGCAGTTTGAGCCGATGGAGATAGCAGAGGTGGAAAAGGCGCTGAACGCGGATATGCGGGAGGTGCTGAAAATGAATCCCGTAAATTACTACGCAACCAAAAACCGCTATCTGCTCTGCATTTTTTGGTACGAGGAGGATTACTCCGAGGTTTATATGAGGTTTGAGCTGCGCAAGGATGACCTGCCCGCGGGAAAAAGCAAAATGTACAAGATAGATAAGATGCTGCTGCGCGACATACTCAGGAAGTTCGGGCAGAACATTTTTTAGCACAAGTACAAGCCGCGCAATAATCGGGGAGCATATGCGCCGAAAGCAGAAATCGGCATTTCGCCCATGCTGGAAATTTCTCGCAAGAGCCTGAGAGCACAGCACGGGGCGGAGAGCTGCGTTCTCAGGCGGGTCGCGGAAAAATTTAAATATAAAAGCAAAAATTTTTAAATTAAAATCAGGAGGCATATATGAACATATTGGATTGTCCGATAAAATTTGACAAGAACAGCTTTTTTGACCTTGTTTCGCTGTCCGCGGGAGCGGCGATAGCGCGCCAGTTGGCTATGGGAGAGATTGTTATAGGTCAAAGCGGATGGAACGTTGACATAAAGAACGGGAGAATTTCTTTCGGAGATAAGAGCTTTGACTCGGGGGTACTCGGCACAGAGAGCGAAAGCTCCCACACATGGCTGTGGGGCTGGGCGAACAAGGAGAGCGGGCTTCCCGAAAGAGCCGCCGCTCCCGCAAGGCGAGCCTCAAAAACGCTTAAGGGCGTTCCGGAATTCGCGAACGCGAGCTTTTTGCTGGACGAGCTTCACAACGGTCATAATATAGCAATGGTATGCTGCGGGATAACGGACGGAAACACCTGCTATTATCGGTGTCCATATGACGGTGGCGCGCTTTTCGTGCAGATATCGGGGCTGCCCGATGAGATTTTCGCGCCGCTTGCGCCCGAAGTGCTTGCGCGGCAATATTTACAGGTCATACAGTCCCTTTATTGTGACCACAGGCTGCTGGCGGCAGGTATGCTGTGGCTAAACGGGCACGATTTTAAGGAGAGCGCCTCACGCATAGAAGGCGGCGGCATAACGTTTGATTTTGAGGAAGCGGGAGGGATAACGAGGGTTGCCAACGTCAGCATGATGCTTACGCCGTAACTCCGGGCAGGATTGATATGGACAATACGGGCTTTATGCAGAGTCGTGGAAAAGCTGTCGAGCGCAGTCTGCACGAGGATTTCAGCAGGACTATCCTGCGGCGCTTTACAAAGGCGCTGGAGGATTTCAGGCTGACAGAGCGCGGAGATAAGATTGCCGTATGCATTTCGGGCGGCAAGGACTCCATGCTGATGTCCAAGCTGTTTCAAGAAAAGCTGTCGCACGGCAGCGAGTTCGAGGCGGTCTACCTTGTGATGGACCCCGGGTACAGCCCCGAAAACCGTGCCGCCATTGAAAAAAATGCCGAAATACTTGGTATTCCCGTTACTATATTTGAAACTGACATCTATCAATCGGTGTATAACGTCGGGGACAGCCCCTGCTTTTTATGCTCGAGAATGCGCCGCGGACATCTTTACAGCAGGGCACGCGAGCTGGGCTGCAATAAAATCGCTCTCGGGCACCACTACGACGATATTATAGAAACGATACTTATGAGCATGCTTTACGGCGGGCAGGTACGCACAATGATGCCAAAGGTAAAAAGCGCGAATTACGACGGCATGGAGCTTATCCGGCCCATGTACTACATCCGCGAAGACGATATAAAGGCGTGGTGCGCGGCAAACTCTCTAAATTTTATCAGCTGTGCCTGTCGGGTAACGGAGCGGTGCAATGGCGGGGACGGCGCGAACGGCTCAAAGCGTGCAGAGATAAAGCGGCTTATCGCGCAGCTAAAGGAAACCAACCCACAGGTTGAGGGGAATATTTTTCACAGCGTTATGAATGTGGAGCTTAACGCTATAATTGAGTGTAAGTTTAATAATGAAAGACATAACTTTCTGGAGTTTTATTGAAAAGCTGACATAGGGGTGAGCGTATAAATAATAATTTATGATATTAAGCTATGTTGACTAAATGCTGAAATGCGGTTAAGTCATGTTGACATAAAGCTTAATTATTAAAAAGAATTTCCCGCACCGCTGCAAACAACGCTTTGCGTTGTTTGCG
>CAJULF010000010.1:0-52312 GCA_910587135.1 uncultured Oscillospiraceae bacterium
GCTTGTTTTTTGTGTTTTGAGTGTCAAATTTTCGCGTTTTGCGTGTCAGACAACATTATCTCGGCTCGGAAATAAATATGCGCCAAAACACCATAGACGTGACCTTTGACGAAGCCTGCTCCGAGGAACAGCGCGCGGCGATCAAGGAATACGCCGCAGACAAGCCCGTCACAGTCGGATACGCCCCGAAGCCGTATCCGGAGCTGCAATCGGCTGTATAGTAATCTCCCTCCCCGATGCGTGGGAGGGAGATTTTATATTTTGCGGTATCTTACTTCCCGACCGCCGCCTTAGTCACAGCAACGATATTCTCCGCGCAAAGCCCGAATTCCTTAAGCAGCGCAGGCGCGGGACCCGAGTGACCGAACACGTCCTTCACACCTATCTTGATAACGGGCACGGGGCATTCCTCCGTAACCACGTCAGCCACCGCCGAGCCAAGTCCGCCAATAACGCTGTGCTCCTCCACGGTAACTATCTTGCCCGTTTCCTTAGCCGCTTTTATAATGATATCGCGGTCAATGGGCTTTATGGTGTGTATATTTATAACACGGGCGTCCACACCCTGCTCCGTGAGAGCCTTAGCCGCCTCCAGAGCCTCGGAAACCATAAGGCCCGTCGCGATAATTGTGATATCCTTGCCGTCCTTAAGCTGAACGCCCTTTCCTACCTCAAACTTATAGGTAGCGGGGTCGTTGAAAATGGGCGCGGCAAGCCTGCCGAAGCGCATATAGGTAGGACCGACATAGTCCGCCATAGCCAGCACAGCCGCCTTTGCCTCGGTGTCGTCAGCGGGATTTATAACCGTCATTCCGGGGATAGTCCTCATAAGGGCTATATCCTCGTTGCACTGGTGGGAAGCGCCGTCCTCTCCCACGGAAATACCCGCATGAGTTGCGCCTATTTTTACGTTGAGATGGGGATATCCTATCGAGTTGCGGACTATCTCAAAAGCTCTTCCCGCCGCAAACATCGCAAAGGAGCTTGCGAAAACCAGCTTGCCCGTTGTGGCGATACCTGCCGCAACGCCCATCATGTTTGCCTCGGCAATGCCGCAGTCGTAGTGCTTTTCGGGAAATTCCTTCTTAAATGTGCCTGTTTTTGTGGCAGCCGCAAGGTCGGCGTCCAGCACGATAAGATCGGGGCGCTTTTCCGCCAGCATAACCAGCGCTTCGCCGTAGCTGTCACGAGTTGCTTTCTTTTCCATATTATTCTATCCTTTCGGTGTGTATTATTTTTCAAGCTCCGCGAGATGAGCCTTAAGTTCCTCCATCGCCTTAGCGTATTCCTCATCGTTGGGAGCTTTCCCATGCCAGCCAACCTGGTTTTCCATAAAGGAAACTCCCTTACCCTTTGTGGAGCGCTGAATAATAACGGTAGGCTTGCCCGTAACAGTCTCAGCCTCGTTGAACGCCTTTTCGATCTCGTTGAAATCATGCCCGTTGATATTTATGACATGCCAGCCGAACGCCTCGAACTTCTGATCTATGGGGTATGGGGACATTACGTCGGAAATTTTTCCGTCGATCTGCAGACCGTTGTTGTCCACCACAGCCACAAGATTATCCAGCTTGTAGTGCGCCGCGAACATGGCAGCCTCCCAAACCTGACCCTCCTGTATCTCGCCGTCGCCGAGGATCGCGTAGACCTTGTAGATATCGCAGGATATCTTCCCCGAAAGCGCCATACCGCACGCCGCTGAAATACCCTGACCCAGCGAGCCGGTGCTCATATCCACGCCGGGGACTTTACCCATAGCGGGGTGACCCTGAAGCCGCGAGCCCTGCTTGCGGAGCGTTTTCAGCTCCTCCACGGGGAAAAATCCCCTCTGCGCCAGCACGGAGTAAAGCGCGGGCGCGGTGTGCCCCTTAGACAGCACCAGTCTGTCGCGGGAGGGCATATCGGGCTCGTTGGGGTCAACGTGCATACGGTGCATATAGAGGTATGTCAGCGTATCCGCAACGGAAAGCGAACCTCCCGGGTGACCCGCCTTGGCGTTGTAAACACCCTCGATAACGCCCATTCTGACCTTTGTCGCAGCTATTTCAAGCTGCTTTTTCAGTTTTTCGTCCATAAAGAACCGCTCCTTTCAGATATAAGAGGTCGGAGATAAGAAACAACTCCGCTCTCAATTATTTTCTGTTATTAAGCGGAACTGCAGCGATATCCGCCGCGCGTCCGCACAAAACACTTTTGGATTTTCCATGAAAGCAGCCTACACCCCTCCGCTCTCATCTATGATAGCCTTAATTTCATTAACTACCCGCTCAACGCTCTTGTTGTCCGTATTGATAACATGATCTCCCTCGATCGGCTTAACATGGAGCCATTCAAAGGAGCACTCGTTCCCGTCGCCGCGCTTTCCGTGGCGTTCAAGCAGCGTTTTCTCCGAGCAGGTCAGAGTAAATCCCAAAACGGAATAGCCCTCTGCCGCAATATCCCTCAAAACATTCGCGCGGATATCCTCATACAGTACCACCACTGACGAAAAGAACACATATTCAAACCCCGACTCAAGGTAATTTGACAGTGCAAAGGACATGGTTTTGTCGCCGTTGCGCAGCCGCCTGTCATCAAGCGAAAAGGGATTGACGCACCACGCCCAGTCCCCGTCAAAAAACGCGCTGTTTTGATATTCGGTATACAGCCTGTCCGTAACGGTGGTTTTCCCCACACAGGGCGAGCCTGTTATGATTATCAGCCTTTGCCGCAAATTATCGGACATTTTTTCACCCCCTTACGCTTGGTAGCTCATGCTTTGCTATTTTGTACATCTCCACCCCGCGGATTCGGGGTACTGCTTGCCGGAGAAACTTGTGTCTATTCCCCATGCCGCAGCCATCTGCAGAACGTGCTCCTCATCGGCGAACTCCGCTGTTTCCCAATCGTCATCTGTGCTTTGAATCAGCCCGTCCAGCCCCAGAGCCTTTTCCTCCGCGGTGATTTCCCCTTCGTTAAGCAAGATTTCACCCATATCGCCGCACCAGCAGTAGCCCCGTATCATCTTGCCGTTCACATACTTCACCCACGCGGCATATTCCACAACACGGTGGGAAGAGAAATACTGCACCTCGGTAAACCGCTGCCCGATATCGTTCAGACCTTCGATATCCTCGGTTATGATATCATCGCCGTAATTTATCACCAGAACATACCCGTCCAACACGGGCGATACGAAAACTCCCGACTCTAACCCATTTTCCCAGTTTGAGGGAACGGGATTTTTCAGCCCCAGCGCCCCCATAACGTCCTCGGGAGAATCGCTTTTAACACAAAGCCAGCTTGTCTTGTAACCGAACGGCACAGGCATATCGGGTACGGCTTTTCCTGCGCCCTGCTCCGATTCCCGCTCTTTACCGCCGAATAAATCATCGAGAAATCCCATAGTAAACCCCTCATCCATGCCGAAGCCGCACCAAATCTGTCAGCGGCTACAAACGCTCGATATATCCGATTATTTCCGCAATAGCCCCGCTGTTGTTGTCGCACACTATCAGGTCGGCTGCGGTCTTTACCTCGGTCCGGGCGCTGTCCACAGCGACTCCGAGGTCCGCAAAGCGTATCATAGCCTCATCGTTCATAAAATCCCCCGCGGCAACGGAAAACCTGTCCCCGCAGTCAAGATATTTTATCAGCTCCCGAAATCCCGCCGATTTATCCACGCCCTTCGGAAGGCACTCATAATAAGTGGGAGCCGAGCGCACCCATTGTGCTTCTTTCATATCGCTTTCGGAAACGTACTTTTCGATTATATCAATATTTTCGGGAGTATCCGCCAGCAGCACCTTGAGCCAGCCCTCGCGCGGAAGCTCCCAAAGCAGGCACTCAACAGGGGTCACATTTTCCAGAGCGAGATGCTCCCGCTCGGTTTTATTCATATAGGGAACATATATGGAGTGCTCGTGCAGCACCTCGATACCTATATGCGGAAACTCGTCTCCGAGCCGCTTTATGTAGTCCAGCGCGTGCTTGCCTATCTCGCAGCGCCACACAAATCGGTCCTCTTTAAAATCGAACACCGCCGCGCCGTTAAACAGCACCGCGGGAATATCCAGCCCCAGCTTCTCCGCCACGGGACGCGCCATGGAATACCCTCTGCCCGTAGCCACCGAAAACAGCCCGCCGCCCTCTCTGAAGCGCCTTATAGCCTCCATATCCCGCGGCAGAATGCGCTTGTCATCCGTCAGCAGCGTACCGTCAAGGTCGGTCATTATAATTACCTTACTGAAATCCATGTGGAGCTACACACTCCTTTCAAATATAAATTATACCGCAAACCGCAGCCCAAAGAACGATTTATCCTCTTTTCCGATAATCGAAGATTTACCGAGCCTATATCGGTTTAATCGGATGACGGATAACGGTTTTTCGCTTTTCGGGCACCGTCTTTCGCGGATCGGAAAGATAAATCTCATGGTGCAGGCGTGATTCCGATAAATCATTCCGATAACCGTTCTCTTTCAGGAAGCTGTCCATTAAAGCAACGGACTCCGGTTCACTGTCATAAGAACCAATGTGCATGATCTGAACACATAAACCTTCATCAAGCGTTAAAAATTCTGCCGGAGAGCAATCTGTCTTTTTCTTCCTGCCCGCCTCTTGCACAGCCCATTCAAAATCTGCCCTTGTAACAAAATCAGGCAACCGAATGAGTGATATCCAGTTAAAACCTGATTTATCGGAGTAATCCACGCCGTTTACACTGTTTTGCCACCAGAATCCTTCCAGCGGAGGAACTACATACTCAAAAAAGCCTTTTATCTTGTAATCGCTCTTACAGCTCATCTTAATCGTGTATGAAACACCGTAAAGTATTCCAATCGCCCGTTGATAGGCTCCGTCCTCTTGATTGGGGTCGCCCGTGCCACGCACAGCAACATAGTTCATGCGCGGTATGTCAACAATTTCCGGCTTACTTTTGGGCATATAAAATTCTTTGCATTCTTTTTTGAAATCAAACGCCATAGAAACCATCCTTTAAAATGCGAACGGATAACCGCCAAAATAATATATGAACTATATTTTTTCAATACTCTTCAAAAACCGCTTGAAATACTCCGGAAGCTCGCTGTCAAACTCCATATACTCCCCTGTGCGCGGGTGGACAAATCCGATTTTTCTCGCGTGAAGGCACTGCCCCTCCAGCCACTTAGGCTTGCCGCTGCCGTACACCGCGTCCCCCGCAACGGGGTGACCGATATACGCCATATGCACGCGGATCTGATGTGTCCGTCCCGTTTCCAGCCGCAGCCGCAGGTGAGTATACCCCGCATAATTGCGAAGCACATAATAGTGAGTGACCGCCTCGCGGGAATTCTCCCTTGTCACGCACATTTTCTTGCGTTCCGTTTTGTGCCGCCCTATGGGAGCGTCCACCGTGCCGTCCTCCATGACCGCGCCGCACACGACCGTCTCGTATTCCCGCGTGAAGCTGTGCGCCTTTATCTGCTCCGACAGCCCGATATGAGCAAAGTCGTTTTTTGCCACGATAAGCAGTCCGCTGGTGTCCTTGTCTATCCTGTGAACTATTCCCGGTCGAATTTCCCCGTTTATCCCCGAAAGACTGCCGCCGCAGTGAAACATCAGCGCGTTCACCAAAGTGCCGCTGTAATGCCCCGCCGCAGGGTGAACCACCATTCCTTTGGGCTTGTTCACCACCAACAGGTCGCCGTCCTCGTAAATTATTTCCAAGAGAATATTTTCGGGGAGAATATCCGTGCTTTGCGGCTCGGGAAGCGTTATCTCAACCTCCGCACCCGCCCTCGGACAGTCCTTTTTGTCGGCGCAGCTGCCGTCCACCAGCACGCTCCCCTGCTCTATCAGCCGCGCAGCCGCGCTCCTCGAAAGCTCCGTGTTCTCCGAGATCAGCTTGTCCAGCCGCATACCGCCCGCGACGATAAACTTAATTTTCTCCATTTTCCGCCGCCGTTTCGGTATTTTCCTCTGATTTCCCCGCTTCGGCACGCTTTTTTCTTCTCTCCGCAATCTCGTCGCGCACCAGCAGCAGCAAAATAAGCGCCGCGCCGCAAACAGCGCAGATATCGGCAAAGTTGAACACGGCAAAATTGATTATCCTGAAATCTATAAAATCTATTACCAGTCCGTCATTGAATATTCTGTCGATAAGATTTCCCGCTCCGCCGCCTATAACCAAGGAAAACGCAATGATAAACGGCGTACGCTTTACTTTTTTGAAAAGCAGCAGCCCTATCATAGCCGCCAGCACTACCGAGGTCACGGCAATAAGCATGGCTGTCTGACCCTCAAACTTGCTGAAAGCCGCGCCGTCATTGGTATAATAAGTTATATTGAGTATCTCCCTGTCGCCTATCTGAATGACGTGTATTGAGTCCTTCAGTTCCATATTCGATGTTACAAGCCACTTTGTAAGCCTGTCGATACCCACCAGCACCGCGGCGATCAATAACCCGATATACTGCATTATAATCCTCTTTTCGTTATAATAATATCCATAAGACCCGCTTGCGCAAACTCCGCGGACGCTCCGTTTCCGCAATTTCTCGCGGAAAATTCCGGCGCGTCGGGAGCTTTACGATCCCCACGACTTTGCGCGGCTGCGGGTAAAAGCCGCCGAAAAGTCCACATTGAACCGCGCCAAAACTGTCAGCAGCCCGCCGTCAACTGATTTCGGGGGAGGATAATCCCCTCCCCCGAATTGATAATCAGCCCAGATTGAGCTTAACGACCTCCGCGCAGCGCTTGCAAAGCCGCGGATACGCGGCTTTGCTGCCCACGCTGTCCGCGTAAGCCCAGCAGCGCTCGCAGCATTCGCCCTCCGCATGGGAAACGCTCACGGAAACCGTGCTGCCCTTATATTCGCCCTCGCCGCCGACGTGAACTTTGACCTTGCTTACGATACAAGCGGTAGCCAGATCGGATTGCATCTCAACAAGGCTCGCGTCGTCGGTGTAGATATCCACTGCGGCGTCAAGCGGCTTACCGATGACCTTTTCAGCGCGCTTAAGCTCCAGCGCCGCCAGAACGTCGTCGCGAACCGCGTGTATCCTGCTCCACTTCTCCTCAAACTTGCCGTCAAGCTCCACGCCCGTCTTTTCGGGCATGAGATTAAACACGGCACTGCGCATATCGTCGCCGGATTTGTGCGGCATATACTGCCATATCTCGTCTGCCGTAAAGCTGAGTATAGGCGCTATCATTCTCACCAGCGCGTCAAGAATAATGTACATCGTCGTCTGGACCGCTTTTCTCTCGGGCGCGTTCGCCGCGGAGCAGTAAAGCGTATCCTTCACGATATCCAGATAGAAGTTGGACATATCCACCACGCAGAAGCTGATTATAGCGTGATAAGCGAGATAGTAGTCCATAGCCTCATAGGAAGCCTTTACCTTCTCTATAACGCCGTCCAGTTTAGCCAGCGCCCACCTGTCAAGCTCGCTGAGCTTATCGAGCGGAACCATCTCGGTATCGGGGTCGAAGCCCTTGCTGTCACCAAGATTTCCGAGGATATACCGCGCGGTGTTTCTTATTTTGCGGTAGCTCTCGGAAAGCTGCTTTAGCATATCCTTGGAAACGCGGATATCGTTGTGATAGTCCAGCGAAGCAACCCAAAGGCGCAGCACGTCCGCGCCGAAATCCTTGATGATTTCTTCTGGGAAAATCTGGTTTCCGAGCGACTTGTGCATCTGCCGACCCTGACCGTCAACCACCCAGCCGTGGGTGCAAACCGCCTTATAGGGCGCTCTGCCCGTAGTCGCAACGGAGGTGAGCAGCGATGACTGGAACCAGCCTCTGTACTGGTCGCAGCCCTCGAGATACATATCCGCGGGCCAGCTCAGCTCAGGACGCTCCTTAAGCACCGCCGCGTGAGAGCAGCCGCTGTCGAACCACACATCAAAAATATCCATCTCCTTGCGGAATTTTCCGCAGCCGCATTCGCACTTAACCTCCGCGGGAATAAACTCGGAGGGATCTTTTATATACCATGAATCGGAGCTTTCCGCGCGGAACATATCCGATATCGCCTTTATCGTAGTATCGTTGATAACGGGCTTTCCGCAGTCCTCGCAGTAAAGCATGGGAATAGGCACGCCCCATCTTCTCTGGCGGGAAATGCACCAGTCGCTGCGCATATTGACCATGTTCTTAATGCGCTCCTCGCCCCATTCGGGAATCCACTTCACCTGCTCGATAGCCTTTATGGTTTCGGGCTTGAACATATCCACATTGCAGAACCACTGATCGGTCGCGCGGTAGATTATAGGCTCGTGGCAGCGCCAGCAGTGGGGATAGGGGTGAACTATCTTCTGCATTGCAAGCAGAGTATTATCGTCTTCCAGCCGCTGAGCGATAGCCTTGTTGGCGTCGGCGGTCTTAAGTCCCGCGAAAGGACCTGCCTCCTCGGTAAGTATACCCTTTTCGTTTACGGGCACGATTATCTCAAACATACCCTTATACTTCATGCAGACCTCAAAGTCCTCAACACCAAAACCGGGGGCGGTGTGAACGCAGCCTGTACCGCTTTCAAGCGTTACATGGTCGCCGACTATGATCGGGGCTTTTCTGTCAAGGAACGGGTGATGAGCCTCAATAAGGTCAAGCTCGCTGCCCTTGAAGCTGCCCACGGTGCTGTAGCTCTTGATTCCGACGGCGCTCATCACGCCCTCAACAAGCTCCTCCGCCATCAGCAGATACTCGCCGTTGTGTTTGCTTTCAGCGTCCTCAACCTTAACAAAGGTATACTGATAATTCGGACCAAGGCATACGGCAAGATTTCCGGGCAGCGTCCAGGTGGTCGTTGTCCAGATAACAACATATGCCTTTGAGAGATCTATCCCCAGCCCGTCGAACTTACCCTTGGTATCGACCAGCGGAAACTTGACATAAATCGAATAGCAGGGATCGTCCTGATACTCTATTTCAGCCTCGGCGAGGGCGGTGTTGCAGTCCGCGCACCAGTAAACAGGCTTCAGACCCTTGTAGATATAGCCCTTCTTGACCATCTCGCCGAAAACCTCCACCTGCTTAGCCTCAAACGAGGGAGCAAGCGTGAGGTAGGGGTTATCGAAATCCCCCCAAACGCCGATGCGCTTGAACTGCCTTTTCTGGTCGTCCAGGCAGGAGAGCGCGAAGCTGCGGCAGCTCTTTCTCAGCTGCACGGGATCGACAGCGCCGCTGTCAACGCCGATCTGCTTAAGCGCCTTAAGCTCGATGGGAAGACCGTGGCAGTCCCACCCGGGAACATAATTCGCGTTATAACCCGTCATGCTCTTATACTTGACGATTATATCCTTTAAAATTTTATTAAGAGCCGTACCGAGATGTATATCGCCGTTTGCATAGGGCGGTCCGTCATGAAAGGTATAGCTCGGTTTATCCTTATTTTTCTCCGCGAGCGCGTAGTAAAGGCGCTCCTTTTCCCACTTCTCCAGCATTTCCGGTTCCCTTTTAGGTAGATTTCCGCGCATGGGAAATTCGGTCTGCGGTAGATTAAGTGTATTATTAAGATCCTCTGACATATCTGTCCTCCTGAAAGAATATATAAATTTATCGGCTGTAATCCGCTTCCAAAGGCGCAATTACCTCGGGATTCTGCTTTACCCAAGCAACGGCGCACGAACACAGCGTCAGGCAAAGGTCGCCGTCTGCCCGTCCTTCATCGCCTGCTTTGATAATAAGTTCTGTCAGAATCTCCGCCAATTTAATATCGTCTTCATCGAAAGCATTGCCCAGACGCACATATTTCGGGAATGCGCGCAGCATCTTTCGGAAATCATCGTCCCAATTGACCCCGCCGTTGTCCCAAAGCTCATGCTGAACTCTGCCGGCGATACGGATAATTTCCCCCTGCGCGGTTTTCGCCCGTCCCGACGGCGGAACAAGATAGCTCCAAAGCTGATTAAACTGAGCTTCCTCCTCGGTTTCCGTAACAATGATGGGAGATATTCCATCATGTATTTGAGCCGGTTCGGACAGCCCCTCTTTTTTGTTCATCCTGTTTTCTCCAAAATATATCTATTGAATTTTATTTCGGGCAAAAGCTCGTCATAAAGTGTTTTTTTTATTGTCAGCTCTTGTTCTTTCCAAATTGCAAATCATTGCGGCGCTGCTTGCTTTCTGCGTTGGAATTGAAGAAAGGCATTTCAGCGGTCTTGCCGGCCTCCTTATCCTCCGCCTTAAAAGGCTCGTCGTCGGGCTTTTCAGTCTTTTCGTTACTTTTCTCCTGTTTTGCGGCAGCATTTTTCTGAGCCGCCTGCTGCTTTGCCGCTGCCTTAACGCGCTCCGCTTCCTTTGCGGCAAGCTCCGCCTCGCGGGCACGCTCTTCCTTGGCACGCTCTGCCTCGCGCTTTTCTACCTCGGCGGCAGTCTTTTTCACAAAATCGTTCTCGATCCTCTCGGGCAGCGCTTCCAAAAATTCCATATGCTCCTTAAGCCGCGCCATTATCCTGCTTCTGTATTCGGTAACCTCTCTGCGGGTCTGCTGGAGTATCTGCTCCTGTATCTCCTGCTGACGGTTCATGGCGGTCTTTATTTCCTCCGCCTTGGCGCGTGCGTCCTTCACAAGCTTGTCGGCACGCTCGTTGGAGTCCTTCGTCATTCTCTTGGCGTAGTCGTCCGCGTCCTTTACCATTTTCTCGGATTTTTCCTTTGCGTCCGCCAGCTGCTTTGTAACCGTTTCGTTAGTTTCCTTTCTCAGCTTATCAGCCGAAGCCCTGGATTCGGAAACTATGGCGTTGCCCTGCTTCTGCGCCAGCAGCAGCGCGTCCTTCAATGCGTCCTCGTCATCTCGGTATTCCCGTATCTTGTCGGCAAGCACCTCCAGCTTACGCTCCAGCTCGCTCTTATCCTTCTGAAGCTGCGCATACTCATTCGACACTTCCCTCAGGAAATCATCAACGTCATCGGTTTTATAACCATTAAACGTTGCCTTTTCAAATTTCCTGGTAATAATATCCTTTGCGTTCATAAATCTTCACCTTTCCGTTAATGACAAAGCGCCGTATCATTGTAAAGCCGAAAACGCTGAACGCCCCGACCTTTTTTCACAATAAATGCCCTTAACTTCTAAATAAACTCCTCTATAACCACTCTCAGCCGCCCGCGTCGGGTTTCCCCCGCGATCTCTGACAGCCTGTATCTTCCGCTGCCGCGCACGGAAATTATTGTCCCCTCGGACATCTCCGCACTTACGTTCAGACAGGGCGAAAATTCCGCGTTCACCTGCCCCGATTTAATTAGCGCCGCGGATTTCTCTCTTGAAATGTTCACCGCCGCGCTTACTATACAGTCCAGCCGCAGCGACGACACCGAAGCATCGATTTTCTTTGTTTTGATCTCCGGCAAAGGCTTGGCAACACCCTTTGAAGCGCTGACCCCAACCCTGCCGACCTTATCGACATGAAAGATCATATCCTCCGCCGTTTCGTGGCAAAAAACGACCGCATAGTCCTCTGCTACCAGAATATCTCCCAGCAGTTCCCGCTTTATACCCAAAGCAAGCAGTGCGCCGAGAAAATCCCTGTGCGTAGGATTATCGCGTTCACGAAACGAAAAAGTAACGGCGCGGACGGGGAACAGCTCTTCATGCGGCATTTCCTCGGCATATGTATCCTCGAAAAAACCGCAGACTGTTCTCGCCGCACCGTCGTATCCTCCGAAAAACTCGGGTCTTCCCTTTACCGCCCGCGCTGCCACGACCGCCTCTCTTTCGTTGAGAAAGGCGGAAAAACGAGGTACACCCGATTTTGCGCTAAGCCGCTGCAAATCCGAGATATGCGCGGCAAGGAAGCGTTCCTCTTCATTCAGCGCCCCCGGGTTCACAAATCAAACTCCGTAATCCTCAAGGTCGTTGATCCAGTCAACGTTCTTGGGCGCGATCGCGTAGGAGCAGGAAGCTGTCTTTTTCATCTTGCCCTCTATCGCCGCCACAACGCCTGCCATAAAATCTACGATCCTCATTCTCGCGTCGCTGTTCACACGCTCAAGGTTGAGAATAACGATAGCGCTCTCCTTAAGATAGCTTACCGCCTCCTGCATAACCTCCTCATAGCTTGTGGGAACCAGCACGGCAAGCTTGTTTCCGCCGCTGCTCATGCTGATCACCTTGGACTTCTGACCGTAGCCTATGTCCTCGGAATAAGCCTCCCTCTCCGTTACCGCGGAGGATGAGGTATCGTATCCCTCGTCCATATCGTCGTCGTAATCTCTGTAATCATCGTCGCCCCCGAAGTTGAATAACTTGAATGCCATAATGTTTTCCTCCCAATTATTTTTCTTAACCCGCACAGCGCGTTACCGCACGGGTTGTCTGTACCCGAACAGGCCCGAGCCTATCCGGATTATTGTGGCCCCATGTCTGATTGCCGCCTCATAGTCCCCCGACATACCCATAGAGAGCGTATCGAAGCAGGTCGCATCGGACAGATCCGCTCCGCTTCCGATTTCATCGAAAAGCCCGCGCATCTCCGCAAAGCGTTCCTCCCCGCACCCCGGCGGCGGTATTGTCATCAGACCTCTCAGTCTGACGTTTCCGAGCGCCCCCAGCCGCGCGCAGAAGTCCCTTGCTTCCCGCGGCGGTATGCCGCCCTTGCTTTCCTCCCCGCCTATATTTATTTCGGCGAGTATATCCATCACCAGCCCGTGCTGAGCCGCGCGTCGGTCTATTTCCTCCGCCAGCCGCATACTGTCCACAGAATGGATCATTGATACCTTGTCAATTATATATTTCACCTTGTTGGTCTGAAGCGAACCTATAAAATGAATCTCAGCGGGCGAATAGCTCTCCCGCTTCTCCAGAAACTCCTGCACACGGTTTTCACCCAGCAGGTCTATCCCAAGCCCTACCGCGCAGTTTATCCTGTCGGGTGAAACGGTTTTTGTGACCGCCATCAGCCTTACCTTACCGATCCGCCCGACCTGTGCCGCTGCGTTTTCGATATTTTCCCGTATGCGGGCATAATTTTCCCTTATATCCTCAAAGCCCGTCTGCCCGTTACTCAACAACTTTTCCCTCATACAGTTCCTTGCCCTCTGTGACGATCCTGTCGTAAAGCTTAAGATAATCCTCGCCCGCTTCCTGCGAGCATATCACATAATCCTCGCCCCAATACAGCACGTTTATTTTCTTGAACGCAAGGCTTGTCCCGCGCACGATGTAAACTCCGCGCTCTCCCTCGTCATTGTATCGGATAGCGCCGCGGGATACCCTCAGACCGCCGTAGCTGCTTATAACCAGCTTAAAATGCGCCGTACGCCCCTGAACCACCGCCGAGGTGAGCCTGTCGCACTGAAAGACGTAAATCGACTTCCCGTCCCCGCAGTTCTCGACCGAAACGACCTCCGCCTCCAGCAGAGATGAGTCCGAACCCACACGCAGCATGACCTTGCTCCCCGCATAGATACCGAACATTTTCTCGGTATCTATCACTGCCGCCACCCGCCATATATAGTCGGAGATCAGCTTTCCGACAGCGTTTGCGCCGCCTTTTTCGGGATTTGCCACTATATCGTTAATGCGCTTTTCCGTCAGGGAATCTATGTCCGAAAAGCCAAGCTCTCCCTCATATCCGTCCACCTTACTTACAAAATAACCCGAGCCGCCCGCGTATATCCATTGAATATCGCCCGAAACGAGCGCCTCCAGTTCCGAAATACGCGTCCGAAGCGCGGCGATTTTTTCGGAATACCCCGTGCTCTCCTGCAAGGTTATCTCACGCTTGCACATAACCTCCAGAAAACTGTTGTGCAGTGCGGCCGCGGCGGTATAATCGCCGCCGACGATACAGTTTATAAGCGCGGAGTGCTGCTCATTTATCTGCCCCGAAATCGCCTCAAGCTGAGAGTTATCCGTACCGATAAGCTCCTCCGCTCTATTCAGCACCTCTATCTGCTCTTTAAGCTCCTCTATCTCCCTGCGGTAGTCGATCTCGCTCTCGCTTTTGTACCGACCCGCGATAACAGAGCTTTTCCCGACCCGCGAACCATCCTCATACTCATAGCTTAGAATACCCGTCCCCGAGCCGTAAATAAGCGTTTCGTCACGAAGGTACACCCCGTCAAAGGGGACTTCCTCCTCCATGCTGTAAATATAGGCGGTCTCATATTTCAGCTTCTCGCCGCCCGCGAAAAACAACTGCCCCACGGCAATAAGAATTACAAACGCGGACAGCACGAAAACCGTAACGGTTGTCCAGCGCGAACGCATTATTCCTCCTCGACCTTTTCGTAAGCGTCAAGAATTGACACCGGCTTAAACGGAGTGATGGTGGAGATAGCGTGTTTATAAATAAGGTTCTGCTTCCCGTCGGTATCGAGTATAACCGTATAGTTATCGAAGCCCTTTACTACCCCTTTGAACTGAAAACCGTTAGTAATATAAATCGTAACGGGAATCCTGTCCTTTCTCGCCTGATTAAGGAACACGTCCTGAAGATTGATATCCTTTGCCATAATAAATCACCTTTTCTTTCTGTCCGGTGTATGCGCAAAAGCGCAAAATACCCCAACTATATAGGATAGTATAACATACTTTTCAAAAAAATGCTATACATTTTTAAAATTTTTTAAAATTATTTTCAATAAATTTCAAAATCTTTCGCTTTTTAGGTGCGTTTTTATCCATTAAAAGTAATCATTTACAATATTTTCTGTCATTTTCGCAAAATACAGCAAAATTTTTATTTGCATAAAAATTTACCTCGCACATTTGTCAAATAACAAATGTCAGACTTTATATAAAGGTTGACCTAAGGCTAATTATTTAAAAAAATTCAAAATTTCCGTTAGGCATGCGGAGTGAAGCGAAGCGGAACGGAGTATGACTAACGGAAACCGCGTGCGTTTGCGTTCGCAAACGCACGACTTTTTGAAATTTAATGCGCCGACATTGCGCGGCAACGGGCTTTTTCTGCAGACTGACATTTGTCAAACAACAAATGTATCTGTTTATGAAGGCTGAGCCATGCCGATAACGGCGTGGTTTTCTCCTTGACAAACCGTTTTGTCCGTGATATAATATAAATGCACGGGTGTCCGTTTTCGGGGACGACCATTTCAGAGCGTTCACGGACGGCGGGCTGCGCTCCGCTTTGCGGAAGCGTATTGCAATCCCTGCAAACAGCCTGTCACGCTGCGAAAGGGGTAAACGGTGTGAAAGCCGTTTATTCAACAAGGGTTCGATTCCCAACTGCCTCATCAGCAGACAATGGTTTTGAAATGAACTGAAAATTCATTTTCTACAACGATCGCTCCGTTCCGCGCCAAGGCTTGGCGGCGGCTCCTGCGAGCCGGCAAAAAGCCGCGGCAATATCTCTCAGACCTTGTCGGGGGGAGGATACCGCGCGCTGCCCGAACGCCGCTGCCGGTCACTTATCAGTTTCCGGCAAAAGCCGCAGGCACACGCTCAATTCTCCCGCCGTCTGCCCGATATGGAACGGAGCAGCGCAGATAACGTCCTCGGACGATTTTATATAAAGGGGTATATAAAATGGCGGCGATAGATAAAAATTATATTTCTATTTTCGGCGGAAATTTCCCGTCAAAGGAGTTTGCCGAGGATTTTATGGCTATAACAGACGGCAGACCGAAAAGGTTTATGGAAGAGCTTTTCCTTGAAGGCGATTTCACAGGAAGAGTGGAGCTTAAATTTTTTGATACCAAATCAAATCTCGCCGAGGAACTGTTTCGGGATTTTTCCTACGGCGAAAAAATAATCGAGGTAATGAAAGCTAAATTTGACGATAAGCTCAAACGGCGGGTGAATACTGCGATAGTTCTGTACGACTTTGACTGGAGCGGGCACTTTTCAAGTCATTTTTTAAGCCAGATGAGGGAGAAGCGTACGGAAGAATATCACATTTTCCATGTCAGCGATGTATATCCATATAAATAACGGAAAGGGACGCCATGAAGGTAATTATAAACGATAATCAAAAGGGACTGCTGTTTCATAACGGCATCCTTAAAAATATTCTCGGTTCGGGAAAATACAGCTTTTTCGGCAATAAGACGGTGGAGAAGCTGGCGGTCGGCGAGGAGATTGCCTCTGCGGGCTGCACTCTGCGCAAAATTCTTGACTGCCCCGACTCCAACGGACAGGTGAGCGAGGTCACTGTCAAAAACGGCGAGATATGTCTGCACTATGTTGACGGGTGCTTTGAGAAGTGCCTTACAGCGGGTCGCCACGCTTTCTGGAACGACGGCGGGTCGCACGAATTCATGGTCATTTCCACAGACGCGCCTAAAATAACCGATATACCCGTTACGATCCTGAGCAGGCTAACAGCGGGATTTGTCACGGAGATCCTCGTTCCCGAGCAGTGCAGAGCTGTAATATACTATAACGGAAAGCCCTCGGAATATCTCGAATCGGGAAGATATTTCTACTGGAACGGCGCGGTAAAGATCACAAGCCGCATATACAGTATGCGGGTGCGCGAGCTGTGTATTGCGGGACAGGAGATACTCACCAAGGACAAGGTCGGGGTTCGTGTCAACTTTGTGCTGAACTGGAAAATCACCGACTACATAAAGGTTTCCGAAACCACCGAAGATATCGACAGAAACGTATACACCGCCGCACAGCTGGCTTTGAGGGATTATCTCGGAGGCAAAACCATGGACGAGCTGCTCTCGGACAGGGAGAATATCGGCAATGAAATGCTGGGTGAGCTTAAAAAGCGCACTGATGGCATGTATGTCGAGATAGTTTCCGCGGGCATAAAGGACGTTATTCTCCCCGGGGAGATAGCCGCGATAATGAATACCGTGCTTGCCGCCGAGAAGCGCGCACAGGCAAACGTGATAACCCGCCGCGAGGAGGTGGCTTCCACGCGTTCGCTGCTCAACACCGCCAAGCTGCTGGAGGAAAACAAAACCCTGCGCCGCCTTAAGGAGCTTGAATATATTGAGAAGATCTTCGCAAACGTCGGCGAGATAACGGTAGATGCGCGGAGCAGCCTATTGAATCAGCTTGCGCAGATCATTGGGGAAAAAGATGAATAATATTCCGCGGGAGTGCCGTTAAGCGCTTCCGCGGTTAGTTTTTATCAGATTTTATATAAGGTTGACCAAAAGCGGATTATTTAAAAAATTTCAAAATTTCCGCACTCGCGCTCCGCTTCACTTCGTTTCGCTCTGCGCGACTGCGAAAACCGTCCGCATTTGCCATTCAACAAATGTGGACTTTTTGAAATTTCATGCGTTGGCATTGCGTGTCATATGGGATTGTTCCACAAGCAGTAGCCTATATAAAGGTTGACCTAAAGCTGATTATTTAAAAAATTTCAAAATTTTCGCACTCACGCTCCGCTTCACTTCGTTTCGCTCTGCGCGACTGCGAAAACCGTCCGCATTTGCCATTCAACAAATGTGGACTTTTTGAAATTTCATGCGTTGGCATTGCGTTGTCAATAGGCTTTTTCTAAAAGATGCGCGCATAATTGACACTCACAGAGTTTTGCGCAAAATGTTTCAAAATGCTGAAACAGACCACACGATTTATGTGCAAAACCTTGGCGCTTTTTGAATTTTAACGCGCTGAAAGCAAACCCATGCTTCTGATAAAGTGCTTTTCCGTTATATCGGTTTTCTTTTCGTTTTTGACATAATTTAAAGCGGAAATATCATCGGTGCGCCGCGCAGACCGCACCGACGGTATCCCCGCCGTTTCTTTCAAATGTTTACCGCCTTGCCGTAAGATGCAATATAAAACCCGCTAATGGCAGGGTGGGTAAGATCGCCCAACGTTTTCACGCTCCCTATCTTCCGCAGTGCGGGAGGTCTGCAATCCGCCGCCGGAGTCGAAATCCCTTTTACAATGTGTTGGATTATAGAAGCATACATATGCGCGCTGCCGGAACAAGCCGTCAGCATTACAAGGCAGTATCATTATTTTAATCGTTTTTCCGCAGGCTATTCCGGAGAAATTTTCCCTGTACCCGCAAAATTTTCCCTTATGGGTGTAAGCGCCTATTCCTCGTCGATCTCCAGTTCGGGAAGCTCCGCAAAACGCTTTAGGAACTCATCGCCCGCCGCGTTCATCTCTTCCTCGTCATCTATGGTTGCAAGCATATTCTCACCATTGACAACCGTTTCCTTCAAGATAATGAACTCCGTCGCGCCCTCTTCCTCGTCGTAATCCGCGGGAACCAGCGCGTAATATATTCCGCCCCTGAACTCCATGCGGTCTATAAACTCAAAACGGCTGACATTTCCATCTTCGTCTTCAAGTTCGATTATGCCTTCCTCCTCGTCAAGAGTCAGCTCGCTGTTTTCGTCGTTTGTACTCATAAAAACCGTAATCCTTTCTTTCTGTGAAATCACATCACTTTTTTATTGTACACCAACCGCACGATAAAGTCAAGAGGAATTTTATGAAAAATTCATTACTTGATGAAATATACGGAAATATCGGAAGTTTTAACAAAACAGCAAATTATAAATTGTACAAAACGACATTAAAAAAGTTTAAAAAATCTATTGACTTTTCACAAAGGATGTGGTATTATAATATCAAGGAAAGGGGAAGAACCTCAAAGTACCGACAGGTATGGCGGATACGGAGGAGATTCCACTTACCTACAAACCGAAAGGGGTTATTCCGATGGATTGTTAAGCTAAGTCAGCAGGCGGACAGAGCGCAAAGGGTCATGGCATGACGGCGGTTTCGGCAATGACGGCTGTCCCGAAACGCAAAGCTCCGGATATCGGCGCTGCCGCGGTGATACCGCTCCGAAAGTTCCGCGAATCTGACTGAACGGGCATCAGAGCCTGTTTCACCAAAATCCATTAAGAAAGGAAGCGAGTCCAATGGAAACAGCCGAACATTCTATTAAGTCATCTGCGGAGTCGCATTCCGCCGACCGCAAGGTTTGAATATCGGGCGATGATTTGCGCGGGTTTCTGTCTTACCCGAAAGCGCAAAATCCGCCGCAACGGAGCGTTTGGCTCAATTATACCGAGCGCGAGGCGAACTCTTAACTGTCGCAAAGTTTCAGTTGTGCGTGCGTTTAAATGTTGTACATTGACAGCGGCTTGCAGATGAATACCTACCGCATATGCGTTTACATAGATACTCTTGATTAAAGCAGGTGGTTAAGATGTACACGTTATACGATACGGGAAAGGTTGATTTGGAAGTTATCCGATTTGCGAAAGGAATGAGTCCCATGTCCACTGAATAATTTGATTTCCAAATTTAATAAGGTGGTACAATCCAATGAACCGGTGAAATTCTACAATTGAATATTTTATCCGCCATACGGCGGGAGTTTGAAAGGCTGCGGGTTTCTGCAGCCTTTTGGTTTTTGCTGCCACACCGTCAGTTGGAAGGCATAGCGAAGAGCAGCACAAAAATTACGGAGCAGAGGCACTGAAAGCGTAAGTTAACCGACCGCCCAAAACCCAAAGGGCGGTCTTTGTGCGATGTTGCCTATATGTTTAAAAGCAATCTCATTCTGTATATAAAGGTTAACCTAATGCTGATTATTTAAAAAAATTTCAAAATTTCCGCTAATCATACTCCGCTTCACTTCGTACCGGAAGTTTTGCGCAAATTGTAACAAATTGCTATAAGGCAAAACCTCCGCGTTGCGCAAAACTTGGCATGCTTAGCGGAAACCGCGCGCGTTTGCGAATGCAAACGCACGACTTTTTGAAATTTCATGCGCCGACATTGCGTTATCAATAATCTTTGTCACCGCAGTTCAGAATTATTGCAGATTTTTCTCAGAAATCCTTTTTTGGCAATAGAAATATAATATTTTTCAAAAAAATGTAATCGTTTTATAATAATATTTGTTTTGACACGCACAAGAAGTCATGTTTAATGGTAATTTGTCTTAAAATAATGTTGTATACAGCTTGCAAAAAGCGCTTGATATTTTTAACAAAAATTGATTGGAGGAGTTATTATGTTCAACAACAGGACTGTTGACGGCAGAAACAACGAGTGCGGAATCAAGATTGCCCGTATGCGCAAGGCAATGAAGATATCGCAGCGTCAGTTGGCAGATAACCTTCAGCTCATCAATCTTGACATCGACAAGAATGCCGTTCAGCGCATCGAGTCGGGTCAACGCTTTGTTACCGATATAGAGCTGATGTATCTTGCAAAGGTTTTCAATACATCTATTGACGAGTTGTTGCGCAGAGATTAGCATGGCATTTGCCCGCAGCGGATTTGTGCTGTGCGGATTTGTACAGAGTCCTGTGAAAAGCCGGCGGTTGTAATGCCGGTCAGTGCCGCCCCCTGTCGGGGGCGGCAGCTTGTAGAAAAAGCCTATTGACAACGCAATGTCGGCGAATGAAATTTC
Organism: uncultured Oscillospiraceae bacterium; assembly: GCA_910587135.1. Taxonomy (GTDB): domain Bacteria; phylum Bacillota; class Clostridia; order Oscillospirales; family Ruminococcaceae; genus CAG-115. The sequence goes on from CAJULF010000010.1 coordinate 20,292, forward strand.
AAAAAGTACGCATTTGTCATTCGGCAAATGCGTACGGTTTCCGCAGTCGCGCAGAGCGAAACGAAGTGAAGCGGAGCGTGAGTGCGGAAATTTTTAAATTTTTTTAATAATCCGCCTTAGGTCAACCTTCATATACAGGCTGCCGCCCCCGACAGGGGGCGTATTTTTTTTCCAATACCTATTTACTTTTTGGCGGAAATGTTGTATAATTAAGGTATGGCTCAACTGTCGAACTTCCGTGGCGGCTTTTTGTGGCGCGGCAGATTGCCGTAAGGCTGCCAAACGGGTTCCAATATCTGTAAAGGAGCTTATTGATATGAATAAGGCAAAAAAATTTTTTGAGAAATTCGACTACAACTCGCCTGTCGTACTTACCTATGCATTGGTTTGTGTGGTGCTGCTGGTCATAAACGACATGACCAAGGACTGGCTGAACAACACGCTGCTTATAAGCTGGGGACACCCCAATCTGCTTGACCCGCTTACCTATCTGCGGGGAGTTCTGCATATTTTCGGGCATGCGGACTGGAATCATCTTTTCGGAAATATGATACTGATGATGCTGGTCGGACCTATCGTGGAGGAGCGTTACGGCAGCTGGAATCTCTGCGTTATGATTGGCTCAAACGCTGTTGTTACGGCTGTTATAAACGGCTTATTTTCCGATTACGGCATTATCGGCGCAAGCGGCGTTATATTTATGATGATAATTCTGAGTGCGTTTACCAATATGCGCAGGGGAAAAATCCCCGTTTCGCTGTGCATAGTGGCGGCTATGTATCTCGGTCGGGAGATTTACAGCGGAATAATCAGTCCAAACGACGGTGTTTCCCGCATGGGGCATATCATCGGCGGCGTTACGGGGCTTGTATGGGGAATAATATTCTACAATAAGAAGTTCAAGATGGGCGGCGTTACGGTGGAATACTCAACAAAAAGATAACGCCCATAAGGAGCAGTCATGGCGGAAAAGCTTTCCCCCGAAACGGCGCGGATAATGGCGGAGCGCTTCGGAAAGGACACTCTGATAGCGCTCGCGACGGTTTCCGACGGAGAGCCGCAGGTGCGCACCGTGAACGGGTACTATGAGGACGGAGCGTTTTACGTGCTGACATACGCGCTGTCGGGCAAAATGCTGCAGCTTGAAAAGCACCCGCGCGCCGCGGTGTGCGGCGAGTGGTTCACAGGGCACGGTTTGCCGGAAAATCTCGGTTATATCCTTGATGAGAGGAACGCGGAGATTTTTGCCAAGCTGCGTGAGGTTTTCGCGGGCTGGTACGGCAACGGGCATATCGTCGAGAGTGACAGGAATAATGTCATACTGAAAATTCGGCTGACTGACGGGGTTCTGTTCGCCCACGGCATAAGGTATGATATTGATTTTACATGAGCATTTCACGAAGACATTGTTTAAAAATCCCCTCTATACTATATGGTATAGAGGGGATTCCAGTTTGTAGAAAAAGCCTATTTGCAACGCAATGTCGGCGCATGAAATTTCAAAAAGTCGCCCGTTTGCGAACGCAAACGGGCGCGGTTTCCGCTAAGCATGCGAAGCGGAACGAAGTGAAGCGGAGTATGATTAGCGGAAATTTTGAAATTTTTTTAAATAATTAGCCCTATGTCAACTTTTATATACAGTCTGAAATCTCCTCTATAATAATAGAGGGGACAGACTGTAGAAAAAGTCCGGCAAATGGACTGGGTGTGATTTTGCAAATGTGTTTTACAAGTTCGACAATATTTTCTCCAATAACCGCATAATTGCCAAACTGCACTAAAAATGTAAAAGTCAAGACCGCTTTCGCGTTCATTTTAGTCTTGACTTTTACATTTTTAGTGCTATAATGACAATGCGATTATTGGAGAAATTTGTCATTCTGTGGCATTTACACAGTTCAAAATTAAGACTCGCTAGACTTTTTCTACAGTCTGATACCCTATGCATAGCATAGGGTATTTTTTAGTGGAAGATTACATGCTTTTAGGCATCTGTCCATTCATCGTATGATAAAACCGCCAGTCTGGCAGTCACCTCTTTGTCCGAAACATTAGTGAAAACACCATTGTAATATGGTCTAGCCTCACTTATATTTGTTACCCCTATGTCGACCCAATCATCATATTTGCCATAATCTTCTTTGTTTGTGCTGAATGTACCGCTTTTGACTAAATATCTTTTTCCGCCGACAGATTCAGATTGGTATATTGACATTTTTATTTCAGCATTCCTTGTTGTTACTAAGTTACCATCTTCATCGTTGAACCCAAACATCAATTGAAATGCTGTTCTCGGCAGGTATTGGTAAGATGTGAAAGTTCCGCCGGCAGGTAATGTATAGACACTATCCACGTATGGATAAATATACGGCATAGGAATCAAATCAACAACATTTCCATCGGCATCTCTGATGACGCCTAAATAGTGTTGATATTCCATATCATCATTAGCAAGTGCCGTGATAGACACTGTACACATCATAATAGCGGCAACCAAAATTGAAACAATTTTCTTCATAGTTATAATAGTCCTCCATATCTTAATAAACCATTTAGCAGTAACCAATGTTCCAAAACATACGCTCATTCAAGCACATAAGTGTAGCCTACGCCGGTTTGTTTTGTAAGACCTGTAAATCCAGTGTAGCCTATCAATTGCCCCTTGGTAATCTTATCTCCATTCTCAAATGGAATCATATTACCATAGCTGATTGTGTCATTGATCAATGTTCCGTCATCAAACGCAAGATGAGAATATATGGCATGATCACCATTGTCAGCTTGTATAACAACTGCTAGACCATAACCGTTAAGCAGCCCGCAATACTCTACAACGCCTTCATTTGCAGAATAAACTTCACTGTACTTGTGTGCTGCAATGAAAGTTTCTGTTAGTCCGAATTCGTTTTTGCCATCTGTGTTATATAGATCAATATTTATTTCCTCGGCTGACGGAACAATCAGTTTTGAGGATATCACGCTTTCCGGTTCTTCGTTCAATAGCTCGGCGATTTCTTCTGACATTTCCGCTGTTTCGGTTTCTTCCGTCAAGGCTTCTTCCACTGTATTCAACAATAGGCTTTCGCTTGTTTCGTTTAAGAAATCGTTTTCAATAACGGGCAGAGCGGTTTCTGCGGTTTCACCATAATAACCAACAGGATTGATTGTGATGCTGTTTGCTTCGACCAAGCCGCTTTCGCTTCCTTTGTCGGCATATGTCGTAAGGGCAAACACAGAAAGCAGACCGCAAGCTGTTACGGAAGCGGCAGCAATAATAACAGGCTTTTTACAGAATACCATTTAAAACACCTCCTTTCCATATACTTATAGAGATGTGCAAAACTCAATTTTGCAAACATTGCACCATAAAATATAGATTTAGTTCGCAAGAAGCGATCTATATAAAACACTAACGCTTTAAGAAATATACGTTTTGCATACCTCTGAAATTTATTGTAACATTTTTAATAAACTTTGTCAACGGTTTTTCCAAATATTTACTGTTAAGGCAACACCGCACAAAGCCCGCGCTTCGCGCTTTGCACGCATCTTGCTTGCATATTTTCCGTCATATTGCACAAGTTCTCCTTGGCGGGCGTCAGCCCGCCGGCGTCGAGCTTGTACAATCTGACGAAAAACCTGACAGCGCAATCTGCGCACAAGCTTTGTGCGGTGTTGCCTTAAGAAATCTTTACGAAAGCCGCTGCTACATTTAGGGCTTGATTTTATTTCCGAAATGTAGTATAATATAAATTGGATTATTTTTGCATGTTACGGAGGAAAAAATGGACAGCTTTATTCAGATAGATATTTACACCTCATCGGAGGCTATCGACGGCATAACTGGAGCGCTTACCGACTACGGCATAACAGGCTTTATCATAAAGGACGGCGCGGATTTCGAGAGCTTTCTCGCGGACAAGAACGCAAACTGGGACTATGTGGACGACGAGCTTATGGGGCTTAAGGACGCCGAGCCATGCATAACGCTTTATGTCCACGACAACGCTCAGGGCGCTGAGAGTCTGGCGGCAATAAGGGCGCTTGTGGAGGGCTATAAGCTGAACAACTCCGACGGATATTACGGCAATATCCGCATAGAGCTTGCCAATGTCGGGGAGGAAGACTGGGCAAACAACTGGAAAAAATACTACAAGCCCTTTAAAATCGGGAAGAGCATTATTATAAAGCCCTCTTGGGAGCAAGTTTCGCCCTCCGCCGGTGACAAGGTTCTTGAGATCGACCCCGCCTCAACATTCGGCACTGGACAGCACCACACCACAAAGCTGGTGATAGAAACGCTGGAAAGCATTATAAGCGGCGGCGAAAGGGTGCTCGACCTTGGCTGCGGCAGCGGAATTCTCTCCATTGCCGCCATGCTTCTCGGCGCGGAGAATATCACCATGTGCGATATCTTTGAAAACGCGGTAAAGACCGCTTCGGAAAATGTTGAAAAGAACAATATCCCCAAGGACAGATACCGCGCCTTTATCGGAGATATCACTGTTGACGGCGGACTTCGCGAAAGTATAGGCAGCGGGTTTGACGTTATCTGCGCGAATATCGTCGCGGACGTTATCATTGCTATGAGCGGCTTTTTCGGCGGATTTCTCAAAAAGGGCGGTCGGCTTATTGTTTCGGGGATCATTGACGAAAGGCTCGATGAGGTCATGGAAGCTTTGAAAGGGAACGGATTTGAAGTGCTTGACTCCGCGAATGAGGAAGGTTGGAACTGCATTACCCTCAAAGGATGACGGTATTGCGGCGGGATACGGTCGTGAGGATATTTACCTCAGTGGCGGAGGATAATGGGTAAACGGATTTTTTACCAGCTATCCCTATCCGCTAACCTCTTGCTCCCGTACAGCATATAATGCTGTCAGGAGGCGGTTATATGGAATTTTTATACGTTTTCGCTCTTATGTTCCTCTCAATCTTCGGGCTGGCGATGCTAATCAGGCTGTTTTTCGGCGCTCTTCTCAACAGCGCCGCGCGGCGGTTTGACGTCTATGTCCGCGCCGAGGACGGTCTGGACGAATTCGTGCGCTTCGCGGGCAAATGCTCACATATCGGAAAAATAAACATAATCCTTTCCGGTGGTGAGCCTGACAATGCGGCGCGCTCCCTGGCAAAAAAATTCGCCGAGGTAAATATTATCGGCGGGCAAGGTCGGTGAAAATCTTGGATACCAACGAAAGCCTTAACTCCATAAGCGGCACGGTTGAGGGAGTTATCTTCTACAACGAGGAGAACGGCTATATCGTGCTGGATATGGACTGCGGCGGCGTTCTTACCACCGCGGTCGGAAATATGGGCGATGTCCGCGAGGGCGAGCGTCTCACCTTGTACGGAGATTACATAAATTCCCAGAAATACGGGAGGCAGTTCAAGGTGGAAATTTTTGAGAGGGCTATGCCCGAAAACGCCGCCGCTGTGCGAAAGTACCTCGGCTCGGGGGTGATTTCGGGCATCGGTCCCGCAATGGCAAAAAAAATAGTGCAGGCATTCGGCGACAATACCATGGATATTCTCGAAAACCACGCGGAGCAGCTGTCCTCCATAAAGGGGATATCCCCCGAAAGGGCAAGGGATATCGGCAGGGATTTCCGGAATATAACCGGACTGCGCAAGGCTATGACATTCTTTTCAAAATACGGTATACAGCCGGTTTACATAGCGGCGGTCTGGAAGAAATTCGAGGGCTATACCATTCAGGCGGTCACGGAGAATCCTTATGTCCTTTGCGGCAGCGGCATAGAGCTTCCTTTCCGCGACGCGGACAGGGTGGCAAGAGACCTCGGACTGCCGATGGACAGCGAGGAAAGAATCGCCGCGGGCATATTGTGGACATTACAGCTCGGTGCGCTGAACGGTCACACCTGTCTGAGGGAAACGGAGCTTTCGGAAAGGGTTGAGCGCGAGCTGTCGGTAAGCGGAAAGCAATACTGGAATGCTCTTAAAATGACGGAGCAGCGCGGAGAGATAATAATAACCGACAAGTATGACGAGGTTTTCGTCTTTCTGAGGGAATACTACGAGGCGGAATGCTTTATCGCCGAAAAGCTGGCGGAGATGATAAAGCGGGACGACTGCGGCGACAAGGACTATTCCGAGGAGATAGCGGGAATAGAGTGGACCGAGGGGATAAACTACGAGAAGCTCCAGCGCGACGCCATCAACGGCTGCATGAACAATCATGTGTTTATTCTTACGGGAGGACCCGGTACGGGCAAAACCACTACCCTTAATGCCGTGATACAGCTCTGTAAGCAGCGCGGGCAGAAGCTCAAGCTCGCCGCACCCACCGGCAGAGCGGCAAAGCGCATGGCTGACCTCACGGGCGCCCAGGCGCAGACCATTCACAGGCTGCTGGAGGTGGATTTCGCGAAAGGCGGCGGCTCATTCCGCAGGAACGAGGAAAACCCCATCAACTGCGATGTGCTGATAATAGACGAAACATCTATGGTGGACACGCTGCTTATGGCTTCGCTTTTAAGGGCGGTAAAGGGCAGGACACGTCTTGTGCTGGTAGGTGACAGCAATCAGCTTCCCTCGGTGGGCGCGGGGAATATCCTGCGCGACCTGATAGCGGGAGGCAGGGTGCCCATGGTGGAGCTTAAGGAAATATTCCGTCAGGCAGCGGAGAGCCTTATCGTCACCAACGCGCACAGGATCGTGCGGGGAGAATATCCCGTGCTCAACGACAGGACCAAGGACTTTTTCTTTATGCCGTCGGACAGCGAGGAAAAGACACAGCGGCTGGTCATAGAGCTTTGCAGATCAAGACTGCCAAAGACCTACGGGTTTGACGCTCTGGAGGATATACAGGTGCTTTGCCCGTCGAAGATGGGTAAAGTCGGAACCGAAAAGCTTAACGGGGAGCTTCAGCTTGCTCTCAACCCTCCCTCGAAAAACAAGCAGGAGATTAAGTTCATGAACGCGCTTTTCCGCGACGGCGACAAGATAATGCAGACCAAAAACGATTATGATGTTGAGTGGCGCAGGGACGCGGAAAAATCTCACGGTATATTCAACGGGGATATCGGAAGGATACGCCGCGCGGACAAGCTGAACGGCGTGTGTGAGATAGATTTTGACGGGCGGATAGCCTCCTATGATTCGGATATGCTGAAACGCATAACGCACGCCTACGCGGTGACTGTCCACAAGAGCCAGGGCAGCGAATATCCCGCGGTTATAATTCCGCTGCCTAACGGAATGGATATGCTCTCATACCGCAATTTGTTATACACCGCGGTTACAAGGGCAAAAAAAATACTTATAGTAATAGGATCGGCTTCAAAGGTTTACAGCATGGTGGACAACGACCGCCGCGCCCTGAGGTACTCCTGCCTTAAGACAATGCTGGAGGATAATTTTGTATAGCAGGCGGGAGCTGCTGCGTGCGGCAGCTTCACTAATAGTGCCGAACCGCTGTCCGTTCTGCGACGTGGTCGTGGGAGCGTTTGAATATATGCATGAGGAATGCTTTGACAGGCTGCCGCGGCTGACGGAACGTATCGCGCCGCCGAAAGGAATCGGGGAGCTTTACGCCTGTTTCTGGTATGACGGAGCGGCAAGAGACGCGGTTCTGCGGTTAAAGGACGGGCATTATATCCATGCCGCGGAGGCGTTTGCGCCGATAATGCTGGAGGTTATAGGCGGCGCGGTCAAAAATGCGGATATGATCACCGCCGTGCCGAGCAATCTTTTTACGAGGGTAAGGAGAGGTTATGTTCCTGCGGAGGCAATAGCCAAGGAGATTTCCCGCCGCTGCGGGATTAAGTTCGCGGTCACGCTCTGTACGGACAAAAGCTCGGAGCAGAAGCGCCTTAACGCTAAGGAACGCGCCGAGAACGTCAAAGGCGCTTTCAATCCGGTTGACAAAGCGTTGATTCAAGAAAAGAATATACTGCTTGTTGATGATATTTGTACTACGGGCAGTACGCTTTCCGAGTGCGCCAAGGTATTGCGGGAGAATGGGGCGGCTTCGGTAAACGGTGCGGTATTTGCGGTCACTCCATTGAAATAATGTACTCTCGGTTATTTTTACAGATAATAATACATTTTGTTATGCCTTGGCTGTGGACAGACAGCTTCACAGACAGAGCATCGCTTTTTAAATATGAAAGCGGTAAAATCGGAATTCGGGAGGAACGACAAATGAATTTGTACCATTATTTTGACAGCAGAACAGGACCGTTCAGAAGCCTGACGGAAGTTTCGGCGGAGGAAGCGAAAAAGTTGATGGAAACAATAAAGAAAGAGCGCCCAAATTCTCAATGTGCGGAAAGACATGACAAATACGTTGAATACCGGCATAACTGCGAATCGCTCTTACGCGGAGAGTTTGCCGCTAAGGGCGGGATAATAGAAATAAATACCCCTCATTACATGGTGGTTGAGCACAGTCCGTGGCTCAGCACGTGGTATGAGCAAAGCGAGCATATTAAAATTCCGATAGAGGAGTTTGATACCCGAACATTATCGTTTACATATGGTGATTCAATGCCCACATTCAGTCCGTCCGTTAATGACGGAAAGGAATACAGGAAAAAGCTCTATACATATGAGGAAATATTGAAGGTAATCGAAAAATACGGATTGCCGCAGGATTGGAACGACGACGGAAAATTCGGACCCGAAAGGTATATTGAAGTCCATGTATGGAGCGACAAAACCGTAAATAAATATTTATCCGAGTATAAATAAAATCGTTGACAATTACGGGCAAATATCTGTTTGGGAGTAACAATGAATTTGGAAAATCAGCATTGAGCAGCACAAAATAACAATGTGTAACTGTGCGTGATACTTGATTTTTCGTCGGATTGATGGTATAATAAACGCAGGGCGTTTATTATACACCGGCTTGTAGAAAAAGACTATAAGCCACGTAATGTCGGCGCATGAAATTTCAAAAAGTGCACATTTGCCGAATGGCAAATGTGCATGGTTTCCGCAGTCGCGCAGAGCGAAACGGAGTGAAGCGGAGTGTGAGTGCGGAAATCTTGAATTTTTTTAAATAATCCGCTCTTGGTCAACCCTTGGTTTACCCTCTCACTCCGCGCAAAGATATTTGTCCCTTTGTAATCCCAATTCCGCGCTCTGCGCGGGGGATACAGAATCAGGAGATACAAAAATGACATACAAAATCACAGCCGAGGAACTGGCTGTTCAAAAGGATTATATGCGCAGGGTGGCGGATATCAACGCGCAGCGCGAGCTTCCCCCCGTCGCGCATGTCCACAGCTTCGGCTGTCAGCAGAACGTCAGCGACGGCGAAAAGCTTAAGGGAATGCTGGCGGAAATGGGCTACGGGTTTTCTCCCGAGGTTCGCGGAGCCGACTTGGTGCTGTTCAACACCTGTGCGGTAAGAGAAAACGCGGAGGACAGGGTATTCGGAAATCTCGGCGCGCTTAAGCACAACAAAAAGGAGAACCCCGATATGCTTGTCGGCGTGTGCGGCTGCATGGTTCAGCAGGAGCATATCACCGAGAAGATAAAAAGGAGCTTTCCGCATGTGGATTTCGTTATGGGAACGCACGTGCTGCATACCCTGCCGCAGATAATATACGAGGTTCTGACGGACAGAAAGCGGAGGATAAGTATTCCCGAATGCGACGGTGTAATTGCGGAGGGACTTCCGCTGAAGCGTGAGAGCGGACTTAAGGTGAGCGTGCCGATAATGTACGGTTGCAATAATTTCTGCACCTACTGCATTGTACCGTATGTCAGGGGCAGGGAGCGCTCCCGTGATACGGAGGATATACTGCGGGAGGTTCGGGCGGCAATAAATAACGGGGCGCGGGATATCCTGCTGCTGGGGCAGAACGTCAATTCCTACGGAAAAGAGCTTGGAACAAGCTTTTCGGAGCTGCTGCGCAGGATAAACGATATTGAGGGCGAGTTTCGGGTATGCTATATGTCCAGCCACCCCAAGGACGCTACCCGCGGGCTTATAGACGCAATAGCGGAATGTGAAAAGGTCACGCGGCATTTTCATCTTCCCGTTCAGTCTGGCAGCAGCCGCATTCTGAAGCTGATGAACAGGCACTATACAAGGGAGCACTATCTGGAGCTGACACGGTATATCAGGGAAAAAATACCCGATGCGGCGCTCACCTCTGATATTATTGTGGGATTCCCCGGTGAGAACTACGAGGATTTTAAAGAAACGCTCTCGCTGATAAGAGAGGTGCGGTTCGACTCGCTTTACACGTTTATTTACAGTCCGAGAAAAGGAACCAAAGCGGCGGAAATGCCCGACCCCGTTTCCGCGGAGGAAAAGGGAAAGTGGTTCAGAGAGCTGCTGGAGGTTCAGCAGGAGGTGGGCGAGAATGCCTACCGCGGGTATGTCGGCAAGGTGATGAGGGTGCTGTGCGAGGGTGTCGGGCGCACCCGCGACGGCTGTCTTACGGGTAAGACAAGGCAGAATGTTATTGTGGATTTTGACGGAGACAGGGAGCTTATAGGGCAGTTTGTCAATGTTGAGATAACGGACGCGCTCAACTGGGCGCTTCTGGGAAAGATAGTGTGAGAACAGGTTTTTGCACGGCGGGAGTTCGGGGGCGGAAAATCCCCAAAACAAATTGAGCCGAGGCGCTCAAAGTTTAAGGAACGCTCCGCCTGCGCAGGGAATTTCTCACGGCAAAGCAGGTCGCAAGGTGCGAGAAAATTTCAAATTAAGGCAACAGCGCGCAAAGCGCGAATCGTGAGCTTTAAGCGGTGTTGCCACAAAATAAGGAGAATTATTATGGATGTTATTGCAATTACAAGGCAGCTCGGAAAGGCTATTCAGGCTGACGAGAGGTATATCGACTATGTGAACGCAAAGGCGCGCAACGATGAGGACAAGGAGCTTCAAGACCTGATAGGCGAGTTTAATCTTGTTCGGCAAAACGTGGCGCTCGAAAGCGGCAAGCCCGAAGAGGAGCAGAACAAGGAGAAGCTCGCGGAGCTTAACAACAAGATGCGCGCCGCCTATGACGCGGTCATGGCAAACGAGAACATGGCGCTGTTCACTGTGGCTAAACAGGGTATGGACGCGCTTATGAATCAGATAAACACCATACTGACCTATTCTATGGAGGGCATGGACCCCGAGACCTGCCCCAGCGAAATTGCCGCGGACTGCAGCGGAAGCTGCTCCACCTGCGGAGGATGCGGTTAATTTACAGTTGACAAAAGTATTGGACAGTTAAGGAAACACAACCGCCCCGCTTGAACGAAGAAATTCACGGGGCTGATTGTGTTACGCTCCAACGCTCCCACGCTCCCAAGCGGCGCAATAATTGCGGAGCAAAGGCGCTGAAAGCAGACGTAAACCGAACGCCCACGCATGAATTTCCCGAAATCCGACGTGAAAGCGCAGCGGAGCGGAGCTTTCGCGTCGGGATAGGGCGGGCTAAGCTCGACCGGTTTGGGAATTCATTTAAATCAGGAGATAAAATGGCTCAGAAAGAAGAAAAAGTATCACCCATGCTGCGGCAATACCTGGACATAAAGGAAAAATACAAGGATTATGTCCTGTTTTTCCGTCTGGGAGATTTTTATGAGATGTTCTTTGAGGACGCGGTCAACGTGTCGCGGGAACTGGAGCTTGCTCTTACGGAGCGGGCGGGTTCGCCTATGTGCGGCGTGCCCTATCACGCAAGCGAAACATACATAAAGAGGCTTATTGACAAGGGATTCAAGGTGGCTATCTGCGAGCAGATGTCCGACCCCGCCACGACAAAGGGACTGGTTGAGCGCGACGTTATACGGCTCGTCACCGCGGGCACGGTAATAGAAGCGAGTATGCTCAATGAGGACAGCAATAATTATATTACCTGCATATATAATGAAGATGAGAGCGCGGCTTTGGTATTCGCGGATATTTCCACGGGAGAGGTCCATGCTTTTGAGGAACGCGGAGCGGACAGGGAGCAGGAGATCATCACCGAGCTTTCACGGTTCAAGCCTGTGGAGATACTAATAAACGGCAGATTTCTTGATTTGAAGAAGGTGAACGAGTTTGTCACCAACCGCATGAAAAAGTGCCAGTGCGAGCTGCTGGAGGACGAGCGGTTTGACGACAGCGATACCTCGATAATCACCGAGCAGTTCGGAAGCGGCAAGGACGAAATACTGCACTGCTCTCCCGTTATAATGAAGGCTCTGTGTGCTATGTTCGGGTATTTCGGAGAAACGCAGAGAGCTACCGTAAAGCGCTTTGTTAGCTTTACGGTGCATAAAAGCGGGGAGTGCATGGGGCTTAATCTCACCACGCGGCAAAATCTTGAGATAAGCGAAACAATGCGCACGCGCGACAAGCGCACAACTCTTATGGGAGTGCTGGACAAAACCGTTACGGGAATGGGCAGGCGGCGGCTTCAGAATTGGGTGGAGCAGCCGCTTATAAAGCCGACGGAAATTCTTGCGCGGCTTGACGCGGTGGAGGAGCTTACCAAGGATTCCACCGCGGTCTACGATATCTGCGACGCGCTGAAAGGGATATACGACCTAGAGCGGCTGATGACAAGAGTGATGTTCAAATCGGCTTCGCCGCGGGATATCTATTCGTTGGGACAGACCTGCAAGCGGCTTCCGGTGCTTAAAGCGTGTGTGGGGCGGCTGGAGTCAAGGCTGTTCAGGACGTTGTACGCGAATATCAGCGAGCTTTCCGACGTTTCATCGCTGGTGGAGAACGCCATTTCGGACGAGCCTCCCCAAAGCGTAAAGGACGGCGGTACTATCCGCGACGGATTCAACGAGGAGATAGACCGCCTGCGCAGAATTTCCGGGGGCGGCGAGGACGCGCTCAGGGAGATAGAGGAGCGCGAGCGCGCGGCTACCGGAATACGCACCCTTAAGGTGGGAAACAACCGTATTTTCGGGTACTATATAGAGGTGTCAAAGAGCTTTGTTTCACAGGTTCCCGCGCACTACCACCGCAAACAGACGCTCACCACGGGAGAGCGCTACATAACCGACGAGCTGAAAAAAATAGAGGGAGAGATACTCGGCGCGAACGACAGGATACTGGCGCTGGAGCAGGCTATATTCGCGGAGATAAGGGATTTTATCGCCACAAAGCTGGAGGAGATACACGTTACCGCGCGGGCAGTCTCCGAAACGGACGCTGTCTGCTCGTTCGCCCGGACCTCCGTTGAGAATAACTATGTAAAGCCCGAGATAACTCTTGACAGCGTTATAGACATAAAGGACGGGCGTCACCCCGTAGTGGAAAAGGTTCTGGGTGACAGACCCTTTACCCCGAACGACGTGCTGCTGGACTGCAAAAGCAACAGGCTTATTATCATCACAGGGCCGAATATGTCGGGAAAATCCACGTTTATGCGGCAGACCGCGCTTATAGTGCTTATGGCGCAGATAGGCTGCTTCGTTCCCGCGCGGTATGCCAAAATAGGCGTTGTGGACAAGATCTTCACCCGCGTGGGCGCTTCCGACGATCTGTCCTCGGGGCAGTCCACGTTTATGGTGGAAATGAACGAGGTGGCGGACATACTGAAAAACGCCACGCGGAAAAGTCTGGTCATTCTTGACGAGATCGGGCGCGGCACAAGCACGTTTGACGGAATATCCATCGCGAAATCCGTCGCGGAATATATTTCGGGAAAGAATATCGGCTGCAAGACCCTTTTCGCCACTCACTACCACGAGCTTATCGCAATGGAGAAGGAGTACGAGGGAGTGCGGAATTTCTCCGTGGCGGTGTCAAAGCGCGGGGACGATCTTAGGTTTCTTCACAAGATCGTCGAGGGCGGCACGGACGACAGCTACGGAATAGAGGTCGCAAAGCTGGCGGGACTGCCGCCGAAAGTGATATCCCGCGCAAAAGAGGAGCTTAAGGAACTGGAGGTCGGCGGCAAGGTAAAACTCGCCGAGGCGATAGAGCGCAGCGCCGACAAGCAATTCAGCTTTACAGCCGTAAATGAGCAGAACGCCATCGCGCGCCTGCGCGCGGCGGATATCAACAATATGAGCCCCATGGACGCGCTTATGTTTGTCAAGGAGCTTAAGGATACGCTGTGAGGGCGCGGAGCGCTCCGCAAAAAGGCAGTCAAATACGGAGCAGCTTGAAGGCAGGAAAACACATAGCCAAAAGCAACGCAAAAAATGCGGAGCAAAGCCGTGAAAACCAAAATCCACTGACCGCCCACGCATGAATTTCCCGCAAGCCGATTTGAAAGCGGAGTCCCGCGAAGCGGGCGGAGCTTTTAAATCGAGGCTAACGTAACCCGCCGCAGGCGGGTGGAGTGGTGCGGGAAATTCTTTTAAATCAGGAGAAAAAAATGCCAAAGATAAATTTGTTGGAAAAGAGCGTTTATGAACTTATCGCTGCGGGCGAGGTTATCGAAAGACCCTCGTCGGTGATAAAGGAGCTGGCGGAAAACTCTGTTGACGCTGGCGCGCGCACCGTAACGGTGGAGATAAAGCGCGGCGGCATAGCCTATATACGCGTAAGCGACGACGGCTGCGGCATAGCATATGAGGATATCCCGCTGGCGTTTCAGCGGCACGCTACCAGCAAGGTTTACTCGGCGGACGACCTGGACAGAATAAATACTCTCGGGTTTCGCGGCGAGGCTCTTGCTTCGGTAAGCGCGGTGAGCCGCACAGAGACGGTTACGAAGCGCGCGGAGGACAAGCTCGGAAGCCTTTACCGACTGGAGGGCGGCGAACCGCTGGAGTATGACAAAACGGGCTGCGCGAACGGCACGTCTATCATAATACGCGATCTGTTTTTCAATACACCTGCGCGGCTTAAATTTCTCAAAAAGGACGTGACGGAGGGGAATTACTGTGCGGCGGTGGTGGAGAAACTGGCGCTTTCACACCCGAACGTGTCGTTCAGATTTATACGCGACGGGCGGCAGACGCTTATAACAAGCGGCGACGGGGATTACTACGGCGCGGTATACGCGGTTTTCGGAAAGCAGTTCGCGGCGGGGCTGATTCCCGTTGACGGGATATACCGCGATATAAGCGTTACGGGATTTGTGTCATCGCCGCTTTTTACAAGGTCGAACCGCAGTATGCAAAGCTTTTTCGTAAACGGCAGAAGCGTTAAGAGCCCGCTTTGCTGCGCGGCTCTGGAGGAAGCATTCCGCAACAGTATTATGACGGGGAGATTTCCCGCGTGCGTGCTGTGCGTAAATCTCGACCCCGCCCAGTTTGACGCGAATATCTCACCTGCCAAGACGGAGGTGCGCTTCTCCAATGAGAAAGCGGTGTTCGACGCAATTTATGTTGCGGTCAAAAACGGGCTTACGGGGTACGACGAGAGCCGCGAGATAGAGCTTGCACCAGCGCCCGCCGTCGGGTCGGATCAAACGGAAAATACCGCCGCGGAGAAAACGAACGGGAAATCCGAAGAAATAATAGCCGAGGTCAAAGAAAGGGTTTCCACGCTGACTATACCTTCGGGGCGAGGAACGGCATTCAAAGCCGCTTCTCAAGAACCGCTTTTCAAGCCGCAAAGCGCGGAGCAGACAACTCTCCCCGGAATTGTCCCGCCAAAGCCAAAGGCTGAGCAGCCCGAGGAAACTCCTTTGGAAGAGCTGCCGGGGTTCGCGTTTTTATCGCAGAAATCCTTTGAAAAGCGCCCCGAACCGCCCGAGGATATACCCGGAAAAACAGAGAACGAGCCGCTCGTTTCCGAAAAGCTCCCGCCAAAAGCCGAGGGAGAAGCCGCGCCAAATACTGAGGAACCGCCCGCGCATCAGGATGTGCGGGTCATAGGAGAGCTTTTCAAGACGTATATCCTTTGCGAGAGCGAGGGAAGCCTGATACTTATTGACAAGCACGCGGCGCACGAGCGTATAAACTTCGAGCGCTTCCGCAAGGGCATAAACAGTCACGGGCAGATACTGCTGGAGCCGCGTGAGGTGTATCTTTCGCCAAAGGAATACGAAGCGGTGAGCGGCTTTAACGACAGGCTGGCGAATGTGGGGCTGCTGCTGAAATTTTCCGAGAACGGCAGGGTGATGGTGGAGGGCGTTCCTCAATATCTTGACAGCTCCGAGCCGGAGGACCTTCTTCAGAGCATTGCGGGAATGCTTGCCGAGGGCAACGACAACGCGCAGGGGGAGCTGTTTGATGAGGTGCTGCATATGATGGCGTGCAAGGCCTCCGTCCGCGCCAACGAGAACAACGATATCTCTGAGCTTGCCTATCTTGCCGACAAGGTGATAAACGACCGCGATATCCGCTATTGTCCCCACGGCAGACCCGTTCTCACACAGATATCAAAACGGCAGATAGAAAAATATTTCGGCAGAATAGTGTAACGGAGGTATACAGTTACCGCGCACCGCCTCACGGCGGATATCAGCAACTGCCCGTATAGCCCGAAATGCTTGAATCACAAAACAATTTTTTCGAATCTCCAGGCGATTTTCCGTATATGATCCCCTTGCCTTTTGTGTTGTTGGATTCAAGCACATGCGGTTTCACTAATAGCGGCTTTCTACCGGGCGGAAAAATTGCCGTCGTCTGACGAAAATCCGCGGCGCAATCTGCGCACAATGAGATACTAAACATGCTCTTAAATAAAATCGGCTAAGCCGACACATTCACTGTCAACTTCCGATTCAAGGTGTGATCTATGAATAAAATTATTGTCGTCTGCGGAGCTACCGCTTCGGGAAAAACAGCATTGGCAGTGGAGCTTGCCAAGATTTACGGCGGAGAGATAATCTCCGCGGACTCCATGCAGATATATACGGATATGGATATCGCTTCCGCCAAGGCGACTCCCGAGGAGCAGCAGGGTATTCCCCATCATCTGCTCGGGTTTCTGAAGCCGTCCGAGAGCTTTTCGGTGGCGGATTATGTCAGACTGGCTAACGAATGCGCAAGGGATATACTTTCAAGAGGTAAGACCCCCATAATTTGCGGCGGCACGGGGCTTTACATTTCGTCTTTTGTGGACAACATCACCTTTGACGACAGCCGCTGCGATTATGAGTTCCGAGAAGAAATGGAGCGGTTCGCGCGGGAAAACGGTAACGGCGCTCTGCTGGAAAAACTGCGCAAGGTCGACCCAGAAACAGCTGAAACACTCCATGAAAATAATGTCGGCAGGATAATACGCGCTTTGGAGGTCTACAAGACCACAGGGCACACAATATCTTACGCTAAGAAGATGTCGCGCGCAAATCCGTCGCCCTATGATTTTATTATGCTCACAATAGAATACGCGGACAGAAGCGTTCTATACAAACGCATTGACCGCCGCGTTGACGCTATGATGGAGCGCGGACTGCTTGAAGAAGCGCGAAGCTGCTTCGGACAGCCGAATCGTCCCACAGCCGCTCAGGCTATCGGCTGCAAGGAACTGTATCCCTATTTCCGCGGCGAAAAATCTCTCGATGACTGCGTTGAAGAACTCAAGCTGCGCACAAGGCAATATGCCAAGCGGCAGCTTACATGGTTTCGGCGCGATAAAAGGATAAGAAGCGTTGTTGTTGATGAGGGGGATACCTTGGAGAGTATTGTTGATAAGGCAAAGGAAATAATTTTGATGGCGTAAAATAATAATTTATGCTATTAAGATATATTGACGAAATGCTGAAATGCTGTTAAGATATGTTGACCAAAAGCTGAATTATTAAAAAGAATTTCCCGCACCGCTGCAAACAACGCTTTGCGTTGTTTGCGCTAACTCGCCGTAAAAGCTCCGCCCGCTTCGCGGGCTGCGCTTTCACGGCGGATTGCGGGAAATTCATGCGTGGGCGCACAGTGGATTTTGGCTTTCAGCGCCTTTGACTTCTTAATTGTTGTGTTGTTATAAGCTAAATTATTATTTAGAACAATAAGCACAACAATCCGATTATTTAACAAAATAACAATAGTCCATAATAACATTTCCATCCTTGTCAGGGTTCGTAAACCGCGGGCACAGACAATTTTCAAAGGACCACACTCCGCCCTCACTGTCTTTCCACATCTCCATATTCAGCTTCTGAATCTCCGCGGCGCAGCCGCTTGTGTCGTGCACCTCGTTTTCCTTTCCGTAAATCCAGCAGGTTCCCAGACCCGCGTCGGGAAAATCGACATATTCAAACCCCTCGGGAACCTCGGTGTCTGCGGGCGTAAACATACCTATCCAATATTCAAATGGCTTGTCGGGACAGCGCCGCTCAACGCCGACATATCCCCCGCCGTTCTCCCATATTTTGAGAATTGAATCGGTTCCGCCCATCGCTTTTTCAATTTCATCAAACCAACCGTTTGCAAACCATTCGCCCCACCAGCCGCCGAAATCGGGATATTTCTTTCCGATAAAGCGCATTGCGGGAACTTCCTCCCTGAATGTTTTAATGATCTCAGCCATTTTTTTACCCGTCCTTTCATTTTGCGGCGGCGCGGGGAAATTATACGCCGCTCATTTCCGCCAACATTTTCTCATACAGCTCATCCGCGCGTTTCCAGTCCGTACCGCCCGCGCAGTCAGGCGGCTGAAACAGCAGGTCAAGCCGGCTGTCAAAGCATACTTTCCGTTCAACGTTTTCCTGCGCCAGATATTCTTTATCAAGCCCTACCCTGCCCCATTCAATTTGCAGAGCAAGCTCCGTCTGCCTGTCCATTTTTTCGTAAAATTCGCTGAAAAAGCCGCCCACCGCCGCCGTAAAGTTCTCATAGGGAAGCTCATATATTCCGCTCGGATATCTCCATATGTTCTCCCCGTTATCCAATTTACAGTCGCTTTCCCAATAAATTTTGATATTATCCCCGCAGCGAAAGCAGCCTATAAGAGGACCGTCAATCAGATGCCCCGAGTCGAAAACGCGCTTGTAAAACCATTCCGTCAGCGGGAAATATTCCTCGTCTTCAAAACGCAGGAAATCCTCATCGCTGTCGTCAAAATGCGTTCCGAGCCATTCCTCGGTATCCGCCGCAAAGCTGCCGGCGATATCGTAAAACCGCTTGGGAACAGGTTCGCGGACAGCGCCGAATATTTCCGAAAAATCCTCCAGAAACCGCGAAAGATAATAGTCGTTGTATTTGCCCTCCATGCTGTCACACCCACGCATAGCCGCATCGGAGTATTCGTATATCGTCTGATTGCCGACCTCTATCCACAGCTCGCCGTCGGTCAGCCCGAACCATGACAGATGGTCGCGGTTTTCTCCGAACGGCACAATTTTTTCGGGCGGCTTCAGCCTGAAGTTGATTTTAAATCCGCTCAATTTATTCAGTCCTCCAGCTTGCTCTCCAGCAGCGGCGAATATTTGCTGCGGAACTCCCCGAAGCACCCCTCGTCCAGTGCCTCATTAATCCTGTCCATAAGCGTGTTGTAGAAATAAAGGTTATGCTGAACCGCCAGCCGCCCCGCAAGCTGCTCCCCCGCCTTGAAAAGATGACGGATATACGCGCGGCTGAAATTGCGGCAGGCGGGACAGCCGCACTGCGGGTCAAGGGGACGTTCGTCCAGCTTGTAGCGCTCGTTGGTGGCGTGCATTATGCCGCCCCATGTGAATATCGTAGCGTGTCGGGCATTCCTGCTGGGCATAACGCAGTCGAACATATCCACTCCGCGCCATACCGCCTCGATAATATTCGATGGCGTACCCACTCCCATCAGATACCGCGGCTTGTCCGTCGGAGCGTACGGCAGCACCTCGTCGAGAATATGATACATCACCTCGGTAGGCTCGCCCACCGCAAGCCCGCCTATGGCATAGCCGTCCAGTCCCATATCTCCGATGGTTTTCATATGCTCTATGCGTATATCGTCGTAAGTACCGCCCTGATTGATAGCAAAAAGCATCTGCTTGGGATTTATAGTGGACGGCTCGGAATTGAGCCGCGCCATCTCCTCCATACAGCGCCCGAGCCATCGGGTAGTCCTCTCCACGGAGCGCTGCACATACTCCCTCGGCGCGGGATTTTCAATGCACTCGTCGAACGCCATAGCGATAGTTGAAGCAAGGTGCGACTGTATCCTCATGCTCTCCTCCGGACCAATGAAAAGCCTTTTTCCGTCGATATGCGAGGAGAAATACACTCCCTCCTCCTTAATCTTCCTCAGCTTAGCCAGCGAGAACACCTGAAATCCGCCGCTGTCCGTAAGAATAGGCTTATCCCAGTTCATAAACTTATGCAGACCGCCCATCTTGTAAATAACATCATCGCCGGGGCGAAGATGCAGATGGTAGGTGTTGCACAGCTCCACGCGGGTCTTCAGCTCCCGCAGATCCACGCTGGAAATGCCGCCCTTTATCGCCGCGGCAGTCCCCACATTCATAAAAAACGGCGTTTCGATATCTCCGTGAGGGGTACGGAATAATCCGCGCCTTGCGCTGCCCTCGATCTTTTTTAAAATAAACAATTTTCTGCTCCTTATCTTAAAATAATACAGCCCGTATATAAAGGTTGACCTAAAGCGGATTATTTTAAAAATTTCAAAATTTCCGCACCCACGCTCCGCTTCGCTCTGCGTGACTGCGGAAACCGCACACATTTGCCAATGGCAAATGTGTGCTTTTTGAAATTTCATGCGCCGACATTGCATGGCATATGGGCTTTTTCTACAAGTTTATGGTATAATTGTCCATTAACGCATGGAGCAAATCGAAGATTTGCGGATATGCGTGGACATAAGGGTATAATAAATGCCTTGCGTTTATTATACCATCAGCCTGTGTATAAAGGTTGACCTAAGGCTAATTATTTGAGGCAACACCGCACAAAGCCCGCGCTTCGCGCTTTGCACGCATCTTGCTTGCATATTTTCCGTCATATTGCACAAGTTCTCCTTGGCGGGCGTCAGCCCGCCGGCATCGAGCTTGTACAATCTGACGAAAAACCTGACGGCGCAATCTGCGCACAAGCTTTGTGCGGTGTTGCCTTAAAAAATTTCAAAATTTCCGCCAGTCATACTCCGCACTGCTTCGCAGCACTACGCATGCCTGCCGGAAACCGTGCACATTTGCCGAACGGCAAATGTGCACTTTTTGAAATTTCATGCAACGACATTGCGTTGTCAATAGGCTTTTTCTACATACTGAGGGTATAATAAATGCCTTGCGTTTATTATACCACATTTTCCCCTTTTCCGCAACAATTTTTTGCCCGACCGCTACACTTCGGCATTATTTTCTCCGCCAAAGATCATATTTAGCATTCTCTGCGGATCGTCAAGAAACTGCTTCGTGATCTGATAGTGCTCCGTCTGCCTGTAACCTATCGGTGAAATTCCGCTGTCGGAAAACAGCAGTATTTCCGCATTCGGGAACGCCATGAGTATCGGCGAGTGAGTGGCTATGATAAATTGCGAGTTATCCCTCACCAGTCCTCCTATAATTCCCATCAGGGTGAGCTGCCGCGCAGGCGAGAGCGCCGCCTCGGGTTCGTCGAGGATGTACAATCCGTTACCGAAAAAACGGTTTTGTATCGTGGCAAGAAAGCTCTCCCCGTGCGATTCCCTGTGCAGTGAGCCGCCGTATAACGGCGCTATCGGCGGAGATGCGGAGGGTATCTCGTCCAGCTTGTCAATGTAAGTCGCGGAGTTGTACAGGCTTTCCGCCCGCAGGAAAAACCCGTCCTTGGGTCGGATAAATCCCCGTGAAAGAGTGATATACTT
Source organism: uncultured Oscillospiraceae bacterium (assembly GCA_910587135.1). GTDB lineage: Bacteria > Bacillota > Clostridia > Oscillospirales > Ruminococcaceae > CAG-115. The sequence continues at coordinate 41,887 of CAJULF010000010.1, forward strand.
GTACAGCTCCGAGTGAGTATCACGGGTGGAGAAGCTGAAATTTCTCGAGCCGCCCTCCGCGTTGAAGCCCGCCGCCAAGGCAATGGCCTCCAGCAGCGTGGATTTCCCCGCTCCGTTCTCTCCCACGAAAAATGTGACCGCAGAGCCAAGCGCAAGCTCTTTATGCCGCGAAAGCCACTCTATCGCGGGAATCCCTCCGAGATAGCTCCCGCGCGGAATATTCCCCGATATCTTCACGCTTTCAATATACTTAGTTAACATGAACCTGCTCCTTTACAGTGGGATAATCCCGCGCAAACCGGGATATAATATTGACGGCGCGGCGCTGTGACATAGACCGATTATGTTGCCGTGCCGGTAATAAAGCCAATAATTGAACTTAGAACAACATAATAATCAAGAAACCAAAAGCGCTGAAAGCCAAAATCCACTGTCCGCCCACGCATGAATTTCCCGCAATCCGCCGGCAAAGCGCAGCGCAGCGGAGCTTTGTCGGTGAGATAGCGCAAACAACGCATAGCGTTGTTTGCGGCGGTGCGGGAAATTCACTTTAATAATCCCACTTTAGGTCAACATATCTTAACAGCGTCTCAGCCCAGAGCAGCCTTTAAATCTATAATCAAAAAGGATGAGCTTTGCATCGGATTACGCGGCGCGGGAAATTCTTTTTAATAATCCCGCTTTAGGTCAACAAACCTTAACAGCATCTTAACCCGAAGCAACTCTAAAATCGATAATCAAACTGCTTAAACAGCACATCTTAACAGCACAAATTATTATTCAGCGCAGCGTGAAAGGAGCTTCCACCATGAACAGATCAATATGGCAAGACACTTCCGCAAACGGCGGCATATCCCGCCATGCCCCCCTCAGCGGCAATATCGCGGCGGACGTACTCGTTATCGGCGGCGGCATGGCAGGGCTGCTCACTGCCGTAACGCTCTCCGCGGCGGGCGCAGAGGTAGTACTTGCGGAGCGCGGCACGCTCTGCGGCGGAGTCACGCAAAACACCACCGCCAAAATAACCTCTCAGCACGGTCTGATATACGACAAGCTCACACGAAAGTACGGCGCGAAGCGGGCGCTGGAATACCTGCGCGCCAACGAAAACGCGCTTCGGCGCTACCGCGAGCTGTGCAAAAAAATCGACTGTGATTTTGAGGAGCGCCCGTCCTATGTATATTCGCTTGACAACAGAAAAGCGCTCAAAGCGGAAGTCGCCGCGCTTAACCGAATAGGCTTCCCCGCGCGGTTCACAACGGATATTCCCCTGCCCTTCCCCACCGCGGGAGCGATAAAATTCCCGCGCCAGGCGCAATTTAATCCTCTGAAATTTGCCGCGGCGATATCAAAGGGCTTCAGAATATACGAAAACACCGAGGTGCTGGAGCTGCTGACTCCTCACACCGCACGCACCGCCAAAGGAAAGATAACCGCCAAAGCGATAGTCTGCGCGACCCACTTTCCCTTTATCAACAAGCACGGAAGCTATTTTCTGAAAATGTATCAGCAGCGCTCCTATGTCCTTGCACTGACAGGCGACAATGTCCCCGACCTTGGGGGTATGTACATCGACGAGGCGGAGAACGGAATGTCCTTCCGCAATTACGGGAATTTCCTTTTCTTGGGCGGAGGCGGACACCGCACGGGAAAAACGGGAGACGGCTGGCGCGGACTGTCCGGCTTCGCTTACAGATATTTCCCCGACCTTAAGGAAGAATACCGCTGGGCAACGCAGGACTGCATGACGCTGGACGGCATACCCTACATCGGGAGATACTCCGCCAACACCCCCGATTTCTACGTGGCGACAGGCTTCAACAAATGGGGCATGACCTCCTCTATGGCGGCAGCAGCGCTGCTCACGGATATGATAACCGGCAGAAAAAACGAATTTGAGCAGCTCTTTTCTCCCTCGCGCAGCATTTTAAAGCCGCAGCTTGCTCTTAACGCTCTCGAAGCCGCGTCGAACCTTCTTACTCCAACTGAGCGCCGCTGCCCGCATATGGGCTGCGCGCTGAAATGGAATTCTCAGGAACACTCATGGGACTGCCCCTGCCACGGCTCGCGCTTTGACGCCGACGGAACTCTTCTCGACAACCCCGCCACCGGGAATATCAAAGCGGAATGATCATTCCCGCGGCGTTTCGGGAGGATCTTCCGCCGCGTTCATGAGCCTTTTGAGCATTCCAAGCGTGTACGCGGTCATAGGCAGCGTTATCAGCCCCGTAAGAAGATCGGCACAGCTTTGTGTTATCTGCAAACCCGTAAGCCCAAGAGCCGCGGGCAGGATATATATCAGCGGAATAAAGAAAAGCCCCTGCCTCGCCAAAGCCAGAATACTGGATTGAACCGTTTTCCCGAGATTCTGCATGATCATGTTCGTCATGATTATTACCCCTTGGAACACGCCTGTAACGCACTGAAATCTCAGCATCGGGATACCGGACGAAATGACTTCGGGGTCGTCGCGGAAAACCGCGATAAGCTGCTCCGCAAACGCAAAGACAACCGCCCCGAAAACCGTAATAAAAGCCGTCGAAGCCTTAATACAAAACGCAAATGTCCTGTACACCCTGTCGTGCCGCCCCGCGCCGCTGTTGAAGCCGCACACGGGCTGAAATCCCTGCCCGAAGCCTATAACAATGGAAGCGCCTACCATAGTTATTTTATTTACCACGGTTATGGCAGCGATAACAGGCTCACCGAAATCCTTCGCCACATTGTTCAGACAGATCGCCGCGATACCGATCATGCCCTGCCTGAACAATGACGGAGTACCGAAGCGCAGCACCGCGCCGACTATCTCCGCCGAGAACGACAGCCGCGGCTTTCTGAACGGAATACGCCCGCTTATCACCATCAACGCTATAAATGAAGCGATCTGACTTATGATGGTCGCCAGAGCCGCGCCGGCAACTCCCATATCCATTACATAAATAAACAGCGGATCAAGCGCGGCGTTAAGCACCGAGCCGCCTGCCATTCCCACCATACCGAGGTAGGCTCTGCCCTGAAATCTGAGTTGGTTGTTTATGGTAAAAGAAGCCATGATAAACGGTACGCCTATAAGCAGCACCGAAACATAGCTCCTGCCGTCTTCTATAAGAAGAGGAGTAGCGCCCAGCAGCCTGACGAGCGGTTCAAGAAATATTACCCCTGCCGCCGTCATAAGCGCTCCACACACTATCGAAAGCAGGACCGAGGTATCCGCCATCTTTTCCGAAGCGGCGCTGTCACCCTCGCCGAGCTTTCGGGACATATAGTTCCCCGAGCCGTGTCCGAAAAAGAAACCGATTGCCTGAATAACGTTCATAAGCGGCAGAGCCAGTCCCACCGCCGCCGTCGAAACCGTATCGAGCTGCCCCACGAAATAAGTATCCGCCATATTGTACAAAGCCGATATCAGCATTGAAATGATAGTCGGCACAGCCATCTTGCAGACCAGAAGCTGCACTGGCTCGTTAAGCATTTTTTTCCTTTTCTCCGCGTCGCTGAGCATAATGCACCTCCCGGTTTTTGCGGTTTGGGTTTATTGCGATAACATAAATAGGTATGTTCTATTGTAACCGCCGCATATAAGCAGCCTTAAAATTCATTAAAAGGCATATAAAGCCCCGCCATCAAATCAGATTGACAATTATTTCAAAAACTCATTTTCCATCTCCCATTATACCCTTTTTGTCGTTTTTTGTCAAGCCGGAAAAGTTTGCAGACAATTGCAGTCACATATGCCCTATAATAGCCAAAAGGGGCGGAAGCCTCCCGACAAACAACGAACGGAGGTCACATTGATGACAGAAAAGATAAAAAAAGCAATACAAAAAATAACGGCAGAACAATTCTTTGAAGAGCATAATCAAAGCTTTATCGAGTTCGGAGAGCTTTTCACAAGAAAGCTGACTGACGAGGAGCTTGTAACGGCGCTTGCGGAAAAAGACCTTGAAAAGCTGGCAAAGGTATTCAAGCTGGTTTTCGATATGCTTAGGGAGAACGGCGGCAACGATAATGACGAAGCTCTTCAAAAACTGATGGAGGCCTATGCCGATCTTGATAGCGAGGAAACCTGATATTGCTCTCCCAACTAACTCTTGAATTTTTCACTTGCCCCTTTGCTGAAATGATGTGTCAGAAAAACTTGACGCCCATACGGTATGCCTGCGTTTTTCTTCCCTGCCTTTCAGCAAAGATTCGGCGCGAAATTTTTCAAGAGCTAATTGGCTGAGCAATAATAAATATCATACCACCCCAAAATCAGAAATGCCAAGGCGCTGAAAGCTGCAAACCAATTAACGCCCACGCATGAATTTTCCGCATTCCACAGAAAAAGCGCACTCCGCAAAGCGGGTGGAGTTCTTACTGTGGAATAGCGCAGTTTTCGGAAAAGCCGAAAACGCAGCGGTGTGGAAAATTCTTTGAAATCACGCGGAAAATTCTTTTAAATAAGGAGTAAAATAATGAGATTTTCACCCAAACAAAAGCAGGCGCTGAAGCTCCTGAAAAACGGAGGGCTAAGGCGCCTTAATATATTTGAAGGCAGCGTAAGAAGCGGCAAGACCTATATATCAATGATAATATGGGGATTATGGGTAGCGCGCTCCCCCAAGGAAAGCTCTTATCTGATGGCGGGAAAGACCATGGGCACGCTGAAGCGCAATGTTCTTGAACCTATGACGGAGATTTTCGGCAGCCGCTTCACCTACAACACCACAAAAAAAGAAGCCCGCCTTTTCGGCAGACGCGTCTATCTTGAAGGTGCGGCAAACGTGAGCGCGGAGGGCAAAATACGCGGCATGACGCTGCACGGCGCTTATTGCGACGAGCTTACTCTGTTTGACGAGAGCTTTTTTGTAATGCTGCTCTCCAGATTGTCCGAGCGCGGCGCAAAGCTTATAGCCACCACCAATCCCGACAATCCCTCGCATTGGGTAAAGCGGGATTACCTTGATAACCCGAAAATCGACCTGATGTCCATGAGCTTCACACTCGATGATAACATTTTTCTCCCCGAGGATTATGTAAGGGCGCTCAAATCGGAGTTCTGCGGTGTGTTCTATGACCGCTTTATTCTCGGCAAATGGGTAGCCGCCGAGGGGCGGGTTTATGAGGGATTCTCCAAAGCTAACGTTATTTCCTCAAAGGAGATGTCTGAAAAGCTTGCCGGGAACAGGCTTATTCATTCGGCTGTGGGAGTGGATTACGGCGGCAACGGCAGCGCCAGCGCCTTTGTGCACATCGGATTTGACGCGGGCTATAAAAATATGTATGTTCTTTCGGAATATTACGATAAAAAGAACCGCTCCGCCGAGAGCCTTATTTCAGCCTTTTCGGAGTATATCTCACGCGAAAAGGAGCGTTTCCCCGCGCTTAACGAAGCCTATTGTGACAGCGCGGAGCAGCTGCTTGTAAAGAGCTTCCGCCAATCGGTAAAGATAGAGGTGAAAAACGCCCGCAAGAAGCCAATAAACACGCGTATAAATATGCTTAACCGCCTGATTTCCGCAAGGCGATTATGGGTGAGCGAGGACTGCCCGCATCTGATAGAAGCGCTTGAAAACGCGGTCTGGGACGAGCACGATATACATAAAGACGTCCGCCTTGACGACGGCAGCACCAATATCGACAGCCTTGACGCCATGGAGTACGCCTTTGAAACCTACGAACGACAGCTGTTCGGTTTTTAGATGAAAGGCATTTATCCATATCGAGCGTAAAATAATAACGGCAAACCAAATGATCGGTTTGCCGTTATTACCCCACCGAAACAAGATTCAGACACTACAACGGTTAGGCTCAGTCATCATCCAGCGGTGTAGGGGTGATACAGTCAAGGTTATTATGTTCGTCATACCAAGCAGTTCTCCCATCATCGCTATCATAGCCATAAAACTTATGTCCATCATCTTCATTTACATCAACCCTGTCATAATCACGAGGACGGTCATAATCACGCGGACCATAATTTAGCATCTTCTATCATCTCCTCTCTAAATAATTGCATGGTTTATCCATTGCCATTTTATTATAGTCGAAAAGTGAACTAAAGTCAATAGCTTTTTAGTTCACAAGTGATATAATTGTATAAATACACAAAAAGGGAAGTGATAATCTGTGAATTTTGGCGAACGAATGAAAATTCTGCGGGAAAAGCACGGATATACTCAACAATTTGTCGCGGATTATCTGAAAACCACCCAAAGCTATTACGCCCAATATGAAAACAATCGGCGGCAGATACCGTTTGAGCGCATGGTTGAGCTGGCGCGTCTGTATAACGTTTCACTTGACTATATGGCGGGCTTCACCAACGATATAAAACGAAAACCCATGTAATTTATAACAATTATACAACTATAATTGGCGTATCAGGATTTGGAAAGGGTGTGGTTTTGCCAATTTGTTTTACAAGTTCGACAATATTTTCTCCAATTTCCGCATAATTGCCAAACTGCACTAAAAATGTAAAAGTCAAGACCGCTTTAACGTTCATTTTAGTCTTGACTTTTACATTTTTAGTGCTATAATGACAATGCGAATATTGGAGAAATTTGTCATTCTGTGGCATTTACACAGTTCAAAATTAAGGCTCTCTGGAAACGAAAAATCCCCCGTCGAAGCGGGGGATAACATCAAATTAAAGCGCCAATCACTTGTTCCAGTCGTACAGCTTGCGTATCTCCGCGCCTACCTTTTCAAGCTCGTGCTCCGATTCGATACGGCGGCACGCGTTGAAGTGCAATCTGCCGGTCTTGTTCTCGTTTATCCACTTGGAAGCGAATGTGCCGTCCTGAATCTCGGTGAGGACTTTCTTCATCTCCTTCTTGGTTTCCTCGGTGATAAGGCGCTTGCCCGTTTCGTAATCGCCGAACTCCGCGGTGTCGGAAATGGAATATCTCATCATGCTGAAGCCGCCCTTAAAGATAAGGTCAACAATGAGCTTCATCTCATGAATACACTCGAAATATGCGTTCTGGGGATCATAGCCCGCCTCTACAAGCGTTTCAAAGCCCGCCTTCATCAGAGCGGTAACGCCGCCGCAGAGCACTGCCTGCTCGCCGAACAGGTCGGTTTCGGTTTCCATCTTGAAAGTGGTCATGAGAACGCCCGCTCTCGCGCCGCCGATACCCGCGGCATATGCCAGACCCATATCAAGCGCTCTGCCCGTAGCGTCCTGGTGAACCGCAACCAGGCAGGGAACGCCTCTGCCGACTGTGTACTCCGAGCGTACGGTGTGACCCGGTCCCTTGGGAGCTACCATGATAACGTCAACGTCGGCGGGGGGAACAATAAGCCCGAAGTGGATGTTAAAACCATGAGCGAACATCAGCGTCTTTCCCGCGGACAGATTCGGGAGAATGCTCTCCTTGTACAGATCCGCCTGCTTCTCGTCATTGATGAGAATCATTATCATATCAGCTTTTTTGGCTGCGTCAAACGCGGTGAGAACCTCAAAGCCGTCTTCCTCTGCTTTTTTCCAACTCTTGGAACCCTCGTAAAGTCCGACTACGACCTTCACGCCGCTGTCCTTGAGATTCTGCGCGTGTGCGTGTCCCTGGCTTCCGTAGCCGATTATCGCAACCGTCTTGCCCTCCAGCAGTGACAGATTGCAGTCTTCCGAATGATACATCTTTGCCATTTTTATATTTCTCCTTTCAGAAATATGTTTATTTCGACGCTTACTTTTAAGCGAGGATAGGTATTTTTAATGCCCCTAATGGGTTGCTGCGAGCAATTATGCTTTTAATCTGTGATGACAAGGGGCAAATTATTTAAAAGAATTTCCCGAACCACGTTGACTTGCTTTGCAAGTCAATCAGTCTGTATATAAAGGTTGACCTAAGGCTGATTATTTTAAAAAATTTCAAAATTTCCGCACTCACGCTCCGCTTCACTCCGTTTCGCTCTGCGCGACTGCGGAAACCGTACACATTTGCCGAATGGCAAATGTGTACTTTTTGAAATTTCATGCGCGGGCGTTCACTTTTCAGCAGCTTTCAGCGCCTTTAATCCTTGATTTTGGTGTGGCTTTCGGCTTTATTTAATGCTTTAAGAGTTTGTTTGAATTTGTCGGCTGACCGGCATGGCGGTCATATCCTTACCGTAGCTTCGCCTTTCTGCATTGCTATTGTTCCCGTGCGGACTATCTCTTTGATGCCGTAGGGGCGGAGCAGCTCCTCAAAATTGTTGAGCTGCTGCTGGCTGTCGGATATCTCTATCGTTACCGAATTTGCACAGATGTCGGATATCTTACCGTGCGACAGCTCCACTATGCTGATTATCTCGGGACGCTGTTTGGGTGTGCAGCTCACCTTTATCAGCACAAGCTCACGCGACACCATGCTCTCCTGCGAGAGCGTCTTTACCTTTATCACGTCTATCAGCTTGTTAAGCTGCTTTTCTATTTGCTCCAGGGTGTAATCGCTGCCATCCGCGACTATCGTCATTCTTGACACGTTCTCGTCGTCAGTCACTCCCACCGCCAGGCTGTCTATATTGAATCCGCGGCGCGCGAAAAGCCCCGCTACTCTCGCGAGAACGCCCGCGTGATTTTCCACCAGTACGGAAATTGTATGCTTCATGCGAACCTCCCCCGTTACAGTATCGTCTTTTCAAATTCCTCTACCGCCACCTCTATAAGAAATGGCTTATCTGAGGATATCATCCGCTCTATCGCTCCGTCTATCATATCTTCGCTGTCGCACAGCACCGTTTCGATGCCGTATGCCTCGGCTATCTTCGTATAGCTCGGGCTTCCGTCAAGCGACACCGCAACGCGTCTGCTGCCGTACGCCTTCTCCTGAAGCTCCCGCACCATTCCGAGATAATTATTGCGCATAACTATCACCTTGATGTTGATATTATGCTGTATCGCCGTGGCAAGCTCCATCATCTGCATCTGAAACGAGCCGTCGCCGCACACCGCTACCACCTCCGCGGAGGGATCGGCTGCCTTTGCGCCCAGCGCCGCGGGTATCGCGTAGCCCATCGTGCCCATACCGCCCGAGGTGAGAAAGCGCCCGTCGTTAATGGTAATATTCGCGGCTGTCCACATCTGATTTGAGCCGACGTCAGCGACTACCACCGAATTGGCAGGGAGGTACTTGTCCAGCGTTTTAATAAACAGCTTGGGGTTTACAAAGCCCTTTGCCGCCGCCTTTATCGGTTTTTCAACACGGTATTCGTCCAGCTTTTTCCGCCACTCCGAATGGTCGAGCTTGTCCTTAAGCTGATCGAGAAGCTGTCCGAGCACCAGCGTAAGATCGCCCACTATCGGAACGTTTACGCCGATATTCTTCCCTATTTCCGCGGGATCTATATCTATATGAACTACATGGAGATTCTCGCGCTTTTTCATTTCGGCTATGGAGCGGTCGCCCACCCTCGCGCCGAGCAATATCAGCGTATCGCAGGTGTTAATTGCCATATTCGCCGCCTTGCAGCCGTGCATTCCTATCATTCCGTAATACAGCGGGCTGTCGGTCGAGACAGCTCCCAGTCCCATCATTGTGGACACAACCGGGATATCCGTGCGCTCCGCAAGCTCTCTCATAAGCCCGACCGCGCCGCCTGTAAACAGACCGCCGCCCGCCAGTATAAGCGGCTTTTCCGCCGCAAGAATGGCGCTTACCGCCCTCTTTACCGACAAGCCGTTGCCCATGGTGCTGGGACGGTAAGAGCGTATATCCACCGATTCGGGATACTCAAAATCTATCTCCGCCGTCTGAACGTCCACCGGTATATCTATCAGCACGGGACCGCGCCGCCCCGTGCCCGCGATATAGAAAGCTCTTTTGAATATCTCGGCGGTGTCCTCGGGGCGCTTGAGAAGATAGCTGTGCTTGACAAACGGCTCGGCGGAGCCCGTTATATCCGCCTCCTGAAACACGTCGCGCCCAAGCTGGTCGGAATTCACCTGACCGGTTATTACAACCATAGGCACGGAATCCATATACGCCGTGGCTATCGCCGTTATGAGATTAAGCGCGCCCGGTCCCGACGTGGCTATCGCCACCGCCGGCTTTCCGCTGATACGCGCATAGCCGCTTGCGGCATGCCCGCCGTTCACCTCGTGCCGCACCAGAACGTGCCGTATCTCCGTATTATTCAATTCATCATAAAACGGGCATATCGCCGCGCCAGGGTAGCCGAAAACGGTGGTTATACCCTCCGCCTTAAGGCACTCCGTCATTGCCTTTGCGACTGTCATTCGAGCCATAATTTTCTCCTTATTTTAAAGAATTTCCCGCAATTTAAAAGAATTTCCCGCACCACTCCACCCGCCTGCGGCGGGTTCCGTTAGCCTCGGTGCGAAAGCTCCGTTTCACTTCGCTTTCACACCGGCTTGCGGGAAATTCATGCGTGGGCGTTCAGGTTATTTTTGCTTTCAGCGCCTTTGTCCGCTCTATTATTGCGTTGCTTTTAACCG